>NZ_JBFALG010000025.1:0-98763 GCF_040656135.1 Micromonospora sp. NPDC050200
ACGAGAGCCTGCGCAAGCGGTCGACCGGCCTGCAGGGGCGTAAGGCCGACCCGGCGGAGATCGCCTCCACCATCGCCTTCCTCGCCTCCCCGGAGACGAACGACGCCTCCGGGGAGAGGGTGCGGCGCAGCGCGGCGTCGCGCACGCCGGCCACCTCCCGTACGGCGTCGAGAATGGCGTTGACGTCGAAGCCCTCCGGCCGCTCCCGCAGCGGGGCGGGCTCGTCGTCGCGGCGCAGGTGGGTGGCTATGCGGGCGAGTTCCGGGGTCTCGGCGGGTGGCTCCACGGCTGGCGGCTCCGGCACGACGGGCACGTCCGGCTCGGCGGGGACGCGCTGCGGCAGCACCGCCGCGCCGGTGTCCGGCGTCCGGTCGGCGACGGCCGGCTCGGCCGGGGGTGCCGGGGGTGCCGGATCGGGGGCGGAGCGGCGGGCCGCGTACGGGGGTGCGCTCGTCGGGGCGGGCGCGGACGAGGTGCGGTCGAGGCGGCGCGGCCCGCTCGTGGCGGAGTCTGGCGCGGCGCGGGAACCGGCGGCGGCCGGCGGGTGGCCGGGAAGCTCCGTCGGGGCGGTCTCCACCGGCACGGACCGGAGCCGGAACGGCCGGTCGGCCCGATCGGTGGTCGGGGTGGTGTCGGCGGCCGGCTCCTCCGTCAGGACGGGCGGCGCGGCGGCGGGCGGGGCGCCGGAGGAGGCGGTGGCCGGTGGGGCGCTGGAGGGGGCGGTGGCCGGTGGGGCGCTGGAGGGGGCGACGGGAGACGGCGCGGCGGCGGAGCGACCGCCGGTCCACGCAACGGACTCGTCGACGGCGGACCGCTCCGGGACGGGCCGGTCGGTGGGGCGGGTCGACGCCTCCCGCTCGGCGCGGGTCAGCTCGTACGGCCCGGGCACCTCGGACCGCACCGGCTCGTACGGCCGGGCCGGCTCGGCGCGCACCGGCTCGTACGGCCGGGCCGGCTCGGCGCGCACCGGCTCGTACGGCCGGGCCGGCTCGGCCGGCCACTCCGTCGTCCGGTCCGACCGGGACCGGCGGCCCGGCGGCGGCTCGTCCTCGCGCGCCCACGGCGGCGCCCAGCCTCCGCCCCAGCTCGGGCGGTTCCAGCTCGGGCCGGACCAGTCCGGTTCGTCGGCCGGACGGTGGCCGGGACCGGCGAAGGGCTGCTCGGCGGCGTGCGGGGCGTCCTCGGCCCGCCGGTCCGGCGCACCGCGGGCGCCCGCCTCGTCGCCACCGCGGGCCCCCGCCGACTCGCTCGGGGAGCCGGGGTGGAAACGGTCCGTCCAGGCACCGGGCGTGTCGGGCGGGAACGGGTCGGCCTCGGCCCGGTCGGCCTGGCCCCGGTCGGCCTGCGGAGCGTGGAAGCCCGGCGGGACCTCGAAGCCGGAGGCGGCGGTGCCGACCGGCGGCACCTGCACGGCCGGCGGCGCGGACGTGGGGAAGCCCCCCTCCGCCCAGCGGCTCGCCCGGGGCGGTTCCTCGGCGGAGTGCCACCCGACGGCGTCCGGGTCGGCCGGCCCGTGTTGCTGCTCGGTCGGCGGCGCCGGCCGCTGCGCCGGTACGACCAGCCGGCCGCCGTCGGCATCCCGCCGCAGGTCGGCGCCGAAGCGGGGCGCGTCGGCGGGCGGGGCGCTCATCGGGGACGGCCGGCCGCGCGGCGGCTCCTCACCCGGGTGGCTGACGCCGTTGAGGTGGGCTCGCCCGTTGCGCGGCTCGGGGTCGGGATCGGGGTCGGTCAGGGGCGCCGGCAGGTCGCCGTGGCGCGGGGAGGAGGCGTCCCAGCCGGTTGCCGGGTCGGGCCGGTGCCAGGGGGCGGCGGTGTCCCGGTACGCGGGGGCGTCGGCCCCGCCGGACCACCCGGTCGCCGGGGGTGCCCACCCGCTGCCGGAACGGGTCAGGTCGTCCTGCTGACCCGTTCCGTCACCGTGCTCTCCCGGGGTGGCGGCACCGGGTTGCCCTGATTCACTCACCGCGCGCTCCTTGGTCGCCCCCGCTGAGGCTACCGTGTGGTGACAGTGGCGATAAGTTACAGCGGCGGGCCAATTCCGGGACCGGGGTACATGCCCCCACCGGTAGGGGGTAAAAGTGCCGGCTCGTACGAAAGAAACTCGGAGGTTCCCATGACCGCTGTGGGGAACGGTTCGCAGACCGCCGGCCGGCCCACCCGCCTGCCCCGTTCGGCGCGCCGCAAGCAGCTGCTCGCGGCGGCGCAGGAAGTGTTCGTCGCGCAGGGTTACCACGCCGCCGCGATGGACGACATCGCCGAGCGGGCCGGGGTTTCCAAGCCGGTTCTGTACCAGCACTTCCCGGGCAAGATGGAGCTCTACCTGGCGCTGCTCGACACGCACTGCGACGCCATCGTCGCCAAGGTGCACGACGCGATGCGCGGGACGAACGACAACAAGGAGCGGGTCGGCGCCTCGGTGCGCGCGTACTTCGACTTCGTCGACCACGAGAGCGAGGCGTTCCGCCTCGTCTTCGAGTCGGACCTGCGCAACGATCCGGCGGTCCGCCAGCGGGTGGAGCGGGTCGAACAGGGCTGCATCGCGGCGATCACCGACACCATCATCTCGGACACCGGGGTCAGCCGGGCGCACGCCGAACTGCTCGCCTCCGGCCTGGTCGGGGCGGCCGAGACGGCCGCCCAGTTCTGGTTGGCCGGCGGTCGCCAGGTGCCCAAGGCGGAGGCGGAGGCGCTGGTCGCGGCGCTGTCCTGGCGTGGTATCGCGAGCTTCCCGCTGCAAGGTGAGTCAGCCTGAACATCCGGCCCCGAGATCGGATAGCCTTCCCATCGGCGGCTCTTTCGCCCACCTGAGGAGGCACAGTGGAGGTCAAGATCGGCGTGCAGTACGCGCCGCGCGAGCTGGTTCTGGAGAGCGCGCAGTCGCCGGCCGAGATCGAGCAGATCGTGACCGACGCCTTCGGCAAGGACGAGGGGACGCTGTCCCTGACCGACGAGAAGGGCCGGCGGGTCATCGTGCCGGTCAACAAGGTCGCCTACGTCGAGATCGCCGAGGCGTCCCCGCGGGCGGTCGGGTTCACCGTCCGCTGATCCGTTCCGGCCCCCCGCGGCGGGTGCGCCCGCCGCGGGCCGGGCCCGGTCCCGTCAGTTGTTCAGCCCGGCGGCGGCCATCCGGGCGGTGTGGTTGGCGGTGAGCCGCCGGAACATCGCCGGCACGTCCGCCCCGTCCCGCGCGATCAGCGCCGTCAGCGCGCCCCGGTCCGCCGCCGCGACCCGGCCTGCCTGGGACAGCGCCTCGCCGACGAGCCGGCGCGCCCACATGGAGAGCCGGTTGGCCACCCGCGGGTCGGCCTCGATCGCCGCCCGCATCTCGGCCGCGGCGAACTCGGCGTACCGGGATTCGTGGAGCACGTCGAGGACCAGCTGCCGGTCCGGCTCGTCGAGCGTGTCGGCGATCCCGCTGAGGAAGTCGTCGGTGATCGCGTCGCCGACGTACGCCTTGGTGACCGCCTCCAGCCAGTCCTTCGGCTCGGTCGAGTCGTGGTACGCCTGCAACGGCGCGACGTACGGCGCCATCACGTCGTCGGGCAGCGCCCCGAGCGCGGCGAGCCGGTCGGCGAGGCGCCGGTAGTTGCCGATCTCAGCGGCCGCCATCTCGCTCAGCGCGGCCCGGCGGCGCAGGTCGGGGGCGAGCCGGGCGTCGGCTGCCATCCGGTCGAAGGCGAGCAGCTCGCCGTAGGCCACCAGGCCGAGCAGGTCGACCACGGCCTCGGGTGTTGTCGGGGCGGACACGTGCGCAGGGTACCGCCCAAACCGGACGACCGAAGCCCCCGCGCAGTGGCGTAGGTCACAATTGCGACCCCCGGAGAAGACCTGGCCAGTGCGCTCCGGGACCGGCGGAGGATCGCTCAGCTAGTATGGAGCAGTTGCCGCGGGCGCCGATCTGATCGAAGTCCTGCCTGCGGCGCGCGTGCGGCCCGGTCCGGCTCGGCGATCCGCCCCCGACCGCGTGGCCCGCGCCATACCGATCGCGCCCTGAGGACAAGACGGGGCGCACCACGAGAGGGCACCCCCAGATCCAGATGAGCGAACAGATTCTCGAAGAGCTGGGTGGCCAGGAGCTGGTCCCCACCGCCCCGGTTCGTCCGGAGGCTCCCACTTTCGCCGCGCTCGGCGCGCGGCCCGAGACCGTCGAGGCGCTGGCCGCGGCGGGCATCACCCGCGCCTTCGCGATCCAGGAGTACGCGCTCCCCATCGCGCTGCGCGGCACCGACCTGATCGGCCAGGCGCCGACCGGCACCGGGAAGACCCTCGGCTTCGGCGTACCGCTGCTGGAGCGGGTCTTCGCGCCGGGCGAGGGCAGCGACGGCGTGCCCCAGGCCCTGGTCGTCGTCCCCACCCGCGAGCTGGGCATCCAGGTCGCCAAGGACCTCGCCGCCGCGGGCCGCACCCGGGGCGTGCGGGTGCTGCCGATCTACGGCGGCGTGGCGTACGAGCCGCAGATCGACGCGCTGCGCAAGGGCGTCGAGATCCTGGTCGGCACGCCCGGCCGCCTGATGGACCTGCAGAAGCAGAAGCACCTGCGGCTCGACCGGGTACGCGCACTGGTGCTCGACGAGGCCGACCGGATGCTCGACCTGGGCTTCCTGGACGACGTCGAGAAGATCCTGGCGATGCTGCCGGAGGACCGGCAGACGATGCTCTTCTCGGCCACCATGCCGGACCCGATCGTCGCCCTGTCCCGGCGCTTCCTGCGCCGGCCGGTGACCATCCACGCCGGGCACACCGCCGAGACCGGCCCGTCGCCGCAGACCCAGCAGCTGGTCTACCGCACCCACTCGATGAACAAGGTCGAGATCGTGGCCCGGATCCTCCAGGCCGAGGGGCGCGGGCTGACCATGATCTTCACCCGCACCAAGCGGGCCGCCGACCGGGTCGCCGAGGACCTCGACTTCCGCGGCTTCGCGGTCGCCGCCGTCCACGGCGACCTGGGCCAGGGCGCGCGGGAGCGGGCGCTGCGGGCGTTCCGCGCCGGCAAGATCGACATCCTGGTCGCCACCGACGTGGCGGCGCGCGGGCTCGACGTCACCGGCGTCACCCACGTCATCAACTACGACTGCCCCGAGGACCAGGACACCTACACCCACCGGATCGGTCGTACCGGCCGGGCCGGGGCCACGGGCGTCGCGGTGACCTTCGTCGACTGGGACGACATGCCCCGCTGGCGGATCATCGACAAGACCCTCGGCCTGGAGATGCCGGAGCCGCCGGAGACGTACCACACCTCTCCGCACCTCTACACCGACCTCGACATCTCCCCCGAGGTCTCCGGCACCCTGCCGACCGCCGAGCGGACCCGGGCCGGGCTCTCCGCCGAGGTCGAGGAGGACCTGGGCGGCCGGCCGCGGCGCGGCGAGGGCGGCCGGGGCTCCCGGCGCGGCGAGGGCCACGGTGAGAGCCGGGGCCGGGGCGAGCGCCGACGCGGCGGTCGCGCCGACGCGGACACGCCGGACGGTCGCGCCGACGCGGACACGCCGGACGCCGAGGCGTCGGCTGACGCCGCCGCCGAGGGCACCCGCACTCCGCGCCGCCGGCGCCGCCGCCGGGCTGGCGAGATGATCGTGGGCGAGTCGACCGGTGCGGTCGCCACCGACGCGGGCTCCCCGGAGCCGGCCATGGCCGCCGCCGAGGGCGAGTCGTCGAAGCCGCGCCGCCGCCGGCGCCGCCGTGGTGGCGCCGGTGCCGGTACGCCGGCCGAGGCGATCGCCGACTGACCTTCGCGATACCCGACGTCCCCCGCGCCGAACACCGGCCCGGGGGACGTCCCCTTTCCCCGGTGGCGGCCTTCTGACCGGGCGAACGGGCCCGTCGGCGCGGCCCTCACGGCGGGCGGCAACCGGCGGGAGGTGGGACCGACCGGCGGGAGGTCGCGCCGGCGCTGCAACCGGCCGCCTCCACCCGGCCCGACCCTCGCCCCGGACCCGGACCGAGACCCGGACCGGCCTTCGACCGGGCTGGGTGCCCCTCCCGCACGCTCTGCACCGCTGAAGCGGAGGCAACACCTGAGGGCGTTCAGTGTTGCCGGAAGGGCAGCAGAGCAAGAGCGTCTCCGCCCGGTGCGCCGGTGCCGGCCGACACGCCGGAGGCGGGTGCGCCGGCGTGGTGGACGAGCGACGCACCCCACCCTGCGGCGGCCCGCCGACGGGCGGCCCGGACCGGGAAGGATGATGGTGGGATGCCGGAACCGTTGGACGCCGCCCTGACCGAGGTCCGGGCCCTGCTGCTCGACCCCGCGTTGACCCGCGCCGTCGCCGCCGGCCGCCGCCGCGGGCAGCGCCCCTCGGCGGTCCGCGCCGAACTGCGCCCGGTCGCCCTCAAGGCCGGCCCCCGATTGCAGATCTCCACCTCCGACGGCGCCCGGCCGTACACCCGCAACGTGGCCCCGGGCGCGGAAGCCGGCGCGGCGGTCGACGCGCTGCTGGCCGAGCCGTTCGGCAACTGGCACGTGGAGACGGCCGACGCCACGCTCCAGCTCCGGGTGACCAAGTCCGGCGAGGCGCAGGTGCACCGCGCCGTGGCGAGCCGGCCGGCGGCCGAGCCGGGCGGGCACGACCGCGCCAAGGAGTACCTGCTCGACCCGGGCGACCCGATCTTCGCCGAGATCGGCGGCTCAGCCGCCAAGCGCCGCCAGGTCGACGCGTTCCTGCGCGCGCTCGCCGCCACCCTCCCCGACGAGCTGACCGGTCCCTTGCGCGTGGTGGACCTGGGCTGCGGCAACGCGTACCTGACCTTCGCCGCCCACCGCTACCTGACCCAGCGGGGTCTCGACGTCGAGCTGGTCGGCGTGGACGTCCGCGAGGACCAGCGCCGGCGCAACACCGAGCTGGCCGAGCGGCTCGGCTGGGCGGACAAGGTCTCCTTCGTGGCCGGCACCATCGCCGACGCGGTGGTCGAGCCCGCCCCCGACCTGGTGCTGGCGTTGCACGCCTGCGACACCGCCACCGACGAGGCGCTGGCCCGCGCGGTGCGGTGGAACGCCCGCTGGGTGCTCGCCGCCCCGTGCTGCCACCACGACCTCGCCGCGCAGCTGCGCGCCCACCCGGCCCCCGCGCCGTACGAGCTGCTGACCCGGCAGGGCATCCTGCGGGAACGCTTCGCCGACGTGCTCACCGACTCGCTGCGCGCCGGCCTGCTCCGGCTGCACGGCTACCGGGCCGAGGTGGTGGAGTTCGTCGACTCCCGGCACACCCCGCGCAACCTGCTGATCCGGGCCCGCCGCACCGGCACCGCGCCCACCGAGGGGCAGCGTGCCGAGTACCGCGACCTGGTCGACCAGTGGCGGATCACCCCGCGCCTGGAGACGCTGCTGACCGAGGCCGACCCGACGACCTGAGACCGGCAGGGCACCTGCTGCTCCTCATCGTGTCCCGGACGCGGCGGTGGCCACGGTGCTGGCGACGACACCGGCACGGGGCCGGGCCACGCACCCCGACCCTCGGGATCCCGCGGACGGAATCGTCGGGTCGGACGGTCAATTGCTCCGACGCCCTGTCGTACTACCCTTGGGATCGCGCACCGAATCTGGGCTCCGGCCGGAAAGGGACGACCCCGCAGGAATGGGCTCCGCAGAGATATCACCACAGATGGCGTTCGCACGCTTCGTGCGACGTGCCATCGACGACGCCCGCGACGAGCGGGGTTGGACGGTGAGCGACCTGGCGGCGCACACCGGGATCGGCCGGTCCACCGTCTTCCGGTGGCTGGCCGGCGACTGGCAGGACTATCCGGAGCTGGCCAAGGTGCGCGGCTTCTGCGCCGCGCTGGACCTGCCGGTCGCGGCGGCGTTCCGGGCGCTCGGGCTGCCCGACGCCGGGCCGACGCCGCGCCGCCGCGTCGACGACGCCCCGGTCGAGGCGGACGTGCGGGTCATCCTGGAACGGCTGGCCGACCCGACCGTGCCGGCCGAGGAGAAGCACCACATCCGCGACCTGCTCCGCTACCTGGCCCGCCGGCCGGTCCGCCGGGCCGGCTGAGCGACCGGTCGCCCGCCCCGGGCGGACCGCCGTCAGGGCACGGTGACGGTGAACTCGGCGGTTCGCACCACGCCCGCCACCTGGAAGTCCAGGTACATCCGATAGCGGCCCGGCCCCGGCGCGGTCAGCCAGAAGGTGACCGTGTCGCCCGTCGGCGTCGCCACCGGGTGCACGTGCAGGTGACCCAGGTCGCCCTCGCGGAGCGCGACCAGGTGGCCGTACGCGCCGAGGTAGCGCTCCAGCGCGGCGGGGGCGTCACCGGCGCTGACGTGGAAGCGCAGCGGGAGGGCTTTGCCGACCTCCGGGGTGCCCTCGTACCCGACGGTGAAGCCGTCGACGGTCGTGGTGGTGGCCGGGGCGGGCAGCGGCCGGGGGGTGTGGTCGCCGGGCGAGACCAGGTCCACCCCGAGGGTCGCCGCCGTCTGCCGGCCGTCGTCGGCGACCGCGGTGAAGTCGGCGTACGCCCGCCAGACGCCGGGCTCTCCCAGGGTCAGCGGTACGGACCAGGTGCCGTCGGACGCCATCGTCGGGTGCAGGTGCTGGTAGCCGGTGAGGTCCCGGCGCACCACGATCAGGTGCATCGGCTTGTCGTGCACGACGGCGAACCGGGTGACCGGCCGCCGCTGCTCGTCGCGTACCTGGAAGCGGAACTCGCCGGCCCGGCCGGCGCCGAACTCCACCGTCGACGGGGTGAGGGTGTAGCCGGCGGAGGTGACCGAGAACCCGCCGGCGCCGCTGTCGGCGGCCTGGTCGGTGCCGGTGCCGTGCTCGTGCGCGCCGGTGCCGGGGGCGTGGGTGTGGTCGCCGGTGGCCGGGGCGGCGCTCGTTCCGGAGGGCGTGGTCGGGCCGGGGTTGGCCCGGCCGAGGCCGAAGCCGAGCAGCACCGCGAGCACCAGCCCGCCGACGGTCAGCGCCAGCCGCAGCGTGCTCCGGTCCGCCCCCGCCGAATGCCCGTCCGCCGCGAAGCCCACGCCACCGGCCAGGTGGGCGTCGACCGCGCCGCCGTCGACCGGGTGCGCCTCGACCGCCGATGGGCGCGCATCGTCCGCCGGGCGGGCGTCGGCCGTGCCGAGCCGCTCGCCGTCCGTCACCCCGGGACGCCCGCCGTCGGCGACCTCGGGAAGGACCGGCGGGGTGGGCGGGTGCTCAGGCACCGCCGACGGCCAGTTCGTACCCCGCCTCGTCCACGGCGGCCCGGACCGACGCCTCCGGCAGCGGCGCGGCGCTGGTGACCGTCACGGTGCCGGCGGCCAGGTTGACCCGCACCTCGTCGACGCCGGGCAGCGCGGACAGCTCCTCGGTGACCGCGCGCACGCAGTGCTCGCAGGTCATCCCGGTGACGGCATAGGTCTGCGTGACGGTTCGCTCGGCCATGCGTCCACGGTACCGCCGATCCGGATGCCGACCGGCGCGCGGACGGCGACCGTGGTGACGGTCGCAATCCGCCCGCGCCGGGAACTTTCCCGCCCCGACGGGGCGAGCACCGGCAGGGCGCTCAGCCGGCGACGGCGAGGGCCAGCGGGAGCACGTCCGGGGCGCCGGCCCGGCGCAGCAGCCGGGCCACCATGGTCAGCGTCCAGCCGGAGTCGACCAGGTCGTCGACGAGCAGCACCGGCCCGTCCAGTCCGGCCAGCGCGTCGACCAGTTCGTCCGGCACGGCGAACGCGTCGTGCAGCGCGCGTACCCGCTGGGCGCTGTTGCCGCGCGGCCCGCCGGCCCCGGCGGACCCGGTCGGGACCACCCGGCCGAGCAGCGGCAGCCGGCCCACCGCGGCGATCCGCTCGGCCAGCGAGCCGACCAGCGCGGGGCGCGTGCGGGACCCGACGGCGACCACGCCGACCGGGCGGCGCGGCCACGGGTCGTCGCCGTGCGCCCACGCCTTCAGCACCTCCACCACGGCCGCCGCCACGTCGTCGGGGACCGGGCCGTCCGCCGCCTCCGGCCCGACCAGGCCGCGCAGCCGCCCACCCCAGCCCAGGTCCGACAGGCGTCCCACGGCCCGCCCGGGCAGCGCCTGCTCACCGGCAGGAATCCGCCCCTTGAGGGGTACGCCGACCGCGTCCAGCCCGGTCGGCCAGAGCTTCTTCGGCGGGATCTCCACGCCGGGGCGGCCCAGGAAGGTCTGCGCGGCGGTCAGCGCGGCGTCGGAGACCTCGGGCGTGAACAGCGGCTCGGCGCAGCGGTCGCACCGGCCGCAGTCGCCCGCCCCGGTGTCGTCCAGGCACTCGCGCAGGTAGCGCATCCGGCAGCCGGTCGTGGTCGCGTACTCCCGCATGGCCTGCTGCTCGGCGGTGCGCGCCTGGGCGACGCGGCGCAGCCGGGCCTCGTCGTAGACCCAGGGCTCGCCGGTGGCGAGCCAGCCGCCGCGGACCCGGCGGACCGCGCCGTCGACGTCGAGCACCTTCAGCATCAGCTCCAGCCGGGCCCGGCGCAGGTCGACCATCGGTTCGAGGGCCTGGGTGGAGAGCGGCCGGTCGGTGCGCAGGGCGGCGAGCACCGCGCGGACCTGCTCCTCGGGCGGGAAGGCGAGCGAGGCGAAGTACCGCCAGATGGCCGCGTCCTCGACGCCGGGCAGCAGCAGCACCTCGGCGTGCTCGACGGCCCGACCGGCCCGGCCGACCTGCTGGTAGTAGGCGATCGGCGAGGGCGGCGCGCCGAGGTGCACCACGAAGCCGAGGTCCGGCTTGTCGAAGCCCATGCCCAGCGCGGAGGTGGCGACCAGCGCCTTGATCTTGTTGTCCAGCAGGTCCTGCTCGGCGGCACGGCGATCGGCGTCCTCGGCCTGGCCCGTGTAGGAGGCCACCGACCAGCCGCGCGAGCGGAGGAACTCGGCGGTCTCCCCCGCCGCCGCGACGGTCAGCGTGTAGACGATCCCGGAGCCGGGGAGCCGGTCCAGGTGGTCGGCGAGCCAGGCCAGCCGGTGCGCCGGGCTCGGCAGATCGAGTACGCCCAGCCGCAGCGACTCGCGGTCGAGGGTGCCGCGCAGCACCAGGGCGTCGCCCAACTGCTCGGCGACGTCGGCGGTGACCCGTTCGTTGGCGGTGGCGGTGGTGGCCAGCACCGGGGTGCGCTCCGGCAGGTTGCCGAGGAAGGTCCGCAGCCGGCGGTAGTCCGGCCGGAAGTCGTGCCCCCAGTCGGAGACGCAGTGCGCCTCGTCCACCACCAGCAGCCCGGTGGTGGCGGCCAGTTTCGGCAGCACGGTGTCCCGGAAGTCCGGGTTGTTGAGCCGTTCCGGGCTGATCAGCAGCACGTCCACCCCGCCGGCGTGGATCTCGGCGGTGATCTCGTCCCACTCGTCGAGGTTGGCGGAGTTGATGGTGCGGGCCCGGATGCCCGCCCGGGCCGCCGACTCCACCTGGTTGCGCATCAGCGCCAGCAGCGGCGACACGATCACGGTCGGGCCGGCGACGTCCCCGCCGCCACCCTGACCGCGTTCGCGCAGCAGGGCGGTGGCCACGAAGTACACCGCCGACTTGCCCCAGCCGGTGCGCTGCACGCACAGCACCCGACGCCGGTCCACCACCAGCGCCTCGATCGCCCGCCACTGGTCCTCGCGGAGCCGGGCGTGCTCGCCGGCCAGCCGGCGCAGCACCGCCTCGGCCCGCTCCCGTACCGCCGCCCGATCCTGGCTCATCCGGCATTTCTACCAGCGCCGCCGGACACCGCCGAGCCGCCGGGCGGTTCGCCCGGTCACTGTGGCGCGGTCGACGGGGCCGGGGCGGGCGGTACGGGTGGCAGGAAGACGAGGACGTCGCGCAGGCCGTCGGTGACGGTCGGCGGGAGCAGGCAGCGCCCGGCCAGTTCCTCCATCGACCCGAACGGACCGCGCAACCAGCGGTCCATCACGACCTGGCGGCGTTGCTCCGGGCTGAGCCCCGGCAGCCCCGCGAGCACGTGGTCGGGGACCGCGTTGACGTCGACCAGCCCGCCGTCGTCGAAGGCCCGGGGCAGGTCGGGGCGGCCGATGGCCAGCTCGTACCGGGCCGCCGGATAGTGGTGCAGCAGATAGCGGGCCTGCTCACGGCGTACCCGGCGATGCTCCCCGAGCGGGTCCGACGGCGGGCTCCCGGTGCCGGTGATCGCCTGCCAGATCCCCCGGCTGAGCAGCACGACGTGCCCGGCCCCGAGCAGCCAGCAGAGCGCCACCAGCCCCAGGACGAGCACCACCTCGCCGTACGACGGTTCCGCGTCGGGGTCGCCGGTGGCCAGCACCCCGAACGCCACGGCCGCGGCGGCCAGGTACCCGAGGGCCGCCAGCCCGAGCCGCCAACTGCGCCGCCACAGCGCGTACGCGCCGATCACCACCCAGGTGAAGCAACCGAACGAGAGCAGCGCCAGGGCGCCACCGGCGATGGTGCCCAGCGCGCTCGCCCAGCCGGGCGCCTGCCGGGACGGACGCCCGGGCGCCGGCGGCTCGGGCAGGAACGGCGGCGGCCCGCCGGGGTACGCCGCGGGGGTGCCCGGAGTGGGAGGTGGGACGGTCGACACCGAGGGGGCCATGCCGTACGGGACGGGTGCCGGGGGCACGGGCGGCGCCGGAGCGGGACCCGCCGCAGGTGCGTCCGGGGCCGGACCGACCGAGGTCGGACCGGCCGAGGTCGGACCGACCGGGGCCGGACCGGCCGAGGTCGGGACCGGGGTGCCCGGTTCCGGGGCCTGGTTTCCCGGAGCGGGGGCTGAGGTCCGCTGCTGCGGGATCTGCTTCCCCGGATCGGGGGCCGAGCTGATCTGCTGCGGGACCTGGTTCCCGGGAGAGACCGGGGCCGTTGGAGCCGGGGTCGGTGCCGGGACTGCCGTGGCCGGAGCCGAGGGCGAGGCCAGCGGGGACGGGGCGGGCTGCCCGACCGCGCCGGCGGGCAGGAGCGACGGGTCGGAGCGCAGAATGCGCCGGTGCAGCTCCTGGAGCGCGTTGCCCGGCTCGATGCCGTACTCCTCGCGCAGCAGGTCGCCGATCTCCCGGTACGCGGCGAGCGCCTCGGCCTGCCGGCCGCTGCGGTAGAGCGCCAGCATCAGCTGGTGCCGCAGCCGCTCCCGCAGCGGAAACTCGGCCACCAGCTCCACCAGCTCCCCGGTCAGCTCGCGGTGCCGGCCCAGCTCCAGCTCCAGCTCGACCCGGGTCTCCAGGGCGGCGGCGCGCAGCTCGACCAGGCGGTGCCGCGCCGACTCGAAGAGCGGACCGGGCAGGCCGGCCAGCGGTTCGCCGCGCCACAGCTCGGTGGCCGCCCGCAGCTCGGCGACCGCGTCGACGGCCCGCCCCTCGGCGCGCAGCCCGCGCGCCCGGTGCACCGACCGTTCGAACAGGATGGCGTCCACCGCCTCCGGCGGCACCCGCAGCCGGTAGCCCGCCTCGGTGAGGGTGAGCACCTGACCGGGCGTACGCGGGGAGCGGGCCGGTTCCAGCACCCGGCGCAGCCCGGCGACGTACTTCTGCACGACGTTGGGACCGTTGGCCGGCGGGTCCTCCGGCCAGACCGCGTCGACGATCTGCCCGGTCGGCACCGGGCGGCCGGCGGAGAGCAGCAGCACGGCCAGCGCGGCGCGCTGCTTGCCGGGGCCGGTGTCGATCTCCCGGTCGTCGTACCAGGCCCGCTGAGGACCGAGGATCTCGAAGCGCAGCGTTCCTGACATGCGAATTTCCGCTCCTGACACCCCCGCTCGTGCCGGCGGCAGCCGCACGGCAGTCGGACGGCAGCATAGCGGCAGCGATCCCGCAGTGGCGGCCCGCAGCATCGTCATCGGCAACCGCCGGACATGCGAGAGAGAGAACACCGATGACACAGCGCACCCGTACCACCGGGCTTTTCCGTCGGGTCGTCACCACCGCCACCGCCGCCCTGGCCGCGACCGCCCTGGCCGCCGGCTGCGACGCCGGCGACGCCGATCGGGCGGCCGCGCCGGCGGGGTCGAGCGCCGCGCCGACGCCGAAGGAGGTGCTGCTCGCGGCCGTCCCGGACGGTACGGAGGGGACGTTCCGGTTCACCGGCCGCGACTCGTCCAGCGACCTCTCCGGACTGGTCGACCCGACGGCGAAGGGCGCCGAGCTGACCACCGCCGTCAAGGACCCCGAGCTCGGCTTCACCACCCGGATGTCGTTCCGGATCGTCGCCGACCAGACCTGGATGAAGGTGAAGTTCGCCGGCACGAAGGGGCTGACCGGCCTGCCGAAGCTGCCCGACCGCTGGCTGAAGCTGGACCGTGCGCGGCTCACCGACTCCGGCAACGCGCCGGTCTACGACGGCGCGGACGTCGGCAACACCGGCCCGCTGATCGAGGCGGCGACGGCGGTCGAGGAGCAGGGCGCCGGCCGGTACGCCGGGACCGTCGACCTGACCGCCGGCGAGGCGGCGAAGGTGCTCGACGCGGACGAGATGACCGCGCTCGGCGACGCGGCGAAGGCGGTGCCGTTCACGGCCGAGGTCGGCCCGGACGGCAACCTCGCCAAGTTGACCCTCCAGGTGCCGGCGGCGGGCCGACGCAAGGCGTACGCGTACGCGGTCGAGTACCGCGACTACGGCACCGCCCCGAAGGTCACCGCGCCCACGGGCGGCGCCGCGCAGGACGCGCCGAAGGTGGCGTACGACCTGCTCAACGGCTGACCGAGGACGACAGACGGGGACGCGGCCACACGGGGGGCCGCGTCCCCGCCCGCGTTCCCGAGTTGGGTCAGCGGCCGAGCACGGACCCGCCGTTGACCCCGAGCACCTGCCCGGTGACGTACCCGGCCGAGGGGCCGGCCAGGTAGCGGACCGCCGTTGTTGACCAGCACGTCGACCGCCCGCTCCCCCACGGCCGCCCGGACCCGGTCGAGCTGCTCCGGGTCATGAGGTTAGCGGCGGTCACGTCGGCGTGTCGCCCCGCCAACTTCATGATCAACGGGGGTAAAGGGAGGTGGGAAGGGGGTGGGGGGGTTAGTGGGGGCGGCGGGGGTTCAGGGCTCGGGTCAGGGGGGTCAGGCGGGTGGTGAGGCTGGCCAGGCCGCCGGGGAAGAAGTAGACGGCCAGGATGAACACCGTGCCCAGGACGAACAGCGGCTGGCTCAGCGGGTGGCTGAGGACGGCCGGGAGGCTCTCCACCGCGTCGCTGGTGCCGAAGGCGGTGAGGCGGTGGTCCAGGTACATGTAGAGGATGCCACCGAGCACCGGACCCCAGCGGGTGCCGGGGCCGCCGAGCACCACCATCACCAGCAGCGACAGGGTCAGCTCCGAGGAGGTGATGTGCGGCGAGGCGCCACCGATGATCAGGCAGTAGACCGCCCCGCCGGCCGCGGCGAGGCCGCCGGCCAGGGTGAACGCCACCAGCTTGAACCGGTACGGGTCGAGCCCGAGCACCCCGATCCGCCGCTCGTCGTCGCGCAGCCCGGCCAGTACCCGACCGGTGGGTGAGCCGGAGACCCGGTGCACCACGAAGACCACGATCGCCAGGTACGCCAGCGCCAGCCAGTACAGGTTGACCGTGTTGGTCACCCCGACCAGTGCCGGCGGCAGCCCGGAGACGTCCAGCGGCAGCCCCTCCTCACCGCCGGTCCACCCGCCGAAGTCACGGGCCACCAGGATCGCCCCGACCTGGGCGAAGGCGAGCGTCACCATGGCGAAGGCGATCCCGACGGTGCGCAGCGCGATCGCGCCGAGCAGCGCGGCCAGGGTCGTCGCCCCGGTGACGGTGAGCAGCGCCGCCTGCCAGAGCGGCAAATCGGCCCGGGTGACCAGGATGTCGGTGCCGTACACGCCGGCGGCGAAGTAGAGCGCGTGCCCGAACGACAGCATCCCGGTACGGCCGAAGAGCAGGTCGTACCCGGCCGCCAGCCCGCCGAAGACCAGGCAGACGGCGAGCAGTTGCAGGGTGCCCGGAGAGTTCAGCGGCCCCTCGAAGACCCCCGGCAGGGTGAGCGTCGAGTACGGCACGATCGCCGCCACCGCCAGCGCCACCAGCGGCAGCCACGGCCGCACCGCGTGCCAGCGTCGCGACTGCGGGGTCAGCTCGGCGGGGACCCGCGCCGGGGGCGCGTCGACCATGGAGTCGGTCATGCGTGTGCCACCTTTCCGGCGAAACCCTGCGGACGCAGCAGCAGCACCACGGCGAGCAGCGCCACCACACAGATGTCGCCGGCGCCCGACAGGTTCTCGGAATACTGCACGGCGTAGTAGTTGACGAACTGCTGCAGCAGCGCGACCGCGACCGCCGCGTACGCGGACCCGATCACCGAGCCCATCCCGCCGATCACCACCACGATGAACGCGAAGATCAGCAGCGAGCCGCCCTGGCCGGGCGAGACCGTGCCGTAGAAGGTGCTGCCCAGCGCGCCGGCCAGCGCGGCGGCGGCCCCGCCGATCGCGAAGACCAGGGTGAACGCCTTGCGCACGTCGATGCCCAGCGCGGTCACCATCTCCCGGTTCTCCACCCCGGCCCGGATGATCAGGCCGTAGCGGGTCCAGCGGAGGAAGGCGAGCAGCGCGCCGAGCACCAGCACCGCGGCGACGATCAGCAGCAGCCCGCCGTTGGGCACGTTCGCGCCGAGGATCGAGGTCACCTGGCGCGTCCACTCGGGGCGCGGGAACGGGCGCGGATCGGCGCCCCAGGTCGCCTGGAGCAACGCCACCCCGGCCAGCGACAGGCCGACGGTGACCAGCACCTGCTCGATGGTCCGCGAGTAGAGCGGCCGGATCAGCACCAGCTCCACCAGCACCGCGACGAGCGCCCCGGCGAGCACGCCGAAGGCGACGGCCACCACGAACCCGAACCCGTCGGAGCCGGCGCCGGGCAGGTTGCCCGCGGCCCACCAGGTGGCGTACGCGCCGACGCCGAGGAAGAGCCCGTGCGCGAAGTTGAGCACGTCGGCCAGGCCGAAGACCAGGGAGAGGCCGGAGGCGACCAGGAAGTAGAGCGCCGCCAGGCCGAGCCCGGTCAGCGTCAGCAGGATCACCGTGTTCATGCGTGCGCCTCCGCCGAGCCGACCCCGAGCAGCGACTTCGTCAGCCCGGTCTCCAGCAGCAGTTCCTTCGCGTCACCGGCCCAGGCGACCTTGCCCGCGGCGAGCACCACCGCGTCCCGGGCCAGCCGCCGGACCACGGCAAGGTTCTGCTCGACCAGCAGCACCGGCACGGACTCGGCCACCCGTTCCAGCACCTCGGCCACCTCGGTCACCACCTTCGGCGCCAACCCCTTCGTCGGCTCGTCGACCAGCAGCAGCCGGTTGTCGTTGAGCAGCACCCGGCCGATGGCGAGCATCTGCTGCTGCCCGCCGGAGAGCGAGCCGGCCCGTTGCCGTCCGCGCCGGTCCAGCTCCGGGAAGAGAGCGAAGACCTTGTCGTACGCGGGGGTGGTGCCCCGCCGTTCGGCGAGCCGCAGGTTCTCCGCGACGGTGAGGCCGGCGAAGACGCACCGGTCCTCCGGCACGTAGCCGAGCCCGCCGCGGACCAGCCGGTGGGTGGGGCGGGCGAGTAGGCTCTGCGCGCCCATCCGGATGGTGCCCCGGACCTCGCCCCCCGGCGGTGTCAGGCCGACGATCGCGCGCAGCGTGGTGGTCTTGCCGACGCCGTTGCGCCCGAGCAGCACGGTCACCCCGGTCGGCGCGACCGTGAACGACACGCCCTGGAGGATGTGCAGCCCGGCGATCCGTACCGACAGGTCCTCGACGCTGAGAACCGGTTCACTCATAGCGACTCTCCGAGGTAGGCCTCCTGGACGGTGGCGTTGGCCATCACGGTGTCCGGGGTGTCGCAGGCCAGCAGCGCGCCGTGGTGCATCACGGCGATCCGGTCGGCGAGTTCCAGGATCACGTCCATGTGGTGTTCGACCATCAGTACCGCCCGGCTGCTGTCGCCGGTCAGCGACTTGATCACCGCGACCAGCTCGGGCACGTCCTCGGCGCTGACGCCGGCCATCGGCTCGTCCAGCAGCATCACCCGGGGTTCCCCGGCGAGCAGCAGGGCGATCTCCAGCTTGCGCTTCTCGCCGTGGGCGAGGGTGCCGGCGAGCGCCGTACCCCGGTGGTGCAACCCGACGCGGTCGAGCGCCGCGTCGGCGGCGGCGGCCACCTCCCGGTCGGCCGCCGCCCGCCGCCACAGCTTCATCGAGCCCCCGCGGTACGCCTGCACCGCGAGCCGGACGTTCTCCCGGACGGTGAGCGAGCCGAAGACCGAGGACGCCTGGAAGGTGCGTCCCAGCCCGAGGCGGGCCCGCCGGTGCGGCGGGAGGGCGGTGACGTCCTCCCCGTCCAGCAGGATCCGGCCCTCGGTCGGCCGGCGCAGGCCGGTGATCAGGTTGAACAGGGAGGTCTTGCCGGCGCCGTTCGGCCCGATCACGCCCAGGAACTCCCCGGGCGCCAGGTCGAGGTAGACGCTGTCGACAATGGCGACCTCTCCGATTCGCCAGGTCAGACCGCGGGTGGCGAGCACGGTTCAGCCCTTCATCTGGGTGACCGGCGGCGCGGTCTCGTCACCGGTCAGGCTCTTCTGGGCGGCGGCGGTGAACGCGGTGCCGCTGCCGGAGAGCTTGGCCTGGTACATCGGCTGGAGCAGGGCGTGGTCGGCGGCGCGGATGCTCATCGGCCCCTTCACCCCGTCGAACGTCCAGCCTTCGAGGGCCTTGATCATCTTGTCGACGTCGTCGCCGCCCTCCTGCGCGGCGCGGACGACCATCTGCGCGGCGGCGAAGCCGTCCGGGTGGAACAGGTCGATGGTCCCGCCGGGGATCTTCGCCTTGGCGGCCTTCGCGACCTCGTTGTCGCTGGCCCCGTCGAAGTAGTGCGCCAGGAAGGAGATCTTGCTGCCGGCCGCGCCGAAGGTCGGCCAGGACGCGCGAAGGTCCAGACCGGTCACTACCTGAGTGGACGAGAGGACGGCCTGCTGGTCGAGGGTCTGCCACATCGCCGGGGCGGTGGTGCCCGCCCAGGCGACGAAGAGCAGGTCCGCCTTCGCGGCCTTGATCTGGCTGGCGAACGGGGTGAACTCGGTGGCGCTCGCGGGAGCCCGGACGCTGCTGACGGTCGCGCCGGCGCCGCCGATCACCTTCTTGACGGCAGCCTCGTTGGCATCGCCGAACGCGCCCTCCTGCGCGAAGACGACGACCTTCTTGCCGGCCGCGTCGCCGATGAAGGACTTGGCAGTCACCACGTCCTGGTACGACTGCCGGCCCGAGCGGAAGGTGTACTTGTTGGCGCCGGTGATGGCGTCGGTGGCGGCCGGCCCGGAGATGAAGAGCACCTTGTTCTGGGCGGCAATCGGGGCGACCTGCAGCGCCACACCGGAGGAACTCGACCCACCGATAATCTTGTAGCCCTTGCCGATCAGGTCCTTGGCCGCGGAGACCGCCTTGGCCGGGTCACCGGCGTCGTCGACCTCGGTGAGCTCGATCTTGCGGTCACCGACCTTGCCGGTGCCCTTGGTGGCGTGGTCGAGACCGGCCTTGAACCCCTCGATGTACTGCTTGCCATAGCTGGCCAGGGGGCCGGACTGGGAGTAGACCAGGCCGACCTTGACCGGGGCGGTGCTGTCACCGCCGCCGGAGGCGGTGTCCTGCGGGCTGCCGCAGGCCGTGGCGGCGAGCGCCGCGGCCATCATCGTGGCGGCGGAGAGGAACGCCCGCCGGGTGTGCCGGACCGTCATCGCGACTCCAGGTGAGGACAGGAAGCATGTGTCGGCTCACGCTAGAAGTGACGTCACCCACGGGCTATGTGGCACCGACACACAAGTGATACGCACGGGGTGGCCGTCCGTAACAATCTCCGGCCGGGTCGGCCCGCAGCACCGGTCCACGATGGCCGTCGCCGCCACCCGCCGACTCGGCACTGTGTCGCCCCCCGCCATCGCCGCCTACGTGGCCGAGCGCCCAGCACAGTAGGGGTTCCGCCCCTTTCGAGCTGATGTCATATCCGACTCAGCGGTCGGGTCCCGTGGGCCATCCAGCAAGATCGCGCTCGATCCTGGAAGTAGTGGCCTCGGCAGCCGAGCAACAGCACTATTTCCAGGATCGAGGGCGATCTCCATCCCCGTCCCACCGCCGCCCGACACGCTGATTCGTTCACGTCACCAGCTCTAAAGCGCCGCATGACACCACCCACACCCAGCGGCAACTGCGGCCCGACCCGGCACCAGGCACCCGGCGCCCGGCGCGGCCCGGCTCCGCCCCGGTCCGGGCCGAGCCGGGCGGGGTGATCGACTCCGCTACGCCGAAACGGGGGTGTCCGGATCGACCGGACACCCCCGTTTCGCGTACTCGGTGTGGATCATCGACCACCGCGAGCCGGGGCGCCGCGCGCGGCGGCGCGGTGGCCTGGGGCGGTCATCGCTCGGCGAGGCCGGTGCGGGCGGCCACGGCGGTGTCGGGCTGGTCGGCGAAGACGCCGTCCAGGCCGAGGCCGAGGAAGAACTCGTACTCGGACGTGATGTCGCCACGGGCGTTCGGGTCGGCACCGATCCGGAAGTCGGCCGGGAGGAACTGGTTCTCGGCGCGGAAGGTCCAGGCGTGCACGACCAGCTTCTCCCGGTGCGCGTCCCGGATCACCGTGGTCGGGGCGAGCAGCTTGCCGGCCGGGTCCCGGGGCACGATCAGGTTCTTGTGCAGGCCCACCCCGTCGGCGTACTTCGCGACCCAGGCCAGGCCCGCCGGGGTGGTCAGGTCGGCGTAGGTGCGGGTGTCACCGGCGGCGGTGAAGTCGTACGGGCGGCCGGCGGCGTCCATGAGCTGCACCAGCGGCACGTCGATCATCGTGTCCAGCTTGCGCAGGTTCGCCGTCTCGAAGCTCTGGATGAAGACCGGGTCGTTGCGGTGGGTCAGCTTGTTGGCCGCCAGCACCGCGACCAGCGGCTCCTCCAGCGCCAGCCCAATCGAGGCGAAGTAGCTGGAGTGCTTGGTCTCCGGGTAGACGCCGATGGTCCGGCCACGGTTCCGGCTCTCCGTACGGGCCAGGTCGATGACCTCCTGGAACGTCGGCACCTCGAACTTCCCGTCGAACGCCGTGTTGGCCACCCGGACCTGCGGCAGCCGCTCCTTGGCCCGCAGGGTCTTCAGCTCGGCGAGGGTCAGGTCCTCGGTGAACCAGCCGGTGACGGCGACCCCGTCGATGGTCTTGGTGGCCTTGCGTCCGGCGAACTCCGGCCGGGTCGACACGTCGGTCGTACCCGAGATCTCGTTCTCGTGGCGGGCGACCAGCACGCCGTCCTTCGTCGAGACCAGGTCCGGCTCGATGTAGTCGGCGCCCATCCGGATCGCCAGCCGGTAGGCCTCCAGGGTGTGCTCCGGCCGGTAGCCGCTCGCGCCGCGGTGGGCGATCACGATGGGTCGGTGGCTGGCCCGGTCCGCGCGGTCCGCGTCGTCCTCGCCGGCGGACGCCGCGGCGGGCACGGCCACCGCCACCGCGAGCAGCGCGCCGGCCAGGCCGAGAGCGGAAAGGGTACGTCGCAACGCCGTCTCCTGTCGTCGA
The DNA here is from genome assembly GCF_040656135.1 of Micromonospora sp. NPDC050200. Taxonomy (NCBI): domain Bacteria; kingdom Bacillati; phylum Actinomycetota; class Actinomycetes; order Micromonosporales; family Micromonosporaceae; genus Micromonospora; species Micromonospora sp. NPDC050200. Next base: position 21,409 of record NZ_JBFALG010000025.1, read on the forward strand.
TGGGTCGCGCCCAGCAGACCGGCCGCGGCTGACCAGCAGTTGGTCGGCGGCTGACCGGTGGGTAAACCCTCCGGGATATGCGATTCACCGACCGGGCGATGCCGGGAAACGGAAGATTGTCTGGTGCGCCGGTTCCTCCGTCACCCCGTCCGGCTGGTGCCGTTCGGCTTCCTGGTGGCGATCGCGATCGGCACCGGTGTGCTGATGCTGCCCTGGGCGACCAGCGAGCACCGCTACACCCCGCTGATCACCGCGCTGTTCACCGCCACCTCCGCGGTGTCGGTCACCGGCATGGCGGTCAACGACACCCCGCACTACTGGAACGACTTCGGGCTGGCGATGATCACCGTGCTCACCCAGCTCGGCGGCCTCGGCATCCTCACCGGCGCGGCCCTGGTCACCCTCGCGGTGTCCCGGCAGCTCGGGCTGCGCAACCGGCTGCTGGTCCAGGCCGAGACCGCCGAGTACGGCGCCGGCGACGTTCGCTGGCTACTGGCGCGCATCGCCACCACGGTGGTCGTCACCGAGGCGCTGATGATCCTGGTCATCAGCGGGCGGCTCTGGCTGGCCTACGGCTACCCGCCCGGCCGGGCGCTCTGGTCCGGCACCTTCCACTCCGTCCAGGCCTTCAACAACGGTGGCTTCACCCTCTACTCCGACGGTCTGCTCGCCTTCTCCCGGGACCCGTGGGTGACGTTGCCACTGGCGTTCGGCGCGATCATCGGCGGCCTCGGCTTCCCGGCCCTCTTCGAGGCGGTACGGCACTGGCGCCGCCCGGAGCGCTGGGCGGTCGCCACCAAGTTGACCATCTGGGGCAGCGTGGTGCTGCTGTCCGGCGGCTTCGCCGCCCTGCTGGTCGCCGAGTGGACGAACCCCCGCACCATCGGCACGTACGACGTGCCCGGCAAGGTGCTCGCCACGTTCACGCAGATCGCGCTCAGCCGCACCGGCGGCTTCAACGTGATCAACACCGAGTCGTTGACCGAGGAGAGCTATCCCCTGCTCACCGCGCTGATGTTCATCGGCGGCGGCAGCGCCAGCACCGCCGGCGGGATCAAGGTCTCCACCTTCTTCCTGCTCGCCTTCGTCATCTGGACGGAGCTGCGCGGCGAGCCGGACGTCACCGTCGGCCGCCGTCGGGTCGCCGAGGCCAGCCAGCGCCAGGCGCTCACCGTGGCGCTGCTCAGCGTCGCGCTGGTGGTCGTCGGCACGGTCGGGCTGATCGTGATCACCGAGGGGGTGCGGTTCAGGGATTCACTCTTCGAGGTGACCTCGGCCTTCAGCACCACCGGCCTCTCGGTGGGACTCGCCCCACGGCTGCCCGAGCCCGGCCAGTACGTGCTGACCATCCTGATGTACATCGGTCGGGTCGGGCCACTCGCCCTCGGCTCGGCGCTCGCGTTGAACACCCGACATCGGCTGTACCGCTACCCGAAGGAGCAACCCATTGTCGGCTAGAGACGCGAGCGAAGGGGACGTCGCGGTGATCGGGCTGGGCCGGTTCGGCTGGCACCTGGCCGAGGCGCTGACCCGGCTCGACCATCAGGTGCTCGCCATCGACCGGGACCCGGACCAGGTCCAGCGCTGGGCGCCGTACCTGGACCGGGTGGTGCAGGCGGACGGGACCGAGGAGGCGGCGCTGCGCCAACTGGGCGTGGACGGCTTCCGCCGGGTGGTGGTCGCGATCGGCGCCTCGGTGGAGGCGAGCATCCTCACCGTGCTGGCGCTGACCGAGGTCGGCGTGCCGCAGATCTGGGCCCGAGCCACCTCGAACAAGCACGCCAAGATCCTGGACTCGGTCGGCGCCCACCACGTGATCTTCCCCGAGGCGGAGACCGGGGAACGGGTGGCACATCTGATCGTCAGCCGGATGCTCGACTTCATCGAGTTCGGCGACGACTTCGCCATCGCCAAGGTGCCGGTGCCGCCGTCCCTGGTCGGCCGGTCGCTGCGCGAGCTGACCGTGCCCGAGCGCTACGGCGTGATGGTGGTCGGCGCGAAGCTCCCCGGGGAACGCTTCCGGTACGCCACCCCGGACACCGTGCTCGGCGCGCAGAGCGTGCTGATCGTCGAGGGCACGATCGCCCAGGTGCAGTCGTTCGCCGCCCTCGGCTGACCGGTCACCTGCCCTTGCCCCGACCTCCCCTCGCCGCCGCTACTTCCCGCCTTTTCCCTTGCCCTCACCCGACCCCTTGCCCTTGCCGGAGCTGCCGGACTTCGCCTTCGGCGAGTCGGATCCACCACCGCCCGAGGATTTCGCCGTGGTCTTCGCCGGCGCCTTCTTCGGCGGGGCCTTCGCGGCCGGCGCCTTCGTGGCCGGGGCGGTACCCGGCATCGCCCCGGCCACCCCGGAGACCCGTACGCCGCAGGCGTCCTCGCCGACCTTGAACGTCAGCGGCAGCGGGTTGCCGCCGGTGTACCGGCCGGACAGGGCGATCTTCTCGGACGCCCCCGGCACCAGCGACTCGCGACCCGCGGCCGGGGTCACCCGCACCGTCCGTCCCTCCTGCCGCACCGTCGGGCCGGCGGTGGTGACGGTCTGCTGGCCGGGGAAGGCGAAGCTCATCGTCCAGCCCCGCAGCTCCCGGGCGCCGGTGTTGGTGAGGGTGAGCTGGGCAACGAATTCCTTGCCGGAGTCGCTGCGCAACGCGTACTCGACCTCGCAGGGGCTCACCTTCTCCAGCCCCATCCGGGCCTCGGTGGGCTGGTCGACGCCACCGCTGGCCGGGGTCTTGGAGGTCACCCCCCACATCGCCGCGGTGACCGCGACCAGGCCGGCGGCGGCCACCCCGGCCTCCACCCGGCGCCGCCGGGCCGCCACCCGCCGGGTGCGGGTCCGGCCGGAGAAGGGCAGCGCGTCGGTGTCGGTCGACCAGGGCAGGATCGTGGTGCCGGCGCTGGTCAGCAGCGCCGGGTCGAACGCGCCGGGCGCCGGGGAGACCGGCACGGCCGCGATCATCCCGGCCGCCTCGGCCAGGGTACGGGCCAGCTCGGGGGTGGCCGGCCGGTCCTCCGGGCGCTTGGCGAGGCAGCGGTGCGTCAGCTCGGCCACCTCGTCGGGCAGCCCCGGCACCTCCGGCATCGGCTCCGGGTCGCGGTACATGTGCGCCCGCAGCATCTCCGTGGTGGTGCTGGCCTGCCAGGGCAGCCGGCCGGTCAGCATCCGGTAGAGCAGCAGCCCGACGGCGTACCCGTCGGTGGCCGGGGAGACCTGGCCGTTGTCCAGCCGCTCCGGCGCCAGGTAGGCGGGGGTGCCGAGCAGGGTGCCGTCCGGGCCCTTCTCGCTCTCCCCGACCAGCGCGGAGATGCCGAAGTCGACGACCTTCACCCCGGTCGGGGTCAGCATGACGTTGCCGGGGGTGACGTCCCGGTGGACCACGCCGCGGGCGTGCGCGGTGGCCAGCGCCGAGGTGACCTCGGCGGCGATGGTCACCGCCTCGCGCCAGGCCAGCTTCCCGTCCCGGCCGAGCCGGGTGGTCAACGGCGCGCCGTCGACCAGCTCCATCACGACGTACGGCACGGTCAGCCCGACCTGCTCGGACTCGCCGTAGTCGTACACGTTGGTGATGTTGGGATGGCAGAGCCGGGCGGCGGCCTGGGCCTCGATCCGGATCCGGTGCCGGAACGCCTTGTCGCTGGCGAGCCGGGAGGCGAGCATTTTCACCGCGACCTGCCGGCCGAGCACCTCGTCGTAACCCCGCCACACCACGGACATGCCACCCGCGCCGAGCTGCTCGATCAACCGGTACCGCTCACCCAGCAGCTGCGCGCCGTTCCGGATTCCTCCACCCATGGTCGGACGTGTTGCCCCGGACCGACCCGGCTACACCTGGCTGGTCGAAATCGGTCGGCAAAGTCACCCGTTCAGGCGGTTGCGAGCAGTTGGTCCACCGGGGCGTAGTCGTCGGTGAGGACCAGCGCGTCGTCGACGAACGCGGCCAGTTCAGCGCCGGCGAGCAGGTCCGGCACCGCGTCGAGGCGACCCAGCCGCTGGGTGAGCGCGTCCAACGGCAGCGGCGCGTCCGAGGCGACGATGAGGAAGTTGGAGCCCTGCCGGCCGGCGATCGCGCCGGCCGGGGCGACCAGCGCGACGTGGCGGAACTCGGCGACGACCGTGGCGAGTTCGCTGCGGATGAAACGGTCCGGTGGGTAGTCGATGACGTTCTGCACGTACATCCCGCCGGGCCGGAGCACCCGGCGGACCTCGGCGGCCATCTCCCGGGTGGCCAGGTGCCAGGGCACCACCAGGTGGCCGAAGGCGTCCCCGACGACGAAGTCGCGGCTGTCGGTGGGCTCGCCGCCGACCAGCATCCGGGCGTCGCCCACCACCGCGCGCAGTCCCGGCCCCGGCCGGACGCCCAGCAGCCGCCGGTCCAGCTCGACCAGCTCACCGTCGATCTCGAACACCAGGTTGTCGGTGCCGGGGCGGGTGGCGCTCAGGTAGCGCGGCATGGTGAAGCCGCCGCCGCCGAGGTGCAGCGCGTCCAGCCGTCGCCCGGCCGGCGCGGCCACGTCCGCCGCCGCGCCGATCCACTGGGTGTACGCGTACTCCAGGTGGGTCGGGTCGGTCAGGTCCACGTACGAGTGCTGGGCGGAGTTCAGGTAGAGCACCCGCCCGCCCGCGCGGGACGGGTCGTCGGCCACCCGCGCGCAGTGGTACGCGGTCTCCACGTCGCACGGGTTCGGGGCGACCGCGCTGAGCCCGGCCCCGAGCAGCCCGAGCACCGCCAGCGTCGCCTTCGTCCGGGTCGCGCCGGGCAGCCCGGTGCCCTCCCGCCGGCGCAGGTGCAGCCCGAGCGCGAGGCCGGTGACCCCGAGCAGCACCGCCAGCGCGATCAGGATGACCGTGCTGGGCAGCGCCGCCACCAGCACGAAGCCGGTGCCCAGGGTGGCGGTGATGCCGCCCAGCGTGCCGATGCCGGAGAGCCGCCCGACCACCTGCCCGGTGCGGCGCAGGTCGGCCAGTTGGAGCTTCACCACCAGCGGGGTGACCGCCGCGAGCAGGGCTGCCGGGACGAAGACGGCGAGCGCGGTGAGCAGCAGGATGGCGCTGGCCGCGCCGCCGCGCAGCACCTCACCGGCGTACCGGACCACCGGCAGGGTGACCGCCGTGGCGATGCCGGCCAGCACCAGCGCGGGGGCCAGCAGGCCGCGCGGGTCCCGCCGGTCGGCCAGCCAGCCACCGGTCCACGCCCCGTACGCGATGGCGGCCAGCGCGATGCCGATCACCGAGCTGGTGACCTGGAGGGTCACCCCGACGTACGGGCCGACCAGGCGGAGCGAGACCGTCTCCAGCACCAGCACGGCGCCGCTGGAGAGGAAGACCAGGAACGCGGCGAGCCCGTTGGGCAGCGCGCGGGCGGTGGCCGGCGCGGCGGGCGCCGGGGAGACCGCGACGTCGGACGATGAACTGCTCACCGTCGCGATGCTACGCAGCGTTCCCGGCGTACCGGGTCAGTACATCGAAAGATGAACATGGTTTGTGTGGTCGGCGGCCGGGCTGCCACCCCCGCTGTACGACCGCCAGCCGGTGTTCGGCATCCAGATCTGCCGGTACCAGATCACGTACATCACGCCGAGCCGGCTGGCGTTGTTCTTGAGGTAGGCGGCCAGGCTGTCGCCGTACGCCTTGTCCCCGCCGGTGGCCGAGACGTCCTCGAAGCCGTTGGTGGCGGCGGAGAAGTCGCAGGCCCGCCCCTTGGGGTGCTCGCCGCCACCGCCGCTGCGGAAGCAGGAGACGTGCCGCTTGTAGCCGGCGGCCTGGGCCTGCTTGAGGGCGTGCAGGGTGCGCGGGGTGATGCAGCCGTCGGTGGTCGGGTCGCTGACCGAGCAGGACTCCGACGGCCAGGACCCGTCCGAGTTGCGCGGCGCCGGGCTGGCCGAGCGCGAGCCGCCGCTGAAGCCGGAGCTCGCGCCGGAGCTGACCGAGGCGAGTGCCCGCTCGGCGTCGCGCTTGCGCTTGGCCAGCGCGGCGAGCTGCTTCTGCTGCTCGCGCACCTCGTTGTCGATGGCCGCCTTGGCCTGCGCGGCGGCCTGCTTGGCCTCGGTGAGCTCGCGCAGCCGCTTGGCGTCCCGCTGGCCCATCACGTCCAGCTCGGCGGCGCGTTGCAGGAACACCTCCGGGCTGGCGCTGTTGAGCAGCGCCGAGGCCGTGCTGAGCCGACCCAGCCGGTACGACTGCGCGGCGACCTCGCCGACCTGGGCGTTCAGCCCGACCAGCCGCCCCTCGACCGTCTTCAGCTCACCGGTCAGGGCGACCTGGCGGCGCTTTGAGTTGTCCAGCTTGGCCTTGGCCTCGATGTGGCCCTTGGCGGCGGCCTCCAACGCCTCGCGGAGCTTCTTGGTGCCCCCCTCGTTGGGCTCGGCGGCGGCCGGCGCGACGCCGGAGCCGAGCAGCAGCGCCACGACGGCGAGCAGCACGATCAGCGGCCGGCGGGCGCGCGGCCGGGTGAGGCTGGTCCTCGGCACGACAGTGTCCTTCCCTCGGCCGCCGGTCACCGGTGGACGGCGGCGCGGCGGCGGCCCCGCCGGCCCCGGGTGACGGGCCTGCGGGCGGCGACCGCCGGACACGATACCGGACCCAGGCCGGCTGACCAGGCCCGCGACCACCGGAGGCATAGATCGTCGACAGAGCGTGCCGGCGTCGTCGCGCAGCGCCTCGACAGTCGACCGATCCCGCGGACCGGCGGGCCGGGACGGATGATCCACTCCGGTTGCGGCAGGTCGCGGCATCCACTCGCGCCGGCCCCGCCAGCGCCGCGAACGGCGGGCTGCCCGGCGGGCGCGGCTCAGCCGCCGAGCAGGGCGTCGCGGACCTCGTGCCAGGTCCGCTCGTCGGCGGCGACCAGCAGCCCCTTGTCCTCGTCGGCCGGGTGGTACTCGGTGCCGTCGAAGCGGCGGGCCACCCCGCCGGCCTCGCGCACCAGCAGCACCCCCGGGGCGTGGTCCCAGGGCAGGGTCCGCCAGAAGAGCACGAACTGCTGGTCGCCGGTGAGCAGGTCGAGGTACTCCCGGCCGGCGCAGTGCTGGCCGGGCAGCAGTTCGCCGATCCGTTCCCCGCCCGCCTCGGCGGCCCGCCGGGTCTCCGGCGGCAGGAACCAGGTCATCGCGGTGCCGCGCAGCGCGCCGAGCGGCGGCACGCCGTCGGCGGTGCGCACCGGCCGGCCGTCGAGCAGGGTGCCCTCCCCGGCGACGGCCACCGCCAGCGTCTCCGCCAGCGGGTCGAGCACCCAGGCGGCCGCCGGCTCGCCGTCGGTGAGCAGCGCGACCATCAACGCGAACGGGTGCCGACCGGCGGCGAAGTTGCCGGTGCCGTCGACCGGGTCGACCAGCCAGAGGTCGCCGTCGCCGCGCAGGTGGCGCAGCAGCGACGGGTCGTCGGCGACGGCCTCCTCACCGACCACCACCGAGCCGGGCCGCAGCCGGCGCAGCGCGTCGGAGATCTTCTCCTCCGCCCGCCGGTCGGCCACCGTGACCAGGTCACCGGGGGCCTTCTCGGTGACGTCGGCGTCGTCCAACCGGCGGAACAGCGGCAGTACGACCTGCTCCGCGGTCTCCCGCAGCAGGTCGCCGACGTCGTCCCGCAGCCGGTCAGCCACGCGGCGGGAGCTTGACCACGCTGACGAAGAACTCGTCGATCTGCCGGACCACCGAGATGAAGCGCTCGAAGTCGACCGGCTTGGTCACGTAGGCGTTGGCGTGCAGCTGGTAGCTGCGCAGGATGTCCTCGTCGGCCTGTGAGGTGGTGAGCACCACGACCGGGATGCGGCGGAGCTGCTCGTCCTTCTTGATCTCCTCCAGCACCTCCCGGCCGTCCCGGCGGGGCAGGTTCAGGTCGAGCAGGATCAGGTCCGGCGTCACGGCGTCGGCGTACTGGCCCTCGCGGCGCAGGTAGGCCAACGCCTCGGCGCCGTCGGAGACGACGGTGAGCCGGTTGCGCAGCTTGTGCTCCTCGAACGCCTCCTGGGTCATCAGGACGTCACCCGGGTCGTCCTCGACCAGCAGGACCTCGATCGGGCTCTTGCCGTCCGCCGGCGCGGTCATCACACCGTCTCCTTCATGCCACCCGTTGTACCGTGCTCCGGCGCCGCTCCGGGCGCATCTCCGCCCGCCGGCCCGTCCGGCTGCCGACCCACCGGCGGCGCGGCGGTCTCCGGCCCACCCGCGTCGGCCACCGTGGTCGCGGCGTCCCCGGTCGGCTCGGCGTCGGCCGGCTCCTCGCCGGTGGCCGCCTCGGCGTCCGCCCGGGCCGCCTCGACGTCCTCGGGCAACGCCGGCAGGATGAAGTGGATCGCGGTGCCCTCGTCGGTGGCGGTGTCCACCCAGACCCGGCCACCGTGGTACTCGGCGATCTTCTTGACGATCGCCAGGCCGATCCCGGTGCCCGGGTACGCGTCCTTGGCGTGCAGCCGCTGGAAGATCACGAAGATCTTGTCGGCGAACTCCGGCTCGATCCCGATGCCGTTGTCCTTACAGGTGATCTCCCACTCGTCGTCGACCAACCGGGCCGAGACGTGCACCTTCGGCGTGACGTCCGGGCGGCGGAACTTGATCGAGTTGCTGACGAGGTTGGCCAGCAGGTTGGTCAGCAGCGGTTCCTCGCCGCGGATCACCGGCATGTCGTCCCAGGTCAGCTCGGCGTCGGCGTACTGGCGGGCGGCCTCGGTCTGCCCGGCCACGTCGCCCATCACCTTGTTGAGGTCGACCTCGCTGAAGCCGGTGGTGAGCCGGCCGATCCGGGAGAAGGCCAGCAGGTCGTTGATCAGGCGCTGCATCCGCTGCGCGCCGTCGACGGCGAAGGCGATGTACTGGTCGGCGCGCTCGTCGAGCTGCCCGGCGTAGCGGCGCTGGAGCAGCTGGCAGAAGCTCGCCACCTTGCGCAGCGGCTCCTGGAGGTCGTGCGAGGCCACGTACGCGAACTGCTCCAGGTCGCGGTTGGAGCGGGTCAGTTCCTCGGCCTGCTTCTGCAGCTGGCTGTTGACCCACTCGATGCTCTCGCGCGCCTCGCGCACCTCGGCGAGTTCCCTGGCGATCTTCTGCCGCATCGCGTCCACGTTGTCGGCGAGCCGCTGGAACTCCGGCGGGCCGGAACCGGCGATGTGGTGCTGGTAGTCGCCCTCGGCGACCTCCCGCACCTGCTCCGCCAGCCCGGTGAGCGGCCTGATCACCATCCGGTCCACGGAGAGCAGCAGCACCGAGCCGGCCATCGCCACCACCACCGCCGCGCCGATCAGCAGGACCACCAGGAGGTTGCTCGACTCGTAGACCTTGTCGGCGCTGCGCTGCCGCTCGGCGAGGATCACGGTCTGGAGATCGCCGGCCGAGGTGCGGATCTCGTCGAACTGCTGCCGCGCCTGGTCGGTGATGAGCGCCTGGCCGGCCGCCGTGCCGTCCCGCTCGGTCGTGGTGATCACCGGCTGGGCGACGGCAATCCGCCAGTCGGCCGCCTGCTGCTCCACGACCCGCAGCGCCCGCTGGATCTCCGGATAGTCACCGATCAGCTCGTTCATCCTGCCGACGGTGTCCCGCTCCTGCTGGACGCCGCTCTCGTACGGGGCCAGGTCGGCGCGGTCGGCGCTGACCGCGTACCCCCGGACGGCGGTCTCCTGGTCGAGCAGGGCGTTGAGCAGTTCCTGGCCCTGCACCCCCAGCGGACCGGTCTTCACCAGCACCGCGTCCATGTCCTGCCGGGTCTTCGCGGCGAGCGCGGCCTCGGCCGCGGCGAGCCCGAGCAGCAGGGCCACGACCACGGTGAGCAGCACGCTCACCCGCCGGCGCAGGGTCCAGCCCTGGCGGTACGAGCTCACCGGCCACCGCCCCGGGTGACCAGCAGCATGGCGACGTCGTCGGCGAGCGGCCCACCGTTGAGCTGCTCGGCCCGGCCGACCAGCCAGGCCGGCAGCTCGGCCAGCGGCACCGTCTGGCTGGCCGGTTCCTCCAGCAGACCGACCAGCCCCGGCACGTCCAACCGGTCGTCGCCGTCGCCCACCCGTCCCTCGATCAGGCCGTCGGTGTACATCAGCAGGGACCAGTCATCGGCGTCGAAGTCCAGGTCGAACGCCACGGGCGGGCGGGGTCGTACGCCGAGGAGCAGGCCACCGGGGGCCGGGACCGGCGCGACCTTGCCCCCGGAGAGCAGCAGCGGCGGCGGGTGCCCGGCCAGCCGGACGGTGGCCCGGTTGTCGTGCAGGTCCAGCCGGATCGTGGCGACGGTGGCGAAGATCTCCTGGAGCCGGCGCTCGCTCATCAGCACCTGCTCCAGGGCGGGCAGCACGTCGTCGTCGGCGACCCCGGCCAGGATCAGCGCCCGCCAGGCGACGCGCAACTCGACGCCGAGCGCGGCCTCGTCCACGCCGTGCCCGCAGACGTCGCCGACGATCAGGTCGACCCGGTCGGGCCGGGTCTGCACGACGTCGAAGAAGTCCCCGCCGATCAGGGCCGCGTGCCGGCCGGGGCGGTAGAAGGTGTGCACCGCCACCTCGTCGGTGCTCATCAGCGGCTGGGGCAGCAGGCCGCGTTCCAGGCGGGCGGACTCGGCCTGGCGCAGCTCCACCTCGCGCAGCCGCCGGGCGTTCTCGTCGGCCCGCTTGCGTTCCACCGCGTAGCGCAGCGCCCGGGTCAGCAGCACCCCGTCGACCTGGCCCTTGACCAGGTAGTCCTGGGCGCCCTCGGCGACCGCGACGATGCCCAGGTGCTCGTCGGAGCGGCCGGTCAGCACGCAGACCGCCGCGCCGCTGGACATCTCCAGCACCTTGCGCAGCCCGTCCAGGCCCTGCGCGTCGGGCAGCCCGAGGTCGAGCAGCACGCAGTCGACGCCGGCCACCCGCTGCCGCGCCTCGCTGAGGCTGGTGGCGACCAGCAGGTCGATCATGGAGTTGGTCTCGGCGAGCAGCTCGCCGACCAGGAAGGCGTCACCCTCGTCGTCCTCGACCAACAGGACCCGCAACCGCTCGCCGGGGGGCAGGTTGGCGTTCGGCCCGAGGCCTCCCCGCGGGTACGGCGCCACGGAGGGACCGGCCATGCCGGGCTTCCGGTGCGGCCGGGTCACCGCCGCGAGACGCGGGAGTTCGCTGGTGATGTCGGGCTCCTTCCGAGTGCCCTGCTGATCCTGTATCAGACAACGGTCGCACACAACACGGCCGCGGCGGCACGGGCGTACCCGGGCAAGACCGTCACCCGGTGAGCGGTCGGGCGGGGCGGGCGGCGCGACTCGATCCCGGGGTGTCGCGGCTCACCCGGGTCGCGGTGCAGGATGGTCCCACCCTCCGCCCCATCCCCGAGGAGCCCGCCGTGGCCGCACCCGGAGTCCCCGCCGCCGACCGGGCGCTGGCCCGGCCGCGCCGCCGACCGGTCGCCGCCGTCGCCGCGCTGGTCGCGCTGCTCGCGGTCGGCGCCGCCACGCTGGTCGACCTGCGCACCCCGGCGCCCCGACCGGCGGACGCCCCGGCCGGCGAGTTCAGCGCCACCCGGGCGTACCGGACCGTGCAGACCGTCGCGGCCCGGCCGCACGTCGCCGGCAGCCCGGCCAACGACCAGGTACGCGAGCACCTGGTCGGCGTGCTGCGCGGCCTGGGGCTGGAGACCGAGGTGCAGGACACCGTCGCCGAGGAGGCGGGGCAGCTCAGCGGGGCCGCCGGCGGCGCGACCCTGGCCCGGGTGCGCAACGTGGTGGCCCGGCTGCCGGGGACCGCCTCCACCGGGCGGGTCTTCCTGGTGGCGCACTACGACTCGGTGCAGTCCGGGCCGGGCGGCAACGACGACGCCGCCGGCACCTCGACCGTCCTGGAGGTGGCGCGGGCGCTGACCAGCGGTCCCCGCCCGCGCAACGACATCGTCTTCGTGCTCACCGACGCCGAGGAAGCGTGCCTGTGCGGCGCGCAGGCGTTCGCGTCCAGCCACCGGCTGGCCGCAGACGGCGGGGTGGTGCTCAACCTGGAGGCGCGGGGCGCCACCGGCCCGGTGATCATGTTCGAGACCTCGCGGGACAACGCGCGGCTGGTCGACGTCTTCGGCCGCGCCGCCCCGCACCCGGTGGGCACCTCGTTCGCGGTGGAGATCTACCGGGCGCTGCCCAACGACACCGACTTCACCGCCTTCCTGGACGCCGACTTCGTCGGGTTGAACTCGGCGTACATCGACGGGGGCGCGATCTACCACACCCCGCTGGACATCCCGGCGGCGATGGACCGGGGCAGCCTCCAGCAGCACGGGGACAACGCGCTCGGGCTGGCCCGGGAGTTCGGCCGTACCGACCTGACGGCCCTGCGCGCCGACCACGACGCCACCTACTTCCCGGTCCCCGGCGGGCTGGTCCGCTATCCCGGCTGGCTGACCTGGCCGCTGGCCGCGCTGGCGGTGGTGGCGGTACTGGCGCTGGCCTGGTCGTCCCGGCGGCGGGGACGGGTCACCACCGGCCGCCTCGCCGCCGGCTTCGGGCTGGCGCTGGCGCCGATCGTGATCGCGCCGCTCGCCGCCCAACTGCTCTGGACCGGGATCACCACGCTGCGCCCCGGCTACGCCGAACTGCTCGACCCGTACCGGCCGACCTGGTACCGGCTCGCCGTGGTGGCGCTCGCCGCCGCGACACTCACCGCCTGGTACGCGCTGACCCGCCGGTGGGCCGGTCCCGCCGCGCTGGCCATCGGCGGGCTGGGCTGGCTGGCCCTGCTCGGGGTGCTGCTGGCCGCGCTGGTGCCCGGCGGGGCGTACCTGGCGACCCTGCCGGCCCTGGCCGGCGCGGTGGCCGGCCTGATCGCCCTGCTCACCCGGGTCGACGGCCCGTGGCCGGTGCTGGCGGTGACCCTGGCCGGCGCGGTCGCCGTGGTGATCCTGCTGCCGACGGTGGTGCTGCTCTTCCCGGCGCTCGGCATGGCGATGGGCGGCGCCGCCGCGCTCTTCGCGGTGCTGCTCGGCCTGGCGGCGCTGCCCGTGCTGGACCTGCTGCACCCGGCCGCCGGCGGCCAGCGCGGGATGGTCGCCCTGCGCGCCCGCCGGCTGGGCGCGCTGCCGGCCGTCGCCGCCGGGCTCGCGGCGGTGGTGCTCGCCGGGGTCGGGCTGCGCGTGGACCGCTTCGACGCCGCGCACCCGGTGCCCACCCACCTGATGTACGTCCTCGACGCCGGCACCGGCGAGGCCCGCTGGCTCAGCCACGAGGAGGACCCGCAGCCCTGGACCGACAGGTACGTGGACGGGGTCGCCGACGTGTCCGACGACTTTCCCGGGCTCGGTGACGCCGAACTGCGCGCCGGCCCCGCCCCGACGGCGGACCTGCCGGCGCCGAAGCTGGACGTCCTCTCCGACACCACCGTCGGTCAGCAGCGCACCCTGCGGCTACGCCTGGTGCCGCAGCGGTCGGTCCGGCTGGCCTCGCTGCACGTGGAGTCCGCCGGTCTGGGCAGCGCCGGCGTCGAGGCGGCGACGGTGGCCGGGAAGCCGGTGGAGATCGAGGAGCGGCACCTGGACGATCGCTGGTGGGGCGTCGTGTTCCACGCGCCGCCGCCGGAGGGCGTGGAGATCACCCTCACCCTGGACCCGCGTGGCGGTCACGTGCTGCTGCGGGCGATGGACGCCAGCGACGGCCTGGACGGGCTGCCCGGCTTCCGGCCGCGCCCGGCGGGCGTCGGGGTGGTCGGCTCGCACAGCTCGGAGATGCTGGCGGTGGCCCGCACGTATCCGCTCTAGCCCCCTCGGCCGGTCGTCACTCCGACCTGCCCGACCGGCGCACAAGGGGCAGCGGACCGGAACGTCGCGTGGCACGATCCGCGGGACGTTGAGCGGTACTCCCGGAAGGACCAGCGATGTGAGCGCGACGGCGCAAGCCGTGGACACCCGGATCTACCGCCACGCCTCCGGACTCTTCGACGGCAATCTGACCCTCGCCGCGTCTGCGCCGGATCAGGTGGACGAACGGACCTTCTACGCCGGTTTCGTGCGTACCCCGCGGGTGGTCGCCGGCGGCCTGCTGGCGCTGGCGGACATCGCGGGCGCGGACTTCCGGCAGAACCGCAGCACCACGCGCGGCCGCGACCCGGTGGTCACCGGCGATGGTGAACGGCTGCGATTCGAGGCGCTGTCGACCTGCGGCGGCCTGTACGGGCGGCTGGACCTCACCGCCGCCGAGCTGAGCGATGCGGCGGTCGGACGCGGCACCACGAACGTGGACATCAACCCCCCGTTGTACGAGTCGCTGACCCGGGTCGGCGGTGCGGACCCGCTGCGGATGTCGGTGGGGGAGGACGAGCTCGCCGTGTCGACGCTCGACGGCAAGGTCGTCGAGAAGAGAGTGCCGCTGCCGGCCCGCTGGTTGCGCGGGCTGGCCGAGGTGGCGGTTCACACGCTGCCGATGGACCCGCGGCTGGAGATTCCTGCGGGACCCGCGGTGGCGCTGCTGGCCGAGGTGTCGGCGCGTTCCGGCCGGCAGGCCCGCTGGGTGGTCCCGGCAGGATCCGGGTGGCGGTCCACCACTCGGCCGGTTTCCGGCGCCGTCTGCGTGGCCGACGGGTTCCGGCTGGCGGTGCTACGCCCGCTGCTCCCGCTTGCTCAGGCCGTGACCCTCTACGCGCCACCGGTCAGCGGCGCGCCCGCCCAGGTGAGCGGCTGGGTGCTCGACTTCGGAACAGCCCGGTTCACGCTGCTGCTGTCCACCGCCGTGACCCATGGCTTCGCCGGCGACGGCCAGTTGCTGGCCGACCTCGGATCGGGGTCGGCCGACGCCGACGCCGACGCCGACGCACTGAACGCGCTGCTGACCATCGATCCCGTCATCGACCGCGCGTCGGTCGCCGCGCATACCGGCTGGGACGCCGCGCGGGCCGCGTCCGCCCTGGCGGCACTGGCGACCGCAGGCCAGGTCGGGTACGACGTCGCGGAGGCGTCGTCGTTCCACCGCCCGCTGCCATACCGAGCCGACCTTGTCGCCGCGCTTCACCCCCGGCTGGCCGCGGCCCGGCTCCTGAGTACCGCGGGAGGTGTGGTGCCGACCGCAGCGGGCTTCGCCGTCACCTCCGGTGAGTCGACGTACCTGGTGCACCGGCGCGGCGACGGCTACGCCTGCACCTGCGCCTGGTGGGCCGAGCACCAGGGCCGGCGTGGGCCGTGCAAGCACGTCGTGGCGGCCATCATCATCGGGCAGACGGGACAGCGGGGTGGATGACCTCTGGCGCGACGTGTGCGCGCGGATCGACGACGCCGACTTCGACGCGCTCGCCGAGGTGCTTGTCGGCCTGGACGCCAAGGAGCGGGCGGCGCTGCTGCCGGCGCTCGACGGACACACCCCGACGCACGCCCTGCCCGAGCCGGTCGTCCTGCCCCCGCCCGAGCCCGAACCCGACCCCGAGCTGCCCACCACGGGCAACTTCGCGTACGCGTTCTTCGCATCCGCCGACGACGGCCCGCCGCCCCGCGACCTCGAGGGCATCCGGGCGCACCTCGGCCGCCAACGCCTGCGCGAACGCGAACGCCGGTGGTCCAGGGACAAGTGGCACCTCGAGCGGGAAGCGGCCCACGCCGCCCGCAGCCTGAACGAGCTCCGGCAGGCCGCCCTCGCGATGGCCGTCGTAGCGTGCTCACCGACGACGGCAGACGTCGTCAAACGCCTGCACCGACCGTGGAGCGCGGGCCCGTCGCTGCGGGTGACGCCCGAGGTGGTGCCCGGTCTGCTCCGGGTGCGCGGCGTGGAATGGGGCGCTGCCCTGGCCCGTGGCATGGCGCGCCGCGCCGGATCACGCAGCCGGACCACCCCCTGGCAGTTCACCGAGGCGCTCATGCGGGCCGTGGGTGCCGGGCCACCGGAGGCGCCGGGCGCCGTCGCGCGGTACGTGGCGACGGGGCGCGGGCATTCGCTGGCCTCGTTCCTGGCCGCCGACCCGTGGTTCGACCACGTGTTGCCGTACCTCTTCGACGACGACCGGGTCGCTGCCGCGTCCGTTACCGGCGTGGCCGGCCGTGTCTGGCCACCGGCGCTGATCGAGTTGACGACCAGCGGGCGGGTCGACCGCGAGGTGGTCATCGCGGGGTGCCTGCGCCGCCTGCGCATCGGCGGGCGCAAGGGACTGCTGCAGCCGTACCTCGGCATGCTCAAGCAGCTGGCGCCGGGCACCGACGAGCTGACCGGGCACCGGCAGGAGCTTGCCGGCCTGCTGACGGCGCCGATGTCGACGGTCGCCGACTTCGCGTACACGTCACTGCGAGCGCTGCATCGGGCGTCCGCACTGGATCCGGCCACGCTGGTCGAGATCACCCAGAACATGCTGTCCCGCCAGGAGAAGAAGCTGGTCCGGGCACACCTCGCCTGGCTGGGCGCGCTACCTCTGGAGCACGTGCTGGACGGGTTGGTCGTCGGGCTGCACCATCCGGTGCCCGAGCTCGCCGAACGCACCGCCGACCTCGTCGAAGCGCGGCTGCCGACCTTGTCGGAAGCGTCTCGGGAGCGGTTGCGAGCCGCCGTACCCTCGCTCGACGGCGCCATCGCGCAACGGCTCGCCCCGCTGCTCGGTGCCGTGGCACCCGCCCCCGCCCCCATCCGCCCCCTTGTCGCGGAGCCGCCGGCCGAGATGCCGCCCCCGCTGGATCTCGGCGCCCTGGCCGGCGAGCTGTCCATCCTCCTGCGCAAGGGGAACGACGACCCGATTCGGCACGAGCTGGTGCTCGACGGGCTGCTCCGCGCGACGCGCAGCGACCGGAGCGCCGCCGCTCAGGTGCTGGAGCCGTTGATCCCGCAGTGGCCCGGGCTCTGGCCGACAGTGGTCGCCGCCGCGATCGGGCGCCACCAGCCGTACCAGGCGCCGCACCGCAGACCGGAACGGCACCCGATGACGCTCTTCGTGGAAGGCCGGGTCGCCGAACTCGCCGCGCGGCTGGTCAGTGACCCGCCGGTGGCGCTGCTGGCCACACCGGCCACGGTCACCGGGCACGTCGACCCCGCCCGTGTTCTCGGCCTCCTTCAGGAGGCCGAACGCGACGGCTGGCAACCCGGCAGAGCCGACCTGACGCAGGCCATCCTGCGCCTGCCTCGCGAGGTCGACGCCGCCGTCCGGACGGCCGCCACGCACCTGGCCTCGCCGGCGGGCCGCCGGTTCGCCGGCTGGCTGGCCGCCGGCGCCGAACCGCGAACCTGGGTCGAGGAGGTCGCCTACCAGCCGCACTTCTCGAGCCGGCGGATCGCGATGCTGGACCCGGCCGGCCTTCCCGCCGAGCTCGCCGATCCGCGCAGCGCCCCCGACCGGGCCAGGCCCACCTGGCAGGTCCCCGCCCTGGCGCTGTGGCCGACGATCGCGCCGTCGCACCGTGAGGCGATCGCCGCACACATCCAGCCGTTCCTCGTCTCCACTGTGGACCGCGGCAACCCCGGCAGCAGTTTCCTCACCGGCCTCGCGGCGGCCGACGGCCCGACCGGCCCGGCGATGTCCCTGACCATCGCGTACGCGCTCGCCAACCACCGGCAGCCCGTACGGCTGGCGGCCGGCGACGCGCTCATCGCACTCGCCGCCCGCCCGGACTGGGACAGCACCGGCGTCGGGGCTGAGGTCGGCGGCCTCGCCGCCAGGGACCGAATAGTGCTGCAGCGGACCGTCCAGCCGCTGGCCGAGGCGCTCAAGGCCGGCGCCCGCCACGCGGTCTGGCAGGTGGCGTCGGCGGCGCTGCGGGTCCTCCTGCCCGCCGGGCCGCACCCGGGTCTGGCCGATCTCGTCGACCTCGCCGCCGGCGCCGCTCCGGGCGGCGCTCGCTCGGCGGACCTGCCGGGCCTGGCCGCGCTGGCCGCCAAGCCCGGCCGCGGCCGCCTCACCGAGGCCGCCCGCCGGCTCGCCCGTGCGGTACCACTGCCGTCGATGAGCTAGGGCCAAGGCTCCCAGGGCAGAGGGCCATGTCGTCACTACTCCAGCCGTATTGATCTAGCGGAAGGACCTAGTAACCGGAATCGGGCGAGACGCCGCGCGACCTCGGCATGGAGCGGTCATCGATGGTCACTGGTGGCCACCGCGGTCCACCTCAGACGGCCTGGAGACGGCCTGATCTTGATGCCACGTCCGGGCGCTCCGACCCCCGCTGGGGGAGCCTGGTCGCCGTTGCCAGACAGTGTCAACAGACCGCATCAGGTGCGCTCACGCACGGCCGTCGTGCTGCTCGTTCCGCCCGTCATCGTCGCGTAGGGGGCTGCTTGTTGACTCGTTGCTGACTCCGCCTGGCTTGGACGTCTCGCTTACAAGCTCTGGGCGCTTCGTCCGGTGGGGTCCGTCCGCATCCGCAAGCTCGGGCAGCCGTCTACGTCCAGCCCGGCGGCGGCGGTTGCTCTCGTTCGGGCCTGTTGCTGCCACCGTTGCTGTCGATCGCCAGCCAGGAGTTCGGTCGCCCCCACAATCTGCCGATCAAGAAGGCACCTGCCGCGTTTTGGCCAATGCTTCAACCTCGGCAGCTTCTGCTGCCGGCTTTAGCTCGTTGTCCTGTCCTCCGCCTGCGGCCCTAGCCTGATCTGCGGCAAGCCGCTCGGCAGGCTGGTGCCCTGCGGCTGGTACTTCCCAGCGCGGCGGGCGAACGAGAAGATGCAACATGCAGAAAAACTGGCAGACCTTCGTGGGTGCGCTGTCGGGTGTCACTGGAGCGGTGATCTGGGCCCTGGCCACGGCGATCTATCAGCCGCTCATGCAGCCCGATGGCTTCTGGACCGACAGCAGCACCGGGCAGACGTTTCCGGAGGTAGGCAGTAACAACACCTACTGGCCTCGTGACATCCGCCAGTTGGCGATCTTGCTGGCCTTCGGCGGAGTGGTCCTGATCTGCCGCACGAACGTTCGCGGCGTCGTCGCCGGCGCGATCGCGATGATCGGCTGGCTCGGCGTGGACATATGGCTGGACCGCATCGACGTAGCCGGCGGCTCTACCGCAACCTGGCTCGCAGTCGGTGGTATCGCCATCTTCTCGACAACCGCCCTCGCCGCTGCCCGGGTTTCGGCGGGTCGAGGCGGAGCTCCTCTCGCCCGGCATCTGTCCGCTGCCGTCACCGCGGTACTCGCAGCTGCCACGATGGTGGTCACGACCCCCTGGGACGAGCCGGTCACGAACCCGGACCAAATCCAGGTTGAAAACGCGCTCTCGATGCTCAAAGCAGGATTGGCAGCGATGTTCATCGCTACCGCGATCGGGCTCGTCGCGGTTCAGCTCACCGCTGTCCGCACCCGGCGCGTGGCCGCCTTCGTTGTGGTGGCCGCGCTGGCCGCCTGGCTTGCCACCGCCAGCCACGGACCGCTTCTGCCTGTCGGCCTGATCGGCATGCCTGTCGCCGCAACGCTCGCCGTGGCCGCAGCCCGGGAGGTCCCCCTGATCCGGCTGCTCCCCGTCGCGGTCGCCTGCTGTGTGGCTCTGCTTCCGGCAATGATCATTCTCTACATCGCAGGATCGGCGGTCGGCAGCGCGATGACCTCCCTGGCCGACAATCCACCGATCAACGCAGCCGACACCGATCTCTCGATGGCCTTTACCGGCCTGGTCCTCGGGCTGCTACTTGCATCGATCAGCCACGTGATGACCCTGCCCGCACGCAAGCCGGACAGCCTAAGCAGCGATTCCGGCCCCGTGGTGAACCATGCTTGAAGCAGCACCGCGGAACTCGGGAGAGAAAGTCCTCTTCGCGCGTGGCAATGGTCTTCCTTCCAGACAGGGCAATTCTACTTTGGGGTCCCTGTCCCGAGAACCCATGGCACCTCAACGCCGGATTCTGCGAGCATGCGCGTGATGTCTCGACCCCGCCTCGCCCTCATCGCCGGCGCCCTGATGTTCGTCTCGGCTGCCGTGTTTGGATGCTGTGCTCCCGCGCTCCTGGAACCCCAACCGCCGTGGGGTGACCCGGTCGCCGACCGGGCAGAGTGGGACCGGATCCTGCCGTGGTTGCTCGCTGCGGGCGGCAGTTTCCTATTGATCGCGTTTCCGCTCCTGGCCTACGGGTTCGTTGGGTGGCGAAAGGAGCGGCGTGCCCGGGTCGCAGCGAGAGGTGGCTGTCGACAGCAACGGTGACAGCAACCAGCCGGGACGAGGACAGCCCCCCAGCGATCGAGCGCGGACTGTCGCCCGAGGTCGCGTCCGCGGACGGACCCGGGCGGACGAAGCGCCTAGACCTTACAAGCGAGGGGTCGCAGGTTCGAAACCTGCCGCGCCCACCCATCATCACGAGCGCCAGGGTCTACCCCGACCAGCCTCCGCCCGGCGGGAGTCGGAGCCCCGTCTCGGCCTGGTCGCCGTACAGCACGGAAGTACAGCAACCCACGGCACCGTCACAGCCCTCAGCCTGCGACCTGCGTATCGCGCCGTCAGCACCCGCTTCGCCGGCAATCCATAGGTTCAGGGCCGGGCACAGATCCGGCACAACCGAGCGCGAGTACGGCGGAAGATGCCGGAAACCGGCGGAAGGCGTTTCAGCAGGTCAGCAGCCGCGCCGGGGATCGTGTGGGAGGTCGGGAAGCCGGGGCTCTTACTTCCAGCGGAAGTGGACAAACAGCCGGCCGAAGTTCTTCGAGTCCTTCTCGACCCGGTGGTAGAGCTGCTTGACGTCCTTCTGGTCGAGGAACCGCAGCACCCGCTTCTTGAGCTGGCCGGAGCCCTTGCCGGGGATGATCTCCACGAGGGTGGCCTTCTTCGCCACCGCCTCGTCCATGATCCCGCGCAGCGCCCGGTCGATGTCGTGGCCCTTGTTGAAGATCTCGTGCAGGTCCAGCTTCAGCTTCATGCCGCGCCCACCGCCAGGTCAGCTCCCATGCCCGCAATGGTAGGCGGGCCGGCGGCCGGCCTGCGGACACGCGTCGGGGCGGCCCCGCAGGGCCGCCCCGAGGATCGGCGTCAGCGACCGAGCCCGACCCGGGTCTCCACCCGGCGCAGCGCGGTCGCGTAGTCGTCGTTGGTCGAGTGCATCGCCGCGGCGATCCGCAGGTGCCGCAGCGCGTCCGCGTGCCGGTTCAGCCGCTCCAGCGTGCGGCCCAGCACGTGGTGCGCGTAGTGGTCGCTCGGGTCCCGCTCGACCAGCTCGCGCAGCTGCTCCTCGGCCCGGCTGAGCTGGGCCGACTGGAAGTACGCCCGGGCCAGCAGCTGGCGTACCGAGGAGTTGCCGGGCTCGGCCTCCACGATCGGCTCCAGCAGCCGGGCCGCTCCGGTCGGGTCACCCGCTTCGAAGAACATGGTCGCCCGCCGGTACTCCGCCAGAAGATCCATCCCGACCCACCTCCTCGTGTCGAGCCGCCTCTGGTCCGACGCTGGCACAACACCGGCCGGGCCGCGAGTGTTCCTCCGCCCGGAATCGCGCTCAGGGGGCCGGATCGTACCGGCCGGCGACCAGGTCCCAGGCCCGGACGCCGCCCACGATCCCGGCCGTGTTGGGGACGACCACGACATCCTCCCCCATTCGGGCCAGCTGCTCCGGCCGGATCAGCCGCGAGTTGCCCCCGCCCAGGTAGAGCCGGTCCCAGCGGAACACCGGCCGCAGCCCCTCCACCACCTGCCGGATCCGGCGGGACCAGAACGCGTCGCCGAGCCGGCGCCGCTCCGGCTCCCCCACGTACGTGTCGTAGGTGGTGCCCCAGCGGACCGGCGCGTGCGACAACTCCAGGTGCGGGGCGAGCAGCCCGCCGTCGAACAGTGCGCTGCCCAGCCCGGTGCCGAGGGTCAGCACCAGCTCGCAGCCGGTGCCGGCGACCACCCCGGCGCCGTGCACCTCGGCGTCGTTGAGCACCAGCGCCGGCACCCCGAAGGCGTCGGCGAGCGCGCTGCGGACGTCGTACCCGGACCATTCGGCGACCAGGTCCGCATCGACGCGGCTGCGCGGCCCGGAGCGGGTCACGTAGTGCGGGGTGGCCACCACCACGCCGTGCCGGATCATGCCGGGCATCCCGACGGTCACCCGGTCCGCTGCCGGCAGCCGCCCGCCGAGTTCCACCAGCGTCTTGACGAAGAGCGCCGGCGGCAGCGGGTACGGCGTGGGCACCCGCAACGCCCGCGCCCGCATCGTCCCGGCGGAGTCAAGAACGGACGCCTTGATCCCGCCACCGCCGCAGTCGATCGCCAGTGTCGTCACCACGGGAGTGAGTCTGCCTCGTCTCCCACGCCCGCGTCTCCCTCCCGTCGATCCAGGAGAAGTCGCGGTGAGTCGATCTCCGGGAACAGCGGTTTCCCCTGGATCGGCGCGGACGGGTGCGGGATAGGCTCGGCTCCTCATGAGCGCCACGCTGATCGTCAAGGACCTCGCCGCCGGGCACGGTGACCGGCTGCTCTTCTCCGACCTCGAACTCGTCGTCGCACCGGGTGACGTGGTGGGGCTGGTCGGGGTCAACGGGGCCGGCAAGTCCACGCTGCTGCGCACCCTGGCCGGGCTGCTGCCGGTGGAGCTGGGCAGCGTCTCGCTGAACCCGCCCACCGCCACCGTCGGCTACCTGCCGCAGGAGCCCGAGCGCCGGCCGGGCGAGGCGGTCCGCGACTTCCTGGCCCGGCGGACCGGGGTCACCGCGGCGCAGGCCGCGCTGGACGCGGCCACCGAGGCGCTGACCGCGGGCGGGCCCGGCGCGGACGACGCGTACGCGGAGGCGCTGGAGCGCTGGCTCGGTCTCGGCGGCGCCGACCTGGAGGAACGCGCGGAGCAGGTCGCCGCGGAGCTGGGGCTGACGGTCGACCTGGACCACCCGATGACCGGCCTCTCCGGCGGCCAGGCGGCCCGAGCCGGGCTGGCCTCGCTGCTGCTCAGCCGGTACGACGTCTTCCTGCTCGACGAGCCCACCAACGATCTGGACCTGGCCGGCCTGGAGCGGCTGGAGCGGTTCGTCACCGGGCTGCGCGCCGGCACGGTGCTGGTCAGCCACGACCGCGAGTTCCTGACCCGGACGGTGACCCGGGTGCTGGAGCTGGACCTGGTCCAGCAGCAGGTCCGGCACTACGGCGGCGGGTACGCGGCCTACCTGGAGGAACGGGAGGTGGCCCGCCGGCACGCCCGCGCCGACTACGAGGAGTACGCCGACACCCGATCGGCGCTGGAGGCCCGGGCCCGCACCCAGCGCGCCTGGATGGAGAAGGGCGTGAAGAACGCCCGGCGCAAGGCCACCGACAACGACAAGATCGGCCGCAAGTTCCGGGCCGAGTCGACCGAGAAGCAGGCGGCCAAGGCGAAGCAGACCGAGCGGCTGATCGAGCGGCTGGAGGTGGTCGACGAGCCGCGCAAGGAGTGGGAGCTGCGGATGGAGATCGCCGCCGCGCCCCGCGCCGGCGCGATCGTGGCCTCGCTGCGCGGCGCCGTGGTATGCCGGGGCGGCTTCACCCTCGGCCCGGTGGACCTCCAGGTCGACTGGGCGGACCGGGTGGCGATCACCGGGGCGAACGGCTCCGGCAAGAGCACTCTGCTCGCCGCGCTGCTGGGCCGGCTACCCCTGGACGCCGGGCACGCCACGCTCGGCCCGGGCGTGGTGGTCGGCGAGGTCGACCAGGCCCGGGGGCTCTTCCTCGGCGACCAGCCGCTGGTGGACGCGTTCGGCGCCGCCGTACCCGAGCTGGCCCCGGCGGACGTGCGAACGCTGCTGGCCAAGTTCGGCCTGCGCGCGGAGCACGTGCTGCGGCCGGCGGCGACCCTGTCCCCCGGCGAGCGGACCCGGGCGGCGCTGGCGCTGTTGCAGGGGCGCGGGGTGAACCTGCTGGTGCTGGACGAGCCGACCAACCACCTGGACCTGCCGGCGATCGAGCAGTTGGAGTCGGCGCTGGCCGGCTACCCGGGGACCCTGCTGCTGGTCACCCACGACCGGCGGATGCTGGACGCGGTGAGCGTCAACCGGCGGCTGCGGGTGGACGCCGGACGGATCGCCGAGGACTGATCCGTGCCGACCGGCGCGCGGCGGGTGAGAATGACCCCATGCTCAAGTGGGAGTACGCGCTGCTGGTGCGGCGGCGTCAGGCGGCCACCAACGACACCGGCTGGGAGGTCGTCTTCGTCTGGTACGGCCCGGACGGCTCGATGGTCGACGTCACGGCGTACGGCGACACCGCGCTGGCCCACCTGAACCGGGCCGGCGACCAGGGCTGGGAGCTGGTGGCGATGAGCGAGGACCCGTCGCTGCCGGGCAACAACGAGCTGCACCGCTACCACCTCAAGCGGCCGAAGGCCGCCGCCGCGCCGCGCCAGCGGATGCGGGGCGCCGGCCGGGCCGCCCGGCGCACCATTTCCGGCTGAACCGGGCACCGGCCACGCATACCGGGCGACGATGCGGGTAACGGCCGGCGGGAGGTGGTCATGGTCGCGCTGGCTCAGACGCCGCCCTCGGCCGAACGGCTGCGGGCGATCGACGGATTCCTCGCCGAGGCCTGGACCGACCAGGTCCGGCACGACGAACGGCTGCGGGGGCTCGCCGTGGACGTGCGGTTCGACCGGGGGGTCGCCCACCTGACCGGCGAGGTGGCCGAGCCGGACGAGCTGCGGCGGGTCCGCGACCTGGTCGGCCGGCTGGCCGGGGTGTACGGCGTCTGGTGCCGGGTCGGTGTGGGCGGCCGGGAGCCGGTGGTGGTGGACCTGGGCTGCGGCGGCCAGAAGCAGTACCCGAGCAACCTGGGGCTGGACATCTACCCGGCGCCCGGGGTGGACGCGGTGGCGGACCTGTCCGGCTCGCTGCCGCTGGCCGACGACTCGGTCGACGTCCTCTTCGCGGTGCACATCCTGGAGCACCTGATCGACTTCCTGCCGCTGGTGGACGAGTGCCACCGGGTGCTCCGCCCGGGTGGCGTGCTGCACGTGATGAGCCCCTGGTGGGGGCACGTCAACGCGGTCGCCGACCCGACCCACGTACGCCTGCTCGACGTGCAGACCGTCAAGGGCATCTGCGGGCAGCGCCCACCGGGCACCCCGCGCTGGTATCCGCTGCACGCCGGCTGCGACGGCGCCTCGATCTTCGCCGACCTGACCCCGCTCCCGCCCGACGCGACCCCACCCACGCCCTCTCACCTGGCCCGCTTCTTCGCCTGACCCGTCCCTCGCGGGGTCAGCGGGGGTGGGTGCTCTCGCGGGGGGCGAGGCGGTAGGGGGCGGTGAGGTCGCGGGGCGGGGTCTCGCGGTCGCCGTCGACACGGGCGGCCAGCAGCTCGACGGCGAGCCGGGCGATGCGCTCCTTGTCGGGCGCGATGGTGGTCAGGGTGGGCACGCTGAAGCGGCCGTCCTCGATGTCGTCGAAGCCGGCCACCGCGACGTCCTCGGGCACCCGCAGGCCGGCCTCGTGCAGGGCGCGCAGGGCGCCGAGGGCGAGCGTGTCGTTGAAGCAGAAGACGGCGTCGGGGCGTACCCCGGTGGTGAGCAGGTGGCGCATGGCGGCGGCGCCGTCCGCGCGGTGCCAGGCCGGCGCGGGCGCGACCAGGCTCTCGTCGTATCCGATGCCGGCGTCGGCGAGCGCGGCGGCGTAGCCGGCCAGACGCAGCCGGGCGCTGGCGCCCTCGGGGGTGCGCTGCGAACCGACGGCGGCGATCCGGCGCCGGCCGAGGCCGACGAGGTGGGCGGTGATCTCGCGGGCGGCGGCCACGTTGTCGATGCCCACGTGGTCGGCGGGGCCGTGGTCGACCCGTTCGCCGAGCAGCACCATCGGCGTGCCGTCGAGGCCGGCCAGGTCGTCGGCGGTGAGCGCGAGCGGGCTGAGGATCAGGCCGTCGATCAGGTGGTCGCCGATGCCGGCGGCGGCCACCCGCTCGCGCTCGGCCCCGCCGCCGGTCTGGTCGATCAGCACCGTCCAGCCGCGCTCGGCCGCGGCGGCGACGACGTGCCGGGCCAGCTCGGCGAAGTACGGGATGTCCAGCTCGGGCACGGCCAGCGCGATCACGCCGGTGCGCCCCTTGCGCAGGTTGCGGGCGGAGAGGTTGGGCCGGTAGTTGAGCTCGGCGATCGCCTCCTCCACCCGGGCCCGGGTGTCCGGCCGGACGTGCAGGTAGCCGTTGACCACGTTCGACACCGTCTTGACCGACACCCCGGCCCGCTCGGCCACGTCCTTGAGCCTGTGTCGCACCGGTCTCGTCCCTCCCCGTGGGGTCGTCGTCTCCGGACTCTATCGCGGGAAGCGCTCTTTACAACGTTGCTTACAACGTTGTAGAAACCTGTGGTACGGGCGTGACCACAGTCACCCCGGTACGACAGAGGAAAGGTGGCACCCCTTGCGCAACGCCCGGCTGACGATCGATCCGGCCTTCGCGATCGGCCCCGCCGACCGGCGGCTCTTCGGCTCCTTCGTCGAGCACATGGGGCGCTGCGTCTACGGCGGGGTCCACGAGCCCGGCCACCCCACCGCCGACCCGCGCGGGCTGCGCGGCGACGTGCTGGCGCTCACCCGCGAGCTGGGCGTCTCGGTGGTGCGCTACCCCGGCGGCAACTTCGTCTCCGGATACCGGTGGGAGGACGGCGTCGGCCCGGTCGGCGACCGCCCGCGCCGGCTCGACCTGGCCTGGAAGACCATCGAGACCAACGCCTTCGGGCTGGACGAGTTCATGACCTGGGCCGCCGAGGCCGACGTCGAGCCGATGATGGCGGTCAACCTCGGCACCCGGGGCGTGCAGGAGGCCTGCGACCTGCTGGAGTACGCCAACCACCCGGGCGGCACCCGGCTGTCGGACCTGCGCCGCAAGCACGGCGCGGAGAAGCCGTACGGGGTGCGGCTCTGGTGCCTCGGCAACGAGCTGGACGGTCCGTGGCAGGTCGGCCACAAGACCGCCGACGAGTACGGCCGGCTCGCCGCCGAGACCGCCCGGGCGATGAAGATGATCGACCCCTCGATCAGCCTGGTCGCCTGCGGCAGCTCCAACCGCCGGATGCCCACCTTCGCCTCCTGGGAGGCGACCGTGCTGGAGCACACCTACGAGCATGTCGACTACATCTCCGCGCACACCTACTACGACCCGTCCGACGGCGACCGGGCCAGCATCCTGGCCTCTGCGGTGGACATGGACAACTTCATCCGCGAGGTGGTCGCCACCGCCGACCACGTGGCCGCCAAGCAGCGGCACAGGCGCAAGCTCAAGGTCTCCTTCGACGAGTGGAACGTCTGGTACGAGTCCCGCCTCCGGGCCGACCTGGACCGGCGCGGCTGGGTCGAGGCGCCCGCGCTGATCGAGGACGACTTCACCGCGGTCGACGCGGTGGTCGTCGGCGACCTGCTGATCACCCTGCTCCGGCACGCCGACCGGGTCGGCGTCGCCTGCCAGGCGCAGCTGGCCAACGTGATCGCCCCGATCCGCACCCGGACCGGCGGGCCTGCCTGGCGGCAGAGCATCTTCCACCCGTTCGCCCTGACCGCCCGGTACGCCCGCGGCACCGTGCTGCGCACCGAGCCGGTCACGCCGGACTACGAGACGAAGCGGTACGGCGCGGTGCCGGTGCTGGACACCGTCGCGGTGCACGACGAGGAGTCCGGCGAGCTGGCCGTCTTCGCGGTCAACCGGGGCTCTACGGACCTGGACCTGCAGCTTGACCTGCGCGGCCTGCCAGGACTGTCCGGTCAACTGCACCTGAGCCTCGCCGCCGGGGACGATCCGGAGGCGATCAACACCGAGGCCGAGCCCGACCGGGTGACGCCTCGTGCACTGCCCACCCCCACCCCCGACGGCGGTCGGTGCTCCGTGCGCCTGCCCGCGGTCTCCTGGAACGTGCTGCGCTTCGCGTCCCGGCTCTGACCAGGGAAACTTTCATCCCGTCCCGCAAGGAGAGAACCGCATGATGCACAACGAATTGAGCCGGCGGCGCCTGCTCGGGCTCGGCGTGGGCCTCGGCGCGGCCGCCTCGCTGACCCTCGCCGGCTGCGGCGGCGGCAGCGCCAGCACCTCGACCGCCAGCGGCAACGGGGGCAAGGACTACACCGGCCCCAAGGTGTCGCTGAACCTGTGGAACGGCTTCACCGGCGGTGACGGCGACATCTTCAAGAAGCTGGTCGAGCAGTTCAACTCCGAGCACCAGAACATCGCGATCGCGGTGAACACGTACCGCTGGGAGGACTACTACAGCAAGCTCCCCGGCGCGGTCTCCAGCGGCTCGGGCCCGGACATCGCGGTCATGCACATGGACCAGCTGGCCACCTTCGCCGCCCGCGGCGTGATCACCGAGCTGGACGACGTGGCCAAGGCGCTGGAGCTCAGCGAGGGCGACTTCGCCCCGACCGTCTGGAAGGGCGGCCTCTACCACGACAAGCGGTACGGCATCCCGCTGGACATGCACCCGCTCGGCTTCTACTACAACAAGACCGTGATGCAGAAGGCCGGCCTGGACCCGAACAAGCCGCCGACCAACCGTGCGGAGTACACCGCCGCGCTGACCGAGCTGAAAAAATCCGGCGTGCAGGGCTTCTGGATCAGCCCGTTCCAGTTCACCGGCGGGATGACCTTCTACTCGCTGCTGCACCAGTGGGGCGGCACCCTCTTCGACGCCGACGTGGCCAGGGCGACCTTCAACTCCGACCCGGCCGTCGAGGCGTGCACCTGGCTGGTCGACCTGATCAAGCAGGGCCACTCCCCGGCCAACGTCGGCCAGGACGCCGACTACCTGGCACTCAAGAGCGGCAAGAACGCCTTCAACTGGAACGGCATCTGGCAGATCAACGACATCGCCAAGGACCCGAACGCGCAGATCGGCGTCGCGCCGCTGCCGCAGATCGGCAGTCAGCAGGCCGCCTGGGCCAACTCGCACAACTTCACCATCGTCAAGCAGCGCAGCGCGGACAACAACAAGATCTCCGGCGCCAAGGTGTTCATCAACTGGCTGAGCCAGCACTCGCTGGACTGGGCCAAGGGCGGCCAGGTGCCGGCCCGCAAGGCGGTCCGGGAGAGCGCCGAGTTCAAGGGCCTGAAGGACGTCTCCACGCTCGCCCCCGAGCTGGAGTACGCGGCCTTCCCGCCCGCCGCCCCCGGGCTCGGCGAGGTGATCAACACCTTCTACACCTCCTTCAACGAGGCGGCGCTGGGCAAGAAGTCGCCAAGGCAGGCCCTCGACGACGGGGTCGCCAAGGCGAACAAGCAGCTCGAGGACAACCGCAAGAAGTACGGGAGCTGATTCGGTGTGGCGGACGTGATCGAGGTCGGGGCGGCGCGCACGGACGCGCCGCCCCCGGCGGGGCGGAAATCCCGCGGGGGCGCAACGAGCCGGGGCAACCGTGCGACCCCGTACCTCTTCCTCGCGCCGTACCTGGTCCTCTTCGGCGTCTTCGGCCTGCTGCCGATCCTCTTCGGAATCTGGCTGAGCGTGCACCAGTGGGACCTCCAACTGCCCAACCGGCCCTTCGTCGGGCTGGACAACTACCGGGATCTCTTCGACAGCGAGTCGGCGATCTACGGGGACTGGTGGTCGAGCGTCCGGGCCACGGCGATCTTCACGGTCTTCTCGGTGCCGCTGCTGGTGGTGGTCCCGCTGGGGCTGGCGCTGCTGCTCAACAGGTCGTTCCCGGGGCGGACGTTCTTCCGGGCGGTCTACTTCGCCCCGTACGTGCTCGGGGTGGCGGTGATCGGCCTGCTCTGGCGCTTCCTGCTCGACGCCAACCTGGGCCTGGTCAACCGGCTGCTCGGCGCGGTCGGGCTGCCGTCGGACACCCCGTGGGTGACCGACGTGCCGTGGGCCTGGGTGTCGCTGGTCGGGGTGACCATCTGGTGGACCTCCGGGTTCAACGCGGTGATCTACCTGGCCGGCCTGCAGGACATCCCGGCCGAGCTCTACGAGGCGGCGAAGGTAGACGGCGCGAACGGCTGGGACCGGTTCCGCAACGTCACCCTGCCGGGGCTGCGCCCGGTCATGCTCTTCGTGCTGACCACCACGATCCTCGCCTCGGCGAACGTCTTCGGGCAGTCGTTCCTGATCACCCAGGGCGCGCCCGGCGAGCAGACCCGCACGGTGGTCTGGCGGATCGTGAACGAGGGGCTGCGGGACAACGACGCGGGCCGGGCAGCGGCGATGAGCATCGTCTTCGCGCTGGCGCTCGCGGTGATCAGCATCGTCAACTTCCGGTTCTTCCGGTACCGGGAAGACTGAGGGGCCGACCATGACGACTCTCCGCCGTTCCGCGCGCTACGCGGTCCTGGTGCTCCTCACCCTGGTGTTCCTGACCCCGCTGGTGTGGATGGCGGTCACCTCGCTGAAGACCTACGGCGACGCGCAGAAGCTCCCGCCGAGCTTCGTGCCCGATCCGTTCTCCACCTACGGCTACCGGCAGATCCTCGGCAACACCTCGAACCCGGTGCTGCGCTGGTTCGTCAACAGCATGCTGGCGGCCGCCCTGCACGCGCTGCTGGTGCTGGTGACCGCCTCGCTGGCCGCGTACGCGCTGGCCCGGCTGCGCTTCCGCGGCCGGGCGGTGGGCTTCGCGCTGATCGTGGGGACCCTGTTCATCCCACCCACCTCGCTGATCATCCCGAACTTCGTGATCGCCGACCGGCTCGGCTGGCTGGACACCCTGACCGTGGTGATCGTGCCCGGTGCGGCCAGCGCCTTCGGGGTGTTCTTCCTGCGGCAGTTCTTCCTCTCCATCCCGCGCGAACTGGAGGAGGCGGCGGTGCTGGACGGCGCCAACCACTGGGAGGTCTTCACCAGGGTGCTGCTGCCGCTGTCGAAGCCGGCCCTGGCCACCCTCGCGGTGCTGTCGTTCCTGACCAACTGGAACGACTTCCTCTGGCCGATCTACGTGCTGTTCAGCCCGGAGCGGCTGACCCTGCCGGCGGGGCTGGGCCTGCTCCAGGGCGCCTACGTCAGCGACTACCCGGTGATCATGGCGGGGGCGGTGCTGGCCAGCGTGCCGGTGCTGATCCTCTTCGTGCTGGCCCAGCGGCACATCATCCAGGGCGTCTCGCGCAGCGGCCTGAAGGGATGAGGGCCGGAGGTTCCCGGCGACGCGCCGCGGCGGCGGTCCTCGCCGCCGCGCTGCTCGTCGCCGGCTGCGGTGGAGAAACCCCTTCGAGTACGGGAGACGACGCCAGCATGTTCACCAACCCGGTGGTCCGCACCGACGCGCCCGACCCGCAGGTGATCCGGGTCGGCGACGAGTGGTGGCTGTTCCACACCAACAGCGGCGAGCGCAACGTCCCGGTGCTGCGCTCGGCCGACCTGGTCGACTGGACCGAGGCCGGCGACGCCCTGCCGGAGCTGCCCGACTGGGCGGACCCGGGGAAGACCTGGGCGCCGGAGGCGATCCAGCTCGCCCCGGACCGGTTCCTGCTCTACTACACGGTCGCCGGGCGCGCGTCGGGCCGGCAGTGCGTGGGGCGGGCGGTGGCGAGCAGCCCGCAGGGCCCGTACCGGGACGACTCGACCGAGCCGTTCATCTGTCAGGCGGAGCTGGGCGGGGCGATCGACGCCAGCCCGTACCGGGACACCGACGGCAGCCTCTGGCTGCTGTGGAAGAACGACGGCAACGCGATCGGGGTGGACACCTGGCTCTGGTCGCAGCGCCTCTCCGAGGACGGGCTGCGGCTGGTGGGCGAGCCGACGAAGCTGCTGAAGCAGACCGAGCCCTGGGAGGGCGCCCTGATCGAGGGCCCGTTCTTCCACCGGCACGACGGGAAGCTGCACCTCTTCTTCGCCGCCAACGCCTACGACCGGGCCGAGTACGCCGAGGGCTACGCGGTCTGCGAGAGCCCCACCGGCCCGTGCGTGAAGGCCGCGGAGAACCCGATCCTGCGGACCAACGCCGTCGCGTCCGGCCCCGGCCACGCCTCGACGGTGGTCAAGGACGGCCGGACCTGGCTGGTCTATCACGCCTGGCCGCCCGGACAGGAGGGCACCACCGACCCCGGCCGCCAGGTCTGGCTCGACGAGGTCACCTGGGAAGACGGCAAGCCGGTCGTCCAGGGCCCCACCGGCAAGCCCCAGCCGAAGCCCTGACCACTTCACGGGCCGATCGGGCGCTGACCACTCGTGTGGGGCGGGTCACGGTCCGCGCGGCGAGCCGCGTCGCCCCCGGGCTGGCCGGCCGGCAATTCGGACATCCGGGGTCGGACCCTTGCGCGAAGCCCACCAGGTGTGAAAATTTCCTACCAGCGGTAGATAGCTGATGGCGAATCTTGCCATGGACGCCGCGACAACCGGGAGCCCGACGAAGGGACACACCGCATGAAGGCAACTCGGCTCCGAGCCGCCGGGCTGGCCGTGGCACTGCTCGGCGCGCTGGTCGCCGGCACGCCCGCGAGCGCCGCTCCGGACACGGCCGCCACCGGATCCACCACCGACTGCAGCACCGACCCGGCCACCCCCAAGCGGCAGTTCCGGGCCATGTGGATCGCATCGGTGACGAACATCGACTGGCCCAGCAAGGCGTCCCAGACCGCGCCCGACCAGGTCGCCAAGCAGAAGGCGGAGTACCTGGGCTGGCTCGACCTGGCGCAGCAGCTCAACCACAACGCGGTGGTCGTCCAGGTCCGGCCGACCGCCGACGCGTTCTGGCCCTCGCCGTACGAGCCGTGGTCGGAGTACCTGACCGGGGTGCGCGGCCAGGACCCGGGCTGGGACCCGCTGAGGTTCCTCGTCACCGAGTCGCACAAGCGGAACCTGGAGTTCCACGCCTGGTTCAACCCGTACCGGGTCTCCATGCCGGCCCCGGGCGGCGCCGGCGCGGACCTCGCCAAGCTCGCGCCGAACCACCCGGCGCGGCAGCACCCGGAGTGGACCTTCGCCTACCCGCCGGCCAACGTGGCCGGCAGCCGGCTCTACTACAACCCCGGCATCCCGGAGGTCCGCGAGTTCGTCCAGACCGCGATGATGGACGCGGTCAACCGGTACGACATCGACGGCGTGCACTTCGACGACTACTTCTACCCGTACCCGAGCGGCACCCACCAGGTGCCGGACGACGCCACCTTCGCGGCGTACAACCGGGGCTTCACCGACCGGGCCGACTGGCGGCGGGACAACATCAACCTGCTGGTCCAGGAGATGAACGGCAAGATCAAGGCGGCCAAGCCGTGGGTGAAGTTCGGCGTCAGCCCGTTCGGCATCTGGCGGAACAAGTCCGCCGACCCGCTGGGTTCGGACACCACCGGCAGCCAGTCGTACGACATCATCTCCGCCGACACCCGGACCTGGGTCAAGCAGGAGTGGATCGACTACGTGGTGCCGCAGCTCTACTGGTACATCGGCCAGTACCCGGCCGCCGACTACGCCCGGCTCGTGCCGTGGTGGGCCGAGACGGTGCGCGGCACCCGGGTGCAGCTCTACGTCGGCCAGGCCGACTACAAGAGCGGTGAGGCGGCGTACGGGCCGTACTGGCAGAACCCGCGCGAGCTGTCCGACCACCTGACGCTCAACCGGTCGTACCCGGAGGTGCTCGGCAACGTGCACTTCTCGGCCGTGCAGGTGAGGGCCAACCGGCTCGGCGCCACCGACAACTACGCCGCCGAGCACTACTCCCGGCCGGCGCTGGTGCCGGCGATGCCGCACCTGCCCGCCCAGCCGCTGCCGCAGCCGGTGGTCACGCAGGCGGAGCGCTCGGCGGACGGCGTGCGGTTGAGCTGGCGGCAGCCGGCCGACGGCCGGGGTCCGTTCGGCGACGCCACCTCGTACGCGGTCTACCGGTTCGACGGGGACGAGCCGGTGGACGCCTGCGCCTTCGCCGACGCGTCCTACCTGGTCGGCACCCTCCGGGCCGACGACGCCACCGCCGTGCAGTCCTTCCTGGACGCCACGGCGCAGCCGGGACGGACGTACACGTACCACGTGACCGCGCTGGACCGGCTCTGGAACGAGAGCCCGGCCAGCCCCGCGCGGGTGGTGCGCTGACGCAGCCGCGAATGCCCCGGGCGGTCACCGCCCGGGGCATTCGTCTGTTTCAACGTCTGTCATCAATAGTTCGCGCCGGTCACACATCGAGGTACGGCAATTCGTCGAGACTGTTCCGACACCCGGTGATCCACCGGTCACCGGCCGT
This sequence comes from Micromonospora sp. NPDC050200, assembly GCF_040656135.1. Classification (NCBI taxonomy): domain Bacteria; kingdom Bacillati; phylum Actinomycetota; class Actinomycetes; order Micromonosporales; family Micromonosporaceae; genus Micromonospora; species Micromonospora sp. NPDC050200. The sequence continues at coordinate 55,281 of NZ_JBFALG010000025.1, forward strand.
ACGTGACTCCCGCGGAGGAACCCGAATGCCCAGACGACTCGCCACCCTCTTCGCCGCCGGCGCGTTCGCGCTGCTCGCCGTGCTCGGCGTGAGCTCGCCCGCGTTCGCGGTGACCACGACGCAGAAGCTCTCGGTGCTGTCCAGCTGGACACAGACCAGCGCGACCAGCTACAACGCCTGGAACTCCGCCCGGCTGAACAAGGGCGCCTGGGCCGACTACAACTTCGACTGGTCCACCGACTACTGCTCGTCCAGCCCGGACAACCCGCTCGGGTTCAACTTCACCCTCTCCTGCGCCCGGCACGACTTCGGGTACCGCAACTACAAGGCGATGGGCCAGTTCTCGGCCAACAAGTCCCGCCTCGACAGCGCCTTCTACGAGGACCTGAAGCGGGTCTGCGCCACGTACAACGTCGTCGTCCGACCGGCCTGCTACAGCCTGGCCTGGACGTACTACCAGGCGGTCAGCGTCTTCGGCTCCGTCGCCGCCGTCCAGCAGTCCGACATCGACCGGGCCGCCCGGATCAAGGCCGACGCCGAGCGTCGCGCCGCCCTGCGCGGCTGATCCCGCCGCGACCGACGCTGCCGGGCGCCCCCGACCGGGGCGCCCGGCGCCGTCAGGCCCGCTCCCGGCGGTCCAGCTCCGGCCGGCCGGGGCCGCCCTGCCGGGGCGCGGTCGCCCCGGCGGCGCCGAACCGGATCGAGTCCGCCCCCAGGTCGGGGCGCTCCACCGCCAGCGCCAGCGCCGCCGCCTCCTCCAGACCCAGCTCAGCCCCCTCGCCGTACGCGGCCTCGAAGGCCGCGTCACCGAGCACCCGGCGCAGCTCGGCCTGCCGCTCCAGCCAGTAGGGGCCGCAGATACCCGGGGTGGCCCGCAGCTGCGCCCGGGTCGCCTGCGCCGCGCCGAAGAGCCGGGCGGCGGCGGCCGGCTTCCCGTCGGCGGCGCAGCACACCGCCACCGCGTTGACCGTGTCGCAGGCCCGGCCGTGGTAGCCGTGGCTCATCCGGGACCGGAGCGCCACCAGCAGGTGCTCGTGCGCGGCGACCAGGTCGCCCCGGGCCAGGGCGACCATGCCGAGCAGCATGTCCACCGACCGCCGACCCCGCTCGACCGGCCGGGCCGCCTCCACCGGGCGGGCCGCGCCGAGCAGCTCCGCCGCCTCGTCCAGCGCGCCGCGCCGCCACAGCAGCTCGGTCAGGTTGTAGACGGCGAAGAGCGCATCGCCGGTCACCTGCTGCTCCTGCGCCCAGTCGATGACCTCCCGGCAGACCCGCTCCGCCTCGGCGAACTGCCCCATGTCGACCAGCGGCGCGGCCCGCCCGGCGAGCACCCGGACGAGCAGCCCGGCGTCACCGGCCTGCCGGGCCGCCGCCTCCGCCCGCTGCGAGTAGCGCAGTTCCTCGGCGAACTCGCCGTCCGCGCCGGCGTGCAACGAGTGCAGGTGGTACGCCGCCGCCAGCTCCGCCTCCGGGATCACCTCGCCGGTCTCGGCGATCCGCCCGTACAGCCGGAACAGCCAGAGCCGCGCCTCCCGGGACAGCCCCCGCTCCCGCCACCACTGGTCCAGCCCACCGGCCAGCCGCAACCCGGCCCGGGCACCGCCCCCGGTGGCGCACCAGCGCAGGGCGGCCCGCAGCTCCCCGGCGAGCGGGTCGAGTGCGTACAGCGAGAGGGTCACCGGCCGCCCGTCCGGCCCCAGGTGGGCCCGCTCCAGCGCGTGCGCCGACCAGGCGACGTGCCGGTCCCGCGCGGCCTGCTCCTCGCCGGTCTCCACCAGCCGGCGGGCCGCGTACGCCCGGATCGGGTCGAGCATCCGGTAGGTGCTGCCCGAGGCGCGCGGCTCGGCCAGCACCATCGACTTGTCCACCAGCACCGACAGCGGGTCGAGCGGGTCGTCGTCGAGCAGCCACTCCACGGTGGACAGCTCCACCGGGCCGGCGAAGACCGCCAGCCGGCGCAGCAGCCGGGAGGCGCGCGGCCCCAACGTCCGGTACGACCAGGTGACCGTCGCCTGCATGGTGAGGTGCCGCTCGACGGCGGAGCGCTGCACCGCCCGGTGCACCGGGGACGGGGGCACACCCCCGGCCGACGCGGCGACCAGGTCCACGGTGTCCTGCTGGTTGCCCGTCCAGCCCTGGTCCGCCGGCGGATCCGGCTCGGCCCGCCCCGCGTCGAGGGTGCCGAGCACGTCGTCGAGGCGGGCGGCGAGCTGGCCGGCGGAGAGCACCCGGAGCCGGGCGGCGGCCAGCTCGATCGCCAGCGGCAGTCCGTCCAGCCGCTGCACCACCCGGCGCAGGTCACCGGCCTCCGCCCAGTCCGGCGACCGGCCGCCCCGGGCCGCCGACGTCCGGTCGAGCAGCAGCGCCACCGCGTCGCTCTCGGTACGCCCCGGCTGCGGGTCCACCGAGAGCGGCGGGATGCGCCAGACCACCTCGCCGGGCAGGCCGAACGACTCCCGGCTGGTGGCCAGCACCCGCACCCCGACCCCGCCGGCGAGCAGCCGGGAGATCCCCTCGGCGCAGGCGGCGGGCTGGGCGTCGCAGGTGTCCAGCACCACCAGCATCCGCCGGGCGGCGGCGTACTCGACCAGGGTGTCCAGCATCGGACGGCCCGGCTCGGGGCGCAGCCCGAGCACCGCGGCGACCGCGAACGCCACCAGACCCGGGTCGGTGACCGTGGCGATGTCGACGAACCACACCCCGTCCGGGTGCGCCTCAACCATCCCGGAGGCCAGCTCCACGGCCATCCGGGTCTTGCCGGCGCCCCCCGCGCCGAGCACGGTGACCAGCCGGTGCCGGCGGACCAGCAGGTCCAGCTCCGCCCGCTCGGTCTCCCGGCCGATGAAGGAGGTGACCTGGGTAGGCAGGTTGTGGGCCACCGCGTCGGCGGTGCGCGGCCGGGGGAACTGCCGTTCCAGTCCGGACGCGACCAGCTGGAAGAGCCGCTCCCGGTCGTCGAAGCCGCGCAGCCGGTGCAGGCCGAGGTCGAGCAGGGACGCGCCGCACGGCAGCGGGTCGGCGTGCCGGGCGGTCGACGCCGAGCAGAGCACCTGCCCGCCGTGTGCGGCGGCGGCCACCCGGGCGGCCCGGTGCACCTCGGGGCTGGCGTACTCGCCGTCACGCGGCTCCGCGTAGCCGGTGTGCAGTCCCATCCGGACCCGGGGGGTGGCCTCCGGAGTGGGCCAGTCGTGGGTGGACAGCGCCCGCTGCGCGGTCAGGCAGGCGGTCAGCGCCGCCGCCGCGTCGGGAAAGGCGAGGAAGAACGAGTCGCCCTCGGTCAGCAGCTCCGCGCCGTCGGTGCCGGCGAGGGTGTCCCGGAGCAGCCGGCGGTGCTCCCGCAGCACGGGGCGGTAGCCCGACCCGAGCAGCTGGGCCAGCCGGGTCGAACCCTCGATGTCGGTGAACACGAAGGTCACCCACCCGCTCGGGAGGTGGATCCGTGGCGACATGCGTGGAACCTCCGCCCCTGACGTCGGCTTCATGCTGCCCTATGGTCGGGCCGTCACGCATCGTGAGAACGGACGGACGGCGTCCGACCCAAGGTGCCGTCACCACCGGTCACCGGCACGGTCCGCGCCGCCGAAGGGGCCGGGGCCGGGCCGCTCAGCAGCAGCCGCCACCGCCGCAGCAGCCGCCGGCCGGCGCCGCCGGGGCGCCGCCCACCGGGCCACCGCCGCTCCGGCCGGTCACCGCGACGGTGGAGAGCAGCTTGACCGTGTCGGCGTGCCCCTGGGGGCAGGACGCCGGTTCACCGGCCCGGGCCATCGGGCGGTTGACCTCGAAGGTGTCGCCGCAGGCGCGGCAGCGGAACTCGTACCGGGGCATGCTCCCAGCGTACGACCGGGCCTGACGTCCGCGCGGAGATGGGTGATACTCGACGGGTGGTGAGCGGCGAGGAACGATCGACGGTGCGGCCCCTGCGACCGGCGACGCCGCCCGACGGGCCGCTCGCCGGCTCCGGCGCCGCGCCCGACCCGGCCCCGGTCCCCCGTCCCCGCCGCCCCTTCGTCGCCCGGCTGCGGGCCGCCGCCGAGCCGTCGACCACGACCGCCGCCGGCACCGGGATCGGGACGGACACTCCGGCCACCGTGGAGCCGACCGACGGTGGCGCTGTGGTGCCGTCCGTAGCCTCGGCCGCCACCGACGGAGCCGCCACCGACGGGGCCGCCGGCACCGGGGCGAAGTCCGACGCCGACCCGACGGCGGTCGAGAGCACGGCTGGCACGGCGCAGGCCGACCCGACCCCGGCTGGGAGCACCGCCGACGCGGCGCAGACCCCGGCCGGAGGCACCGCCGGCGCCGCCCAGACCGAGCCGGGGGCGGACGGCGCGGCAGGGTCCGGGGCGACGAAGGTCGACGCGGCGGGCGGGGACCGGCCGGGACGGCGGCGGGTGCCGTTCGCGCACGCCGTCCGGCTCCCACGGCCCCGGCAGGCGGTGGTCGGCGCGGCCCGGGCCACCCGGGCCTGGTCCCGACGCCCGAGCGGCCGGCTGACCCTGCCCGGGGTGTTCCTCTTCGCGCTGGTCGCCGCCACCGCGGCGGTGGGCGCCGTGGTGGTCCCGTCGGCCGTCCGGTCGCCGAAGCCGGTCGCCGTGGACGAGACCGAGGGCGCCGTCGCCGTACCCGCGCCGGGTGCGCTGCCCGGCGCGACCGCGGTACCCGGCGGGACCGCGCTGCCGTCCACCACCGCGCCGCCCGGCGGCGTGTCGCCGACCGGTCCGGTCGCCGCGCCCACCACCGGACGCCCGGCGGACGCCCTGGCCGGCTGGGCACAGACCACCGGCGCGCGGGTCGGCATCTCGCCGGTGGCCATGCAGGCGTACGGCTACGCCGAGCTGGTGCTCGCCGAGACCAACCGGAGCTGCCAGCTGAGCTGGACCACGCTCGCCGCGATCGGGTACGTCGAGTCCCGGCACGGGCAGGCCAACGGCGCCAGCCTCCAGTCCACCGGCCGGGCCGAGCCGGAGATCATCGGCGATCCGCTCGACGGGCAGGGCGGCCGGTCCCGGATCACCGACACCGACCGGGGGCTCTTCGACCGGGACACCGTCTACGACCGGGCCATCGGGCCGATGCAGTTCATCCCGACCACCTGGCAGGAGATCGGCGTCGACGCCGACAACGACGGCCGCAAGGACCCCCACGACCTGGACGACGCGGCGCTCGCCGCCGCACGCTATCTCTGCAAGGGCGGCCGGAACATGACCGTCCCGGGCGACTGGTGGGGCGCCATCCTCTCCTACAACGACGTGCGCCGCTACGCGCAGGACGTCTTCGACAAGGCCAACCAGTACGGGGTGGCCAGCCGTACGTGAAGTGATCGTTCGCATACATTGCCGGACCGGACACTTCCCCCCGGCAGCCGTTGACGGCAAGCTAGACGGGTGATGGTGCGCGAGTGGGATCCCCGGACCGCGTCGTCCGACGAGGTCGCGTCCGTGCTGGACACGCTGAACGCGGTCCTGGCGGCGGATCTCCCGCAGGATCCGCCCTGGCGGGAGAGTTCCCTGCGGGAATACCTCTCCGAGGTGATGCCGGGCGAGCGGCGGATCTCCTGGGTCGCCCAGGCCGAGCCGGGGCAGGACGGCCGGCCCGGCCCGATCCTCGGCCACGTGCACGCGCTGCTGCTCGGTGACATCGGCGTGCTGGAGGTGCTGGTGCACCCCGCGGCCCGGCGCAGCGGGCTGGGCCGCGAGCTGGTGCTGATCGCCGCCCGCCGGGTCTACCAGGAGGGCTTCCGGTCGATCGGCGTCGAGGTGGTCGGGGACACTCCGGCCGTCGCCTTCTACGAGTCGCTCGGCTTCACCCGGGAGTACGTCGAGACCCGCAGCGTGCTCGACCTGCGCGCGGTGGACTGGCCGACGCTGGCCGAGATGTCGACCGGTGTCGGCGCCGGATACCACCTGGAGTTCTGCCCGGGCGGGCCACCGGACGACCTGATCGAGGCGTACGCGCGGGCCAAGGCCGAGGTGCGCGACGTCGACGACGGCGAGCTGCGCCCCAGCTCGTACGACCCGCAGCGGCTGCGGGACAGCCTGGACACGCTGCACCGGCGGGGCATGAAGCCGTACATCGTGCTGGCCCTGCACGAGCACTCCGGCGAGGTCGCCGGGCTGACCGAGGTGGTGGTGCCCGCGCAGCACCCCACCCGGGCCGACCAGTACGACACGATCGTGGTGCAGGACCACCGCGGCTACGGCATCGACCGGGCGATCAAGGCCCGGATGCTGCTGGAGCTGCGCTCGGCCGAGCCGACCCTGACCGAGGTGCAGACCTGGAACGCCCAGGCCAACGAGGCGATGCTCAAGGTGAACGCCGAGCTGGGCTACCGACCCGACCGGGAATGGTGCGAATACAGCGTGGATGTCGCCGAGCTGGTGCACCGGCTGGACGCCGCTCGCTGACCCTCGAATTCACCGCCCGGCCTCCCGGGGGATGGACGGCGGCCAGCGACAACCCTTAACGTGCGCTAGTTCATTTCCACCCATCGTGGAGGCCTCATGCGCCCGCGCCGCAGATTCGCCGCGCTCGCAACCGCCGCCGCCGTCACCATTCCGGTCATCGGCGTCGCACCCACCGCGGCCAGCGCCGCACCCACCGACCTGTTCATCTCCGAGTACGTCGAAGGCTCGTCGAACAACAAGGCGATCGAGCTGTTCAACGGCACCGGCTCCCCGGTCGACCTCACGGCCGGCGGCTACCAGCTCCAGCTCTACTTCAACGGTTCCACCACGCCGACGAACATCGCGTTGAGCGGCACGGTCGCCGCCGGCGACGTCTTCGTCTTCGCCGCCTCCTCGGCCGCCCCGGCGGTGCTCGCCCAGGCCGACCAGACCAGCGGCGCGTCGCTGTTCAACGGCGACGACGCGATCGTGCTGCGCAGGGCCGGCACGGTGCTCGACTCGATCGGCCAGGTCGGCGTCGACCCGGGCACCGAGTGGGGCACCGGGCTGACCAGCACCGCCGACAACACCCTGCGGCGGCTGGCGTCGGTCTCGATCGGGGACACTGACCCGTCCGACGCGTTCGACCCGGCCGCCCAGTGGGCGGGCTTCCCGACCGACACCTTCGACGGCCTGGGCACGCACACCGTGGACGGCGGCGGCCCGGTCGACCAGCCCGCCACGCTGAACTGCGGCGGCACGCTGACCACCTCGGCCGGCACCGCGGTGAGCCGTGAGGTCACCGCCACCGACGCCGACGACACCGTCGTGGACCTGGCCGTCACCGCGGTCACCCCCGCGCCCGCCGCCGGCTCGGTCAGCCGTACGGCGTTCACCCCGGCCGACGCGGTCGGCGGCACCGCCCGGGCCACCGTGACGGCGAGCGCCGACCTGCCCGCCGGGGCGTACACGGTGACGCTGACCTCGACCGACGCCGAGGGCGGCACCGCCACCTGCACGCTGGCCGTGCAGGTGACCCGCGAGCTGACCGTCGGCGAGGTGCAGGGCCCCACCACGGACGCCGAGTCCGGCCCGGCCGACCGCTCCCCGCTGGCCCCCGCCTCGGGCAACGGCACCAGCAGCGCCCTGTACGACGTACGCGGCGTGATCACCCAGCTGTCGCTGTCGCGCACCTCGGCCGGTGCCGAGCAGCGGGGCTTCTGGCTGCAGAGCCGCGTGGGCGCCACCGACGGCGACCCGACCAGCTCGGACGGCATCTTCGTCTTCACCGGCTCGTTCACCACGCTGGTCGGCGGCTACACGCCGACGGTGGGCGACGAGGTGGTGCTCCGCGCCCGGGTCTCCGAGTTCTCCAACTCCACCCAGCTCTCCAGCGCCTCGCTGGTGCGCAAGGTGGCCTCCGGCCTGGACGTCGACAGCGAGGTCGAGGTGTCCGTCGCGGCGCCGCCGGCCGCCCTGGTCGAGGCGCAGCGCTGGTGGGAGCGGCACGAGGGTGCCCGGCTGAAGGTCCGGGCCGGCAGCGGCGCGGTGAGCGGGCGGGACGTCTTCTCCTCCAGCGCCGACGCCGAGACCTGGGTCGTCGACCGGGACGACCCGCTGCTGAACCGCGCCGACCCGTACGCCCGCCGGGTGTTCCGGGACGCGCACCCGCTGGACAACGACCCGACCCGCCGCTTCGACGACGGCAACGGCCAGCGCGTCCTGCTGGGCAGCACGGGCATCAAGGGCCGCACCGGCGACAGCACGGCGATGCTGCCGCCGGCGCACACCTTCGACACGCTGAGCGCGGACGCGTACGGCGCGGTCGGATACTCCTTCTCCAAGTACGGCGTGCAGGTCGAGTCGGCCGAGTTCGCCGCCGGGGCCGACCCGTCGAAGAACAACCCGCCGCAGCCGGCCGACCGGTCGCGGGAGGTCGCGGTCGCGACCTACAACGTGGAGAACCTGTACGACTACCGGGACGACCCGTTCGACGGCTGCGACTTCGCCGGCAACCCCGGCTGCACCGGGGTCCGGCCGCCGTTCGACTACGTGCCCGCCTCGGAGGAGGACTACCGGCAGCACCTGACCTCGCTCGCCGACCAGATCGCGAAGGACCTGCACGGCCCGGACCTGATCCTGGTGCAGGAGGCCGAGGACCAGGACATCTGCTCGGTCAGTGGCGCCGAGCTGGTCTGCGGTGACACCAACGACGCCGACGGCGCCCCGGACACCATCCAGGAACTGGCCCTCGCCGTCGCGGCGGCCGGCGGCCCGGCGTACGCCGCCACGTACGACCGCACCGGCGCGGACGCGCGCGGCATCACCGCGGCGTTCCTCTACCGCACCGACCGGCTGTCGCTGGCCGGGGTGACCGCAACCGACCCGCTGTTCGGCGCCGCGCCGACGGTGCAGTACCGGTCGGAGGGGCTGGCGTCCAACGCGGACGTGCAGAACCCGAAGGCGCTCAACGCGGTACTGCCGGCCGACACGGACACCTCCACCGGCAAGGACGGCAACAACGTCTTCACCCGCGCGCCGCAGCTGGGCAAGTTCGTGGTGAAGGCCGCGCCGGGCGCGACCGAGGAGTTCACCCTGTACGCGCTGAGCAACCACTACTCCTCCGGCCCGGACAGCCGGGTCGGGCAGCGCACCGAGCAGGCCGCCTACGGGGCCGCGATCGTCACCGCGATCGAGAAGTCGGACCCGGACGCCCGGGTGGTCTACGGCGGGGACCTGAACGTCTTCCCCCGCCCGGACGACCCGATCGCCACCGGCGACAACCCGACCCCGTCGGACCAGCTCGCCCCGCTCTACCAGGCCGGCCTGCGCAACCTGTGGGACGACCTGGTCGCCGACGTGCCCTCGTCCGCGTACTCGTACAGCTTCAGTGGGCAGGCGCAGACGCTGGACCACCTGTTCGTCAACGGCAGGCTCCACGACGACCTGGTGCAGGTACGGGCGGCGCACATCAACGCCGACTGGCCGGCCGAGTTCACCGGTGACGGGTCGCGCGGTTCCAGCGACCACGACCCGCAGGTCGCCCGGTTCCGGGCCCAGCCGTCGCTGCGCGTCGGCGACGCCTCGGTGGTCGAGGGCGACAAGGGCACGAGCACGGTGACGTTCACCGCGACCGTCTCGCGGCCGCTCTCCGTGCCGACGACGATCTGCGCGGCCACGGTGGGCCTGACCGCCACGGCCGGGTCGGACTTCGAGTCGTACGTCGGCTGCCGGGTCCTGCCCGCCGGGCAGACCTCGCTGGCCTTCCCGGTGACCGTGCGCGGTGACCGGAAGGTCGAGGCGGACGAGACGATCGCGTTCGCGGTCGCCGGCCCGCTGAACCTGCGACTCGCCGACCCGCTGGCGGTCGGCACCATCACGAACGACGACTGACCGTTCGAGGTACGGACGACGGCCCGCCGGCCCGGGTTCTCCCCGGGGCGGCGGGCCGTCTCAGTACCGCTCCCGCATGTCCTTCGGCGGCGGCAGGTGGCGGTGCTGCGCCACCCGCACCTCCCCACTGGCTGCGGCGCCGGCGGTGGCATCTCGCGGCGACACAGCGCGGCGACACGACAGCTCTCGGCGGCACGGCGCGACGGGTGCCACGCGGTGCCGCCGGTCACGGCCATCGGATGGAGCAGGTGCGGCGGGGTGCTCAGTAGCTCTGGCGGAGCAGCTGGGCGGCCTCGACCGCCCAGTAGGTGAGGATGATCTGCGCGCCGGCCCGGCGGATCGAGGTGAGCGTCTCCAGGATCGTCCGCTCGCGGTCGATCCAGCCGTTCGCGGCGGCCGCCTCGACCATCGCGTACTCCCCGGAGACCTGGTAGGCGGCGACCGGGACGTCCACCGCGGCCCGGACCGCCGACACCACGTCGAGGTAGGGCAGCGCCGGCTTGACCATCACCATGTCGGCGCCCTCGGCGATGTCCAGCTCGACCTCGCGCAGCGACTCGCGCAGGTTCGCCGGATCCTGCTGGTAGGTGCGCCGGTCGCCCTCCAGCGCCGACTCCACCGCGTCCCGGAACGGGCCGAAGAAGGCCGAGGCGTACTTCACCGCGTACGCCAGCACCGCCACGTCCTGGTGACCGGCGGCGTCGAGCGCCCGGCGTACCACGCCGACCTGGCCGTCCATCATCCCGGACGGCCCGACCACGCCGACCCCGGCGGCGGCCTGGGCCACCGCCATCTCGGCGTACGCGGCCAGGGTGGCGTCGTTGTCGACGCCGCCGTCCGGGGTGAGCAGGCCGCAGTGCCCGTGCGAGGTGAACTCGTCCAGGCAGAGGTCGCTCATCACCACGGTGGCGTCGCCCACCTCGGAGACGACGTCCCGGATGGCGACGTTGAGGATGCCGTCCGGGTCGATGCCGCCGGAGCCGGTGGCGTCCCGCGAGGCCGGCACCCCGAAGAGCATGATCCCGCCCACTCCGGCCTGGACCGCCTCGACGGCGGCCTTGCGCAGCGAGTCCCGGGAGTGCTGGAGCACCCCCGGGAGCGACGCGACGGCCCGTGGCTCGGTCAGTCCCTCCTTGACGAACATCGGCACGACCAGCTCGGCCGGGTCGACGCGGGTCTCGGAGACCAGCCGCCGCACGGCCGCGTTACGACGCAGCCGGCGGGGCCGGGACTCGGGGTACGGCACGGGAGCCTCCTGTCAGCGGAACCTCAGGGCGGTCGGCCCCTGCACCTTCGAGCCGCGGCGCTGCTTGGCCGGCATGGCGGCGAGCTTCTCGCGCAACTCGACGGCGTAGGCGGCGAGCGCCTCCACCAGATCGGGCACCGAGGCGTGCGCAGGCTGCACGTCGACCCGCAGGCCGAACTCCGTCGCGGTCTCCGCCGTCTTGGGCCCGATGACTGCCACCACGGTACGCGCGTGCGGCTTTCCGGCGATGCCGACCAGGTTCCGGACGGTCGAGGACGAGGTGAAGAGCACCGCGTCGAACCCGCCCGACTTGATCGCGTCCCGGATCTCGGCGGGCGGCGGGGCGGCCCGGACGGTCCGGTACGCGGTCACGTCGTCGACCTCCCAGCCGCGCTCGGTGAGCCCGGCGGCGAGCGTCTCGGTGGCGATGTCGGCGCGCGGCAGCAGCACCCGGCCCACCGGGTCGAGGATCTCGTCGTGCGGCGAGAACTCGGCCAGCAGCCCCTCGGAGGACTGCTCCCCGGACGGGATCAGCTCCGGCTGGATGCCGAAGGCGCGGACCGCGTCGGCGGTCGCCTCGCCGATGCAGGCGATCTTGACGCCGCCGAAGTGGCGGGCGTCCAGGCCGTGTTCGGCGAACTTCTCCCAGACCGCCCGGACGGCGTTGACCGAGGTGAAGATCACCCAGGCGTACCGGCCGTCGACCAGGCCCTTGACCGCCCGCTCCATCTGGGCCGGGGTACGCGGCGGCTCGACCGCGATGGTCGGCACCTCGCACGGGATCGCCCCGTACGCGCGCAGCCGGGCGCTCATCACGCCGGCCTGTTCCTTGGTGCGGGGCACCAGCACCTTCCAGCCGTACAGCGGGCGGTTCTCCCACCAGCTCAGCTTGTCGCGCTGGCCGACGCCCGCACCGACGGTGAGCACCACCCGGCCGGTGAAGCCGAGCGCCGCCGCGACGAAGGAGTCGACGGTCGACGTGGTGGTGTACTGCGTCTCGCCGGTGCCGTCGCCGGTCACCCCGACGCCGGTGGTGCCGTCCACCCCGGCGGCCAGCAGGCCGTCCCGGACGGCGGCCAGGTCGCCCGCGTCCACCGCGAGCGCCAGCGAGCCCCGGCCGACGGCCGCGGCCAGCGCGTCGAAGTCCAGCGTGCTGACGTCCTCGACGTCGGCGGCGGTGCGTACGCCGGGCAGCGGCACCCCGGCGTAGGTGGCCACGCCCTCGGCCTGCCCGACCCCCGGGACCACCTCGAAGTGCGCGGCGGTACGCGCCACCGCCTGCACCTCCTTGACCACCGAGTCGTGACCGAACGGGTCACCGGCGACCAGGTGCACCGCGTTCAGTCCGGACCGGGCGGCGGAGATGAGCACCTTGGCCACGTCGCCCGGAGCACCCTCGGCGGGCGTGAACTGGGCGTCGGACCTGGCCTGGGCACGGACGGCGGCGAGCAGCGACTCGGGGACACCCCGGTCGTACACCACCTGGTCGGCGTCGACCAGGGCGTCGTGCGCCCGGCGGGTCAGCAGGCCCGGGTCGCCGGGACCGGCCCCGACGAACGCGATGCGGCCTACGGGCTTACGGGTGCGGGTCATTCTGTGCTCCCAAATTGCTGGGTCCCCGGGCCGGTGTGTCCTTCGTGGCCGAGGATCGAGTCGGCGCCGAGTTCGAGGAGTTCGGCGGCGAGTGCCTTGCCGATCTCCGCCGCGTCGGCGGGCGTACCGGTGCGGGACAGCCGGAGGTCTCGGGTGCCGTCCGGGCTGATCACCGCCCCGCGCAGGTAGATCTCCTCACCGGCGTCGCCCCCGGCACTCGAGCCGGCAGGCTCGCCTTCGGCGACGACGGCATAGGCGGCGACGGGTGCGCTGCACCCGGCCTCCAGGGTGGCCAGCAGCGCCCGTTCCGCGGTGACCGCGGCCCGGGACGGTGCGTGGTCGAGCACCGCGAGCAGCTCGACCAGGTCGGGGTCGTCGGCCCGGCACTCCACCGCCAGCGCGCCCTGGGCGGGCGCGGGCAGCATCAGCATCGGGTCGAGCGTCTCGGTGATCACGTCGGTCCGGCCCAGCCGGGCCAGGCCGGCCCGGGCCAGGACGACGGCGTCGAGGTCGGCGTCCGGGCCGAGCACCCGGCGCAGGCGGCTGTCCACGTTGCCCCGCATCGGGGTGACCTCCAGCTGCAACCCGAGGGCGTGCAGCTGGGCGATCCGGCGCAGCGCGCCCGTGCCGACCACGGCGCCCGGCGGCAGCTCGGCGAGGGTACGGCCGCCCGTGGCGACCAGCGCGTCGCGCGGGTCCTGCCGGGCCGGCACCGCCGCGATGTGCAGCCCGGCCGCCCCGGCGGTGGGCAGGTCCTTGTACGAGTGCACCGCGAGGTCGATGGCGCCGGCGGTCAGCGCGTCCCGCAGGGCGGAGACGAAGACGCCGACGCCGAGCCGGTGCACGGGGGCCGCCGAGCGGTCCCCGGCGGTGACCACCTCGACCAGCTCGACCTCGCGGCCGGTGGCTGCGGTCAGGGCCTCGGCGACGTGGCCGGACTGGGCCATCGCCAGGGCGCTGCCCCGGGTACCGAGGCGCAGGGGGCTGCTCATCGCTCACCTCCGGTGGGTGGGACGTCGACGACGTCGAAGAAAGGCCGGCTGTCGGCGTTCTCGACGACGTCGGGAACGGTGTCGACCGGGGAGGTCTGCGGCACCTGGAGGTCGAACAGCTCCCGCAGCAGGGCCGCGTACTGGTCGCCGCCGGGCTCCGCGGCAAGCTGGCGGACCCGCACGGTGGGCTGGTGCAGCAGCCGCTGCACCACCCGGTGCACCGTCCGCGCGACCTCGGCGCGCAGGTCGTCGTCGAGGTCGGGCCGGCGCTGGGCGAGCCGGCGCAGCTCGGCGCTGACCACGTCGTCGGCGCGGCCCCGCAGCGCGGCCACGGTCGGCGCCACGTCGGCCCCGCGCAGCCAGCTCAGGAACGTCTCGACCTCGGCGGTGACGATCCGGGTGACCTCGGCGGCGTCGGCGGCGGCCGGGCCGTCGGCGAGCAGCGCGGCCATCCGGTCGATGTCGATCACCTCGACGCCGGGCAGCCCGGCCACCCCGGGCTCGACGTCGCGCGGCACGGCGAGGTCGAGCAGGACCAGCGGGCCCCGGTCGGCGTCCCGGCCGGCGAGCGCCCGGGTCACCACGTCGAGGGTAAGGACCGGTTCGGTGGCCGCGGTGGCGGCCACTACGATGTCCACTGTGGAGAGCGCGTCGACGAGCTCGGCCATCGGCACGGCGCTCGCCCCGTACGACTCGGCCAGGCGTACCGCCCGGTCGGCCCCCCGGTTGGTGACGGTGAGCGGCCCGGCGCCCAGCCGGGACAGCGTCGCCACGCTCAGCGCGCCCATCGCGCCCGCGCCGACCACCATGGCGGGGCGACCGGAGAGGTCACCGTCGAGGTGGCCGGCGGCCAGGTCCAGCGCGGCGGTGACCACGCTCTGCCCGGCGCGGTCGATGTTGGTCTCGGCGTGCGCCCGCTTGCCCACCCGCAGCGCCTGCTGCATCAGCTCGTGCAGCAGCCGCCCGGCCGAGTCGGCCCCGGTGGCCCAGTGGTACGCGTCCCGCAGCTGGCCGAGGATCTGCGCCTCGCCGACCACCATCGAGTCCAGCCCGGCGGCGACCCGGAAGACGTGGTCGACCGCGGCGGCGTCGAAGTGCACGTAGAGGTGGTTGGCGAGCGCGGCCGGCGGGGCGCCGGCCTGCTCGGCGAGGACGGCGCAGATGTCGCCGAGCCCACCGTGGAAACCGGACACGGCGGCGTAGACCTCCACCCGGTTGCAGGTGGAGACCAGCACCGCCTCGGAGACGTACGGCAGGGCGACCAGGCGGTCCAGGGTGCGGGTGAGGTCGGCGGGGGCGACCGCCAACTGCTCCAGGGTGGCGATGGGGGCGGTGCGGTGGGACGCGCCGACGACGAGCAGTTTCACGTGCCGATCGCCTCCTGGGTGTCGGTGGCCGCGAGCCCGCCGGGCAGAGCCGTGAGGGCGGACCCGCCGGTGGCGGGGAGCGCGGTCAGCGACGCCTTGCGATGCTCGTGGAAGGACAGGATCTGCAGCTCGATGGCGAGGTCGACCTTGCGCACGTCGACCCCCTCTGGCACCGAGAGTACGCACGGAGCGAAGTTCAGGATGCCCGTCACGCCGACGGCGACGAGCTGGTCGGCGACCGGCTGGGCGGCCGAGGCCGGGGTGGCGATCACGCCGATCGAGATCGCCTCCTCGGCGGCCACCCGACCCAGGTCGTCGACGTGCTGCACGACCAGGCCGTTGATCACCTCGCCGACCCGGGACGGGTCCGCGTCGAAGAGCGCGGCGATCCGGAAGCCCCGGCTGGCGAAGCCGTCGTAGCCGGCCAGGGCGTGACCGAGATTACCCACCCCGACCAGGGCGACGGCCCGGCGCTGGGTGAGCCCGAGCACGTACTCGATCTGGTCGACCAGCAGCGCGACGTCGTAGCCGACGCCCCGGGTGCCGTACGAGCCGAGGTGGGAGAGGTCCTTGCGGAGCTTGGCCGAGTTGACCCCGGCGGCGCCGGCCAGCCCCTCGCTGGAGACCGTCTCGTGACCGCTTTCGGCGAGATTGTGCAGGGCTCGGAGGTACTCGGGGAGCCGCGCGACGGTCGCCTCCGGGAGATCCGGGAGCGCCGGTACGGCACCGGCGCGGTTGGGCGCGCCAGGGTGACGGTGCTGACTCATGAGACTCCGTGCGGTGCGATCCTCGGCCAGCTCCGGTACCCGGCCGAATCGGGACCCCCGCTGGCGACCGAGGGTGCCGGCCGTGCTAGCGGGGCGCGTCGGAACTAGAGAGTAGGCGCTTGTGAAGAGCTGCACAAATCGCGATCTTGCTGACTCGCGACGCCGCCCCACCAGGCCCTCCATTCCGCAAGATCGATCCGGCAGCCTTCGCCGGCGCCGCACGCCGATTATTGCTCAATCCCGACTTCTCTGACCAATCGCACGAGGCCGTGGCGTACCCCTCTCCCGCGCCGCGACGGGTCCGCCGGGCGCGGGACGGCCGCGCCGACCGGGGCGGCGCGGCCCGGCCCGGCGGGCGGTAGGGCCAACCCGACCGCCGAGAGGACGGCCCGCCGGATGGGCTCCGGGGCCGGACGTTCCCTAGCCTCGGAGCATGACCACCACCACCGGCGCCTCGGCCACGCCGGCACCGAGCGTCAGCCGACAACTGCTGCGCGACACCGGGTACGTCCTGCTCGGCCTCCCCCTGGCGCTGTTCGGCCTGGTGGTGCTGACGGCGGGCCTCGCGCTCGGCGTCGGGCTGGCGGTGCTGGTGGTGGGCCTGCCGATCATGACCGGCACCCTGTACACCGCACGCGGCCTGGCCGACGTGGAGCGGCTGCGGCTGCCCACGGTGCTCCGGATGCCCCGGATCCGCCCCCGCTACCTGACCCCGCCCCCGGCGGCCGGCGCCTGGCGGCGGATCTTCACCCCGATCCGGGACGGGCAGTCCTGGCTCGACCTGGCGCACGGCATCTCCCGGTCGGTGGTGGCGGTCGTCACGTTCGGGATCACCGTGGCCTGGTGGGCCGTCGCGCTCGCCGGCACCCTCTACCCCACGTACGACTGGGCCCTGCCGT
This sequence comes from Micromonospora sp. NPDC050200, assembly GCF_040656135.1. NCBI lineage: Bacteria > Bacillati > Actinomycetota > Actinomycetes > Micromonosporales > Micromonosporaceae > Micromonospora > Micromonospora sp. NPDC050200. Next base: position 71,921 of record NZ_JBFALG010000025.1, read on the forward strand.
ACGGCCCCGACGACCGCGGCCTCGCCGAACTGCTCGGCCTCGGTGGCGGGCCCGTCGCCCGGATCGGCCTGAACACCGCGATCGGCCTGATCTTCCTGCTCACCCTGCCGATCGTGGTCCGCGGCTGCGCGCTGCTCCAGGCCGGCTTCGCGCGCGGCCTGCTGACCGGGGTGGCCGAGATGCGGGACCGGATCACCGTGCTGGAAGAGCAGAAGCGGGCGGCGGTGTCGGCCGAGGCGGCCGCGCTGCGCCGGCTGGAGCGGGACATCCACGACGGCCCCCAGCAGCGGCTGGTCCGGCTGGCGATGGACCTGAGCCGGGCCCGGCAGCAGCTCGCCACCGACCCGGGGGCCGCCGCCCGGACCCTGGACGAGGCGATCGCCCAGACCCGGGACACCCTGGCCGAGCTGCGGGCACTCTCCCGGGGCATCGCGCCGCCGGTGCTGGTCGACCGGGGCCTGCCCAGCGCCGTCGCCGCCCTGGCCGGCCGGAGCCTGGTGCCGGTCGACCTGACCCTCGACGATCGGCTGGGCAACCCGAAGGGCCGGCTCGACCCGCTGGTGGAGAGCACCGCCTACTTCGTGGTCGCGGAGGCGCTGACCAACGTGGCCAAGCACAGCGGCGCGACCGGCTGCGCGGTGACCGTGGTACGCCACGACGACCGGCTCGAAGTCACCGTCGGTGACGACGGGGCCGGTGGTGCACACGTGGCGAAGGGGCACGGCCTCGCCGGCATCGCCGACCGGGTACGCGCCGCCGGCGGCCTGCTCCGGGTGGACAGCCCGGTCGGCGGGCCGACCGTCGTGCGGGCCGAGCTGCCGCTGTGACCCCGGGCATGCGCCCGGCCGTGGTAGACATCGCTGCATGCGAGTGCTGATCGCCGACGACGCCGTACTGCTCCGGGAGGGCCTGGTCCGGCTGCTCACCGAGCAGGGACACGAGGTGGTGGCCGCCGTCGGGGACGGTGCGGCGCTGGTCGACGGGGTGGTGGAACACCGGCCGGACGTCTCGATCGTGGACGTGCGGATGCCGCCCACGCACACCGACGAGGGGCTACGCGCTGCCGTACGGGCCCGCCAGCTGGTCCCCCGTACGCCGATCCTGGTGCTCTCCCAGTACGTCGAGGTGTCGTACGCCGACGACCTGCTGAGCACCGCGGGCGGGGGCGGCGGCGGGATCGGCTACCTGCTCAAGGAGCGGGTGGCCGCGATCGACGAGTTCCTCGACGCGCTGGCCCGGGTGGCCGCCGGCGGCACCGTGCTCGACCCGGAGGTGGTCGGCCAGCTGCTGGTCCGCCGGCGCCGGGACGACCCGCTGCGCGAGCTGACCCCGCGCGAACGGGAGGTGCTGGCGCTGATGGCCGAGGGGCGCTCCAACACCGCCATCGCGAAGTCCCTGGTGGTCACCGACGGCGCGGTGGAGAAGCACGTCCGCAACATCTTCACCAAGCTGCACCTGCCCCCCGACACCGACCAGCACCGCCGGGTCCTCGCCGTCCTCACCCACCTCCGCGCCTGACCCGCCCCCACCCCCACGAGAGGGCCCGGGGGCGCGTGGGTCAGGGAAGGGTGGTGGCGAGGGTGACGGCCTCGGTGAGGGTGTCGGCGGTGGGGTGGGGGGTGGCGCGGAGGGCGGCCGGGTCGGAGAGGCCGCCGGTGTAGAGGACGCAGCGGGCGCCGACGCTCTCCGCGGCGTGCGCGTCGTCGACCGAGTCGCCGATGAGCACCACCGAGTCGCCGGCCAGCCCCAGCTCGGCCAGGTGCTTCTCCAGCCACTCCGCCTTGTGGCCCCCGCCGACCGTGGCGCGCAGCCCGTCCACCCGGGCGAAGTGCGGGGTCAGTCCGTAGGTCTGCACGGTCGGCACCAGCTCGTCGTGGAACCACATGGACAACAGCGACTGGCTGCCCGGCCAGGCGCCGATCGCCGCCAGCGCGTCGTCGGCCAGCGCGCAGCTGGTCAACCCGGCCCGGTACGCGTCGTGGAAGATCCGGTCGAGCGCGCCGAACGCCTCGGCGTCGACCGCCCGCCCCAGCATCTCGGCGTAGTAGTCGGCGATCGGCCGGCGGAAGCGCACCCGGTGCTCCTCGGAGGTCACCGGCGGGCCGCCGACGCTGGCGAAGGCCACGTTGGTGGCCGCCACCACCAGGCTGAGGTCGTTGAGCAGGGTGCCGTTCCAGTCCCACACCAGGTGGTCGCGCGCCGGGGTCATCGCAGCACCATAAACCTGGTCAGAGCTGCGGCGTGGTCAGGTCCCGCAGCAGCCGCTCCTCCTCGACCCGCCAGTAGCCGTGCTCCTTGCCGTCGAGCAGCACCACCGGCAGCCGGTCGCCGTACTCCCGCTCCAGCTCGACGTCGCCGGTGACGTCCTTCTCCACCCACCGGTCGCCGGTGACCGCCACCACCCGGTCCAGCGCGGCCTTGGCGTCCTCGCAGAGGTGGCAGCCGGGCCGGGTGATCAGGGTGAGCCGGGCGTCACTGGACATCGGGGACCTCCGTGCGTCGGGGCCGGGGCGGCGCCGCCGGGGACGGCGCCGACCGCAGCTGGGTCTTGCGTACCTTCCCGATCACCGAGTACGGGAGTTCGTCGACGAACTCGACGGCGGTCGGGCACTTGAACCGGGCCAGGTTACGCGCGCAGTGGGCGAGCAGTTCCTCGCCGGTGACCGGATGCCCCGGCGCCGGCACCACGTACGCCCGCACAGTCTCACCCGTGCGCGGGTGCGGCACACCCAGGACAGCCGAGCCGGCCACCCCCGGGTGTGCGTCGAGCACCAGTTCGACCTCGCGCGGGTAGACGTTGAAGCCGTTGACCAGGATCAGCTCGCCCAGCCGGTCGACCAGGAAGAGGTCCCCGTCGTCGTCGGCGTAGGCGACGTCGCCGGTGGCCCACCAGCCGTCCGCGTCCGGGCCGCCCCGACCGTCCGGCCAGTAGCCGGCGAACAGGTTCGCCCCGCGTACCACGATCTGGCCGGGGTCGGTGCCGGGCGAGGAGTCGACGAGCCAGGGGTCGTCGTCGGGGTCGTCGTCCGGCTCGGCGACGCCGTCCCGCCACAGGTCGGCCCCGTCGCCGCCGACCAGGCGCAACTCGACGCCGGGCAGCGGCCGGCCGATCGACCCGGGCTTCGGCTCGCCGCCGACCAGGGTGGAGGTGAGCACCGGGGCGGTCTCGGTCAGGCCGTACCCGACGTGCACCGGACGGCCGGTGACCTCGGTGAAGCGCGCCGCGGTGGCCGGGTCCAGCGGCGCCGCGCCGCAGACCGCGACCCGCACCGACGCCATGGCCGCGGCGACCGCGCCGGCGTCCGCCGTGGACCAGGCGAGGAACATCGACGGTACGCCGACCAGCACGCTGACCCGGTGCCGGGCGATCTCGTCGAGCGCGCAGCCGGGGCCGAGCTCGTCGACGAGCACCCCGGTCGCGCCATGGTGGACCACCGCTCCCAGCCCCGAGTTCAATCCGTACGCGTGAAACAGCGGCAACGCGAGCAGCACCGTGTCTCCGGGGCCGACCACCGGCGGGGAGATCCGGCCCACCTGGTCCTGGTTCGCGGCCAGCGCCCGGTGCGGCAGCATCGCGCCCTTGGGCCGCCCCTCGGTGCCGGAGGTGTAGAGCAGCACCGCGAGGTCGCCGCCGGGCCGCGCCGGCGGCTCCCCCGCATCCTCGGGCAGGGTGGTGTGTACGGCGGTGAGCGCCGGCAGTTCGTCGGCGAGACCGGCCACCCGGTCCTGGACGGCCTCGGTGCCACAGAGCAGCGTCGCGCCGGAGTCGGCGAGCACGTGCCGCAGCTCCCGGGCGGTGAGGCCGGGGTTGACCGGCACCGCGACCAGCCCGGCGCGCAGCGTGGCGAGGTAGGCGACCACGAAGTCCGGCGTGTTCGCCCACGCGATCGCCACCCGCGCCGGCGGGTCGGCCGACCCGGCCGGCACGGCGCGGGCCAGGGCCCGGGCCACGGCGGTCACCCGGGCGTCCAGTTGGGACCAGGTCAGGGTCACCTCACGCCAGTGCAACGCGGGGCGGTCGCCGTGGTCGGCGGCCGCGCGGCGGAGCCGGTCGACGAGGTCGGGCGCGGAGCTGTCGGAGGCGTCCTGCACGGTCGCTGAGTCTGGCACAGCAGCACCCCGGCGGACCATGCCCGCGGCACGGGCGCGCCGCCACCCGGCGACACGCCGACCCGCCGACGGCGGGGTACGTCCGCTCCGACCAGGACTTCCACTCCGGATCGAGTCACGACGTGAAAGTCAACCGCACACGACGGACAAACGGTCCGCCATCCGTGCGACGCGGCGGGAAATACTTCGGCCCTGTGTAACGGACTTGCCACGTGCGGGTGACGTTGGCCCTATCATCACTCGGGTCGGCTCACCCGATTTGCCGTGAGTCGACACCCCTCAGCCCGAGGAGGCCCCCGTGCCTGTGAGCGCATTGGACCAGCACCTCAAGGGGATCTGCCGTACGTCGGCACACCCCCACCCGGCCCTGCCCGCCCGGGGCAGGCCGGACGCCGCGGTGCCCCGTCGCCGCCCCGCCCGGCCGGTCGTGGAGCGGACCGGGGAGGCGCGGTGACCACCTTCGGCTACGCGGAACGGCCCGCCGGCCTGACCGGCCCGACACCCCGGACGTCGCCCAACGAGCGGCTGGACCCGGGTCTCGGCTCCGATCGGTTGCGCAACCGGCACAACGAGGCCCCGCCCCGGCCGGCCGTACCCGGTGGCAACGCGATGCCGGCCGGTGGCCGGGTCGCGTCGCCGGCCCGCCCCACCATGCCGGCGCAGAGCCGGCGGGTCGGCGAGCCGCCCGCGGTGGCCGACCCGTCCGGGGCCGAGACCGCCGTGCTGCCGGCCGTGCCCGCCGCCGACACCGCCGTCCTGCCCGCGGTCCCGGCGGCCACGACGCCGGCCACCGGCTTTCCCAGCCGGCCCGACCCGTCCGACCCGGCCACCGAGGTCTGGGCGCTGGTGGAGCGCGCGCAGGCCGGCGAGGCCGAGGCCTTCGGCCTGCTCTACGACCGGTACGTCGACACCGTCTTCCGCTTCGTCTACTTCCGGGTCGGCAACCGCCAACTGGCGGAGGACCTCACCTCGGACACGTTCCTCCGGGCCCTCAAGCGGATCGGCAGCTTCACCTGGCAGGGCCGCGACCTCGGCGCCTGGCTGGTGACCATCGCCCGCAACCTGGTGGCGGACCACTTCAAGTCCGGCCGCTACCGGCTGGAGGTCACCACCGGCGACGTGCTCGACGCCGACCGGGAGGACCGCGGCCCGGAGGGCAGCCCGGAGGCGGCGGTGGTCGAGCACATCACCAACGTCGCGCTGCTCACCGCGGTCAAGCAGCTCAACCCGGAGCAGCAGGAATGCATCGTGCTCCGCTTCCTCCAGGGCTTCTCGGTGGCTGAGACGGCCCGCACGATGGGCAAGAACGAGGGTGCGATCAAGGCCCTGCAATACCGCGCCGTCCGCGCCCTCGCCCGCCTGCTCCCGGACGGTTTCCAGCCCTGATCCCCGGTGACGAAGATCACTCTTCGTGATTTCGGCAGCGGCCGCCCCGTAACCCGTGCCCGGCACGGACCGTTTCTCCGGGTGCGACCGGTGGTTGCCCCGGCGTCCCCGGACCGATCCGGTCCGGGGCAGCGCGGCCGGCCAACACCTTCGTCCGTCGGCGTACGCCGCTGCCGGTCGCTGGGAACCACCGCGGCCGACCGGCCGTGACCAGCGAGAGGGGGTGCCTACGGTGGACAGTGACCTCTTCTCCCGTCGTCGGGCCGCACGTTTCGCCCAGCTTCTCGACGAGGCGAACGGCGGTCGGCGTCACCACGTCCGGTCCCGCGCCGACGACCGGCTCACCGCCCTGGTGGCGGTCGGGCAGCGGCTCGTCGCCGAGCGGCCGGACGTCGAGGTCGACGCCGAGTTCCGCACCGGACTCCGCGCCATGCTGGTGGCGACCGCGGAGCGGGAGGGCATCGGCGCGGCCGGGACCACACCGGCCGGCACGGTCGACGCCACCCCGCGCGGCTCGCTGCTGGGCGCGGTGACCGCGCGTCAGGTCCGCGCCCGGGGCGCCATCCTGGTCGGTATCGCCGCCGGCGCCGTCGCCGTGTCGGGCATCTCCGCCGCCAGCGAGGACGCGGTCCCCGGCGACGCGCTGTACGGCATGAAGCGGTCCACCGAGCGCGCCCAGCTCGCCCTGGCCAGCTCGGGCCTCAGCCGGGGCCAGCTCTTCCTCGACTTCGCCCGCACCCGGCTGGACGAGGCCGGCACGCTCCGCGGCGATCCGGCCGGGTTCAGCGCGGTGATGGACGACATGGACGCCGACACCCGCCAGGGCGTACGGCTGCTCACCACCACCGCCGCCCAGCGTTCCGACCCGGCCGGGCTGGACGCGGTGAACACCTTCGTGACCGGGCAACGGAAGGCGGTCGGTGGACTGCTCGACGGGGCCACCCGCGCCGAGCGGGACCGGACCCGGCGCTCGCTGGCCCTGCTGGACGCGATCCACAAGCGCTCCGACGTGCTGCGCGCCGCCATCGCCTGCGGCCTGCCCGCGCCGGCCGGCAGCGACGCCCTCGGCCCGACCCCGTCGACCTGCCCGAGCGACCGCTGACCGGCGGAGCCGTTCACACCACCGTTGCGCCTTCGGACGGCCGCGCGTAACCGACCCCCGACTAGGCTCAGGGGCGCAGGCACTCGCGGTCGTCGTACGGAGGGAGGTCCGCATGGCCCGCAGCCGCAAGGTCACGGTCAGCACCGACGTCCACGGGCACACCGCCGGCTGGGCCGACGCTGAGGTCGACCGACCCGTCCCCGCGGAGCCCGACCCCACCGTCGCGGCCTTCTTCGACGTGGACAACACGATGATGCAGGGCGCGTCGATCTACTGGTTCGCCCGCGGGCTCGCCGCCCGCAAGTACTTCACCACCGGCGACCTGGCCCGGTTCGCCTGGCAGCAGGCCCGGTTCCGGCTGCTGGCCACCGAGAACGCCGTCGACATGTCGCAGGCGAAGGAGGCCGCCCTGGCCTTCATCGAGGGCTGGCGGGTGGACGAGATCGAACGCCTCGCCGAAGAGATCTTCGACGAGCTGATGGCCCCCCGGATCTGGGCCGGTACGCGCCGACTCGCCCAGCGGCACCTCGACGCCGGCGAGCGGGTCTGGCTGGTCAGCGCCGCCCCGGTGGAGATCGGCCGGGTGATCGCCACCCGGCTCGGCCTGACCGGCGCGATCGGTACGGTGGCCGAGGTAGTCGACGGCGCGTACACCGGCCGCCTGGTCGGCGACCTGATGCACGGGCCGGCCAAGGCGGAGGCGGTCGGCCAGCTCGCCGCGGTCGAGGGGCTGGACCTCAGCCGCTGCGCGGCCTACAGCGACTCGGCCAACGACCTGCCGATGCTCACCGCCGTCGGGCGGGCGGTGGCGATCAACCCGGACGGGGCGCTGCTGCGGCAGGCCCGCGAGCGGGGCTGGGAGGTCCGGGACTTCCGCACCGGGCGCCGGGCGGTCAAGATCGCCGTACCGTCGACCGCCGCGGCCGGGCTGCTCGCCGGCGCGGTCAGCGCCGGCCTGGCCCTGCACCGCCGCCGCCGCACCCGGTAGCCCGCCGCCGCCTGACGGGCGACGGCCCGATGCTCTGCGGCGGTCAGGGGCCGAACGGGTCGGGGCGACGCTCCAGCAGCTTGTGCAGGGTGTGCTGGATGGTCTCGCGGACCTGGTCGGCGAGGTTGAACACGACCAGCGGGTCGTCGGCGGAGTCGATGAGGTGCGCCGTCGGGATGGGCGGGCAGAACTCGATCAGCCACTTGCTCGGCAGCGGCACCATGCCCAGCGGCCCGAGCCACGGGAAGGTCGGCGTGACGGGGAAGTACGGGAGTTTGAGCAGCCGCGCGAGCGGCTTGATGTCGGCGAGCATCGGGTAGGTCTCCTCGCCACCGACGATGGCGACCGGCACGATCGGGGTGCCGGTGCGCAGCGCCGCCGAGACGAAGCCGCCCCGGCCGAAGCGTTGCAGCTTGTAGCGGTCGGAGTAGAGCTTGCCGACGCCCTTGAAGCCCTCCGGGAAGACGCCGACCAGTTCACCGTTGCCGAGCAGCCGTTCGGCGTCCGGGTTGCAGGCGACCGTGCCGCCGGTCTTGCGGGCGATCTCGGAGACGACCGGCATCCGGAAGACCAGGTCGGCGCCGAGCAGCCGCAGGTAGCGGCGCGCCGGGTGCTGGTCGTGCAGGGCGGTGGAGAGGATCAGCGCGTCCAGCGCCACCGTGCCGGAGTGGTTGCCGACGACCAGGCCCGCCCCGTCGGCGGGCACGTGCTCGAGCCCGGTGACCTCGGTGCGGAACCAGTCCCGGTAGAGCAGCCGCAGCAGCGGGTGGAAGACCGAGTCGGTCAGTTCCGGGTCGAAGCCGAACTCGTCGACCTCGTACTCGCCGGAGAGCCGCCGGCGCAGGAAGGCCAGCCCGGCCGCGACCTTGTTGTCCCAGTGGTCCCCCGGCCGGTCCGGCACCGCCGGCCCGCCCGGCGCGGTCGCCGGGACCCGCCCGGCCTCGTCCGCGTCACCGCCGGTCGACCGGTCCCGCCCCCCGGTGCCCGGCTCGCCGGTGCCGGACGGGGTCGACCCCTCGGGGGCGGACGGGACCGGCTCGTCGGTGGCGGAGGTGTCCGGCTCGTCCAGGGCCACCGGATCCGGGGCGCCGGCGACCGTGGTGCGCCGGTGCCCGTTGCGCCGCGCCGGCTGCGCGTCCGGTCCGGTCACGCCCAGCGGTACGTCGTACCGGCCGTCGGGGCGCTCGTCGGGTCGGCTCACGACCGCTCCCGGACGGCCGACCGGACCTGCCGGATGCTCTCGAGCACCAACTGCTCGGCGGCGGCGAGGCTGTCCCGGGTGAGCACCACCCCGCGGTGGTGGGCGCGGATGAAGTCGTCGAACGCGGCGGCGGTGGAGCGCGGGGTGAAGTCGTACTCCCGCTCCAGCCGGCTGGTGTCGACCACCCGGCCGTGCACGAAGAGGTCGACCTGGTCGAGGCCGTACCGGCCGAAGCCGAGGCTGCGGGCGAGCGCGGCGGCCCCGGACAGGCCGGGCTCCAGCACGGGTACGGCGACCCGACCGGCCCGGCGGATCGCCTGGGAGAGCGAGAGCACCCCCGGCCCGGCGACGTTGTAGGTGCCCGGGTGGTCCTCGGCGATCGACCGGTGCAGGACCTCCAGGGCGTCGTCGGAGTGCACGAACTGCAACCGCGGGTCGCGCCCGAAGACGGTGGGCACCACCGGTTGTGAGAAGTAGCGGGTGAGCGTGGTGTCGGCGGTGGAGCCGATGAACGGCGCGAAGCGCAGCACCGTCGCGGTGACGTCGGGACGGCGGCGGCGGAACCCGCGGACGTACCCCTCGATGTCGAGGATGTCGCGGCCGAAACCGCCGCGCGGCACCTCGCGCGGCTCGGTCTCCTCGGTGAAGACCGCCGGGTCGCGGAAGGACGCGCCGTACGCGGCGGTCGAGGAGCGGACCACCAGCTTGCGCAGCCGCGGCGCCCGCTGGCAGGCGGCGAGCAGCTGCATGGTGCCGATGACGTTCTGCTCCTTCATCGCCGCCCGGCCCCCGTGCTGCGGGTCGGGGGCGCTGACCAGGGCGAGGTGCACCACGGCGTCGACGTCGAGGTCGGCGAGGAGCCCGCCGAGCGAGCCGAGGTCGAGCCGGATCCGCTCGACCCGGTCGAGCAGGTCGGTGAACTCGGGGCCCGGGGTGGCCGGGTCGACGCCGATCACCCGCTCGATGCGCGGGTCGGCGGCGAGCCGGGCGGCGACGTGCGCGCCGAGGTAGCGGCCGACCCCGGTCACGACGACGACCCCCGGAGCACCTGAGGTGCCACCGGGGGTCATCTCGCACGCCCTGACCGGCGGGCGGGATCGAGCCGGGACGTCCGCGGCCTGATCACCTGAGCCTCCGAGGGTCGACTGTTGGCAAGTGGTGCCGGATGCCGGGCCGTGGCCCGGCATCGGTCACTTGCCGAGACGGCGACGCTGGACGCGGGTCTTGCGCAGCAGCTTGCGGTGCTTCTTCTTAGCCATGCGCTTGCGGCGCTTCTTGACCACCGAGCCCATACGACAGCCTTTCAATGCAAACGTGCGGGGCGGACCAGGGGCGCCACGTCGGTGGCGCCGGTGACCGCTTGCGGACAACGGACCGGACCAGCCTGGTGGCGTCGGGGCTCACCGGTGAGGGTCACGATCGGGTCCAGGGTAGCGGGAGCGCGTCAGCAGGACCAACGCGCCCCCGTCGATGCCCGTTACGTCGCACTCGGCGGACCGCCCAGGGGCGGGTCAGGCGGTTTCCTGAAAAGCGCCCCGAAGATAGTCGTGCACCGCGTGCTCGGGCACCCGGAACGACCGGCCGACCCGTACCGCGGTGAGTTCACCGCTGTGCACCAGGCGGTAGACCGTCATCTTGGACACCCGCATCACCGACGCCACCTCGGCGACGGTCAGGAACTTGACATCCGACAGCCGACCGTCGGACTGCGACCCGGCCATGGCTCACCCGACCCATCCCATGCGTGCCGAGCGACCGGAGCTTCCGTCCGGGCGGCAACGCGCGTGTTACCAGTACGGTAGCGGGGCCGCTGTGACCGGCGCGATCCCTTCGTACAACTGATCATGTACGGGCCGCCGTTCACCCGACCGTGATCTGCCGTTTCACCCCCGTGCACGCCGCCCGTCCCATTCCCGGGACCGGTGGCGGCGCAACTCCGCGCCCCCGTCGGCGGACGCGGCGGACGGGCTCACTCGGCGCGGAGGGCGACCACCGGGTCGAGCCGGCCGGCCCGCTGCGCCGGCACCACGCCGAAGACGATGCCCACCGCCGCCGACACCCCGAACGCCAGCGCCAGCGACCACCAGGTGATCGCGGCCGGGATCGGCGAGAAGGCGTCCACCAGCAGCGCGGCGCCCACGCCGAGCGCCATCCCGGTCAGCCCGCCGATCGCGGTGAGCAGCACCGCCTCCAGCAGGAACTGCACGCCGATGTCGCGGGGGCGGGCACCGACGGCCTTGCGCAGGCCGATCTCCCGGGTCCGTTCGCGCACGGAGACCAGCATGATGTTGGAGACGCCCACCCCGCCGACCAGCAGCGAGATGCCGGCGATGGCGGCGAGCACGCCGGTGAGCACCCCGAGGATGTCACCGAGTACGCCGAGAATCTGCTGCTGGGTGACCGCGCTGAACTCGGTGTCCGGGTGCCGACGGGACAACTCGGCGACGATCCGGTCCCCCAGCTCGCCGATCCGCTCCCGGTCCGGGGCCTTGACCGCGATGCCGTCCACCCGCTGGGTGCCCCAGAGCCGCTGTGCCGCGGTGACCGGCACGTGCACCTCGTCGTCCCGGTCGACGCCGAGGCTCTGCCCGAGCGGCGCGAAGACGCCGATCACCCGGAACCGGACGCCGGCGAGGGCGACCTGCTGGCCGAGCGGGTCCCGGTCGGGGAAGAGCGCGCGGGCGACCGACGCGCCGAGCACCGCCACCCGCCGGCTGGTGTCCACATCGGCGCCGGTGAGGTAGCGGCCCCGGGCGAGCGAGCGGGTGAAGACCGCCGGGGTGGTCTCCAGCACCCCCTGCACGGTGGTGAAGTCGGAGCGGTTGCCGGCCCGGGCCGTCGCGCCGGAGGCGATGGTGACCGCGACCCGGCCGGGGTCGCCGACCACCCGGGACACCGCGTCGACGTCGGCGAGGGTCAGCGGGGAGACCACCGGGGCGGTGCCCACGTCGATCCGGCCCGGCACCACCAGCAGCAGGTTCGAGCCGAGCCCTTCGACCTGCTGTTCGACCTTCTGCTTCGTACCGGTGCCGATGGCCACCAGCAGCACCACGGACGCCACCCCGATGATCACGCCGAGCATGGTCAGCGCGCTGCGCATCCGGTTGGCCAGCAGCGCGTCCAGCGCCACCCGCCACGCCTCGGCGACCCTCACGACGCCCCTCCGGCCTGCTCGCCGCCCGCCGGCTCCGCGGTACGCCCATCGGCCGCCGGATCGCGCGGAAGGCGTCCGGTGGCTCCGATGGCGCCACCGGAGCCACCGGACGGGTGCCCCGGGCCGCTTCCGGACGCGGACCGGGGCTCCGCGCTGGGAGCGTCCCCCAGTGTGTCAGGTCCGTCCACGCCCCCGGACGGCGGTCGATCATGAACGGTCGACGCGGTGTCGGAGACCACCACCCCGTCGCGCATCGCGATCCGCCGCCGGGCCCGGGCCGCCACCTCGCTGTCGTGGGTCACCAGCACCAGGGCCACTCCGGACTCGGCGTTGAGCTGCTCCAGCAGGGCCAGCACCGCCTGGCCGGTCACGGTGTCCAGGTTGCCGGTCGGCTCGTCGGCGAGCAGCACCGTCGGATCGGTGACCAGCGCCCGGGCGATCGCCACCCGCTGCTGCTCGCCGCCGGAGAGCTGGTTGGGGCGGTGGTGAAGCCGATGTCCCAGGCCGACCCGGCCGAGCATCGCCGCCGCCCGCTCGCGCCGCTGCCGGGCCCCGACGCCACGGTAGACCAACGGCAGCGCCACGTTGTCCACCGCCGACGTCCGCGGCAGCAGGTGGAACGCCTGGAAGACGAAGCCGATGGTCTCGTTGCGCAGCGTCGCCAACTCCGCCGCGGAGCGGGTGCCCACGTCCTGGCCGCCGATGACCAGACGTCCGCCGGTGGGCCGGTCCAGCCCGCCGAGCAGGTGCATCAGCGTCGACTTGCCGGAGCCGGACGGCCCGACCACGGCCACGTGGTCCCCCGGCGCCACGGTCAGCGACACGCCGCGCAGTGCCGGCACCGCCACCCCGTCGAGTTCATAGGTCCGGGAGACGTCCACCGCCTCGATCGCAGGCGGCCGAGGCGGCGGCCCCGTCGGAGCAGCGCCCGACCCGCCCGTCGGGGCGGTCACCGGACCTCCTGGCCGTCGGTGACCTCGTCGGCGCCGCGGATCACCACCCGGTCGCCGGCCTGCACCCCGTCGAGGATCTGCACCAGGTCGGGCCCCTGCACGCCCACGGTCACCGGGGCGCGGTCGGCCTTCCCGTCGCGGACCACCCAGACCGAGTCCCGACCGTCGGCGGAGAAGACCGCCGAGGCGGGGACCGTGATCGCGTCGACGGCCTGGCGTACCTGGAGGTGGACGATGGCGTTCATGCCGGGGCGGGGCGTCGGCGCGGGCCCGCCCTCGCCCAGCTTCCCGGCGCCGAGGGCGAGGCGCACCCGGTAGGTCACCCCGCCCCGGGCGGAGCTGGTGGGTAGCACGTCGACCGAGCGGACCGTGGCCTCGTACGCCGCCCCGGTGACCGCGTCCAGCTCGACCGTCGCGGTCAGCCCGGGCCGGACCAGCAGCACGTCCGTCTCGTCCACCTCGGCGGCCAGGCCGAGCGCGCCGGTGTCCACGATGGTCAGGATCGCCGCACCGGCGGTGACCCGACCACCGGCACCGATCGCGTCGTCCACCCCCGGCGGGGGCGCCGCCTGGGCCGGAGCCAGCGCCGACGGGTCGAGACCGGCGGGCAGCTGACCGCCGCCGAGCAGCGCGTCGAGACCGGTTCCGCCACCGGCCGGGGTGCCGCCCGGCTGGACCACTCCCCCGATCGGGGCGCGCAGGGTCAGCGCGTCGACGGTCGCCTTCGCCAGGTCGTACGCCTGCTGGGCCTGGAGCCGCTGCGCGGACGACAGCGCACCCACGGCGGAGTTCAACCCCGCGACGCCCCGCTGCACCGAGCGGACCGCCTGATCGGCGCTGCGCGCGGCGGCGGCGTACTGCTTCTGCGCGGAGATCACCTGGGTCAGCAGCGCGTCCCGAAGCTGCTCGTCGGCGATCTTGTTCGCGGCGTCCCGGGCGACATCGAACGCCTCGTCGGCGGCCTTGTCGGTGCCGCGCCGGCTGCCGGTCAGGTCACCCGTGCCGACGCCCCGACCGGCGCGCTTCGCGGCGATCAGCGCCTCCTTCGACTGGCGGAGCCGCTGCTGAGCGGAGGGCGAGTCGACCACGGCGAGGACCTGGCCGCGCTTCACCCGCTGCCCGGGCTGGACTCGCAGGCTGGCCAGGATGCCGTCGGCGGGGGCGGTGAGGGTGGCGGCGGCCCGGGCGGTCACGGTCGCCGGGGCGTCGATGACCTCGGCCACCGCGGATCGTTCCGCGGTGGCCGAGGTGACGTTCGACTTCTCGTCGCCGCATGAGGCGGCGGTGGTGGCCATCAGGACGCTGACGGCGACCAGGACGGTGAGCAGGCGGGGCCGCGTGGCTCTGGGGGGCCGCGGCGGGTGGGGGCGGCGCACCGCTCGATGCTAAGGGGGCAGCGCACGAACAGCACCATGCGCTGGTCTGCCGGACACTCGGGCACCGGTTCCTGGATCCTGCGTCCGGTCTCACCAGAGCCCGGCCCAGGCACCGCCCCGCCCCGCCCGCCGGGACCGACGCGGCGGGGACGGACGGGCCGGGACCGGACGGGCCGGGACCGGACGGGCCGGGACCGGACGTCGTGCTGGCGTCCTTTGGAGCTGATGACGTGAACGAATCAGCCCCGGACCGCAGCGACAACGAATCGGCCGCACACCGCAGCGACGCAGTGGGAAGGCACCGATGGCAGTGGGAGACGGGCGGAGCAGTGGGAACGCGCCGATGGTAGCGGCTGGTGGCGGCGGCCGGTGTCCGGCGACGACGACCATGCCCGGCGACGGGCGCGTGAAGCGGTACGGGCGAGGTAGCTCTGCTCTCCGTCAGGACCGACTGATTCGTTTACGACATCAGTTCCAAAGGACACCACAGGTGGGCACGGCAGCCGGACGGCCCCGGCCCCGCCAACGGCCCGGCAGACGCAGCGGAGGGGACCGAGGTCGGACCGGGCGTCCGGCTCGGCCGCGCGGCAGGGCGGGGATCAGACCGGCTCGCCCGCGAGGCGGAGCAGGACGCTGTCCGCCACCCACAGGACCACCAGCAGGACCGCCGGCACCGGCCGGCCGGCCAGCGCGAGCAGCACGCCGCCGGTGACGAAGCAGGCCGCCTGGGCGGCGTACTTGGCGGCGGCCGGGAGCGGCACGGCCGCCCGGGGCGAGCAGAAGGTCCCCCAGAGGACCGCGATCAGCAGGGGCGCACCGAGCCCGGCGAGCAGCCGCACCGGCAGGCGGGCGTCGAGGGTGAACCCCCACCAGCCGGCGGCGACGAGCAGGGCCAGCTCCAGCAGGAAGGCGAATGCCAGCAGCACGGCCGTCATCAGGACCTCCCCGGGTCGGGCCAGTTCCGGAACGCGATGTCCAGGGTGGCCACCAGTTGATCGAAGGAACGGTCGATCTCCCGAGGCAGCCCGAACCCGCCCGCCGCCTCCAGGGTCACGAACCCGTGCACGGCACTGCGGAAGATCCGGGCCGCGTCGACCGCGGCGTCGCCGGTCAGGCCGTACCCGTGCAGGATCGCGTAGACGGCGTCGACCGCCCGCCGGCCGGCCTCGACGTGCTCGGGGTCGCTCGCGTCGGGCACCTGCTGCGCCGCGGGATAGCGGCCGGGATGCCGGTGGCCGTATCCCCGCCAGGCATCGGCGACCGCGCGCAGCGCGTCCCGACCGGCCCGCCCGGCAGCCGCCGAGGTCATCTCGGCGGCCAGTTCGGCGACGGCCAGCGCGGCCAGCTTCTGACTCAACGCGTCGGCGCCCTTGACGTGCTTGTAGAGGCTGGGCAGCGCGACGCCGAGCCGGCCGGCCAGCGCGGCCAGGGTCAGCCGCTCGAAGCCGACCTCGTCGGCGAGGCGGGCCGCCTCGCGGACCACCGTCGACGGGGTGAGCCCGGCCCTAGGCACGGGAGGTCACCGCCAGGAACTCGACCAGTTGGGCGGCGGTGGCCGCCGGCCGGTCGGCGTGCGGGTAGTGGCCGGAGTCGGCGATCATGCGGGCCTCGGCGGTGGCGAAGAGCCGGCGGGCGGCGCGCGCCTCGGCTCCCGGGTCGGCGAAGTCGGGGTCCTGCGCGCCCATCAGCACCAGCACCGGCTGCCGCACGTCGGCCGCCCGCGCCGTCCAGTACGGGGCGACCGGCGCGATCACCCCACGGACCGCCGCCATCCGGCCGCGCAGGCCGGCGACCAGCTCCCTGCGGTACGCGGCGTCGTCGGCGGGCCGGTCGCAGGGAAAGAGCGTCCGGTGGAACATGCCGAACAGCCGGGGGCTGCGCAGCACCGCCGCCTGGGCGAGCCGCATCGCCGGGTTGGGCCTGGGCTCGGCGACGAACGCGCCGATCTGCACGATGCCGTTGACCAGCTCGGGCGCGTCGCCGGCGGCGAAGACCACGGCCGCCGCGCTGGACGAGCTGCCGACCAGGGTGGCCGGGCCGCCGAGGGTACGCACCACGGCCAGCAGGTCGGCGCCGACCTCGGCGGGGGCGTACGACGGCCAGTGCGCGCTGGAGTCGCCGTGCCCCCGGACGTCCACCGAGGCCACCCGGTAGCCGGCCTCGACCAGCAGCGGGATCAGGTGACGGAAGGACCGCCGGTTCTCCCCCATGCCGTGCGAGAGGACCACCAGCGGGCCCTCGCCGTGCACCTCGTACGCGATGGTGCCGCCGTCCCGCTCCAGCTGGCTAATCTTCATAGCCAAAAAGCTAATGCAATTAGCCTTGTCCGTCAAGGGTGGGGCTTGACGGTCGCGACACTGGAACGGGCCGGCGGGACGAGGGTCTCCGCCGGCCCGTACTGGGACCGCTGGGGGGTGACGGTGGCCGATCCGGACGGCTACCGGCTGGTGCTGAGCACCCGGGGCTGGTCGAACGGCTGAGTCACTTCTTGGAGACCAGCGCCCGGCCGAAGAACATCAGGTTCGCGGGCCGCTCGGCGAGCCGGCGCATCAGGTAGCCGTACCAGTCCTCGCCGTAGGGCAGGTAGGTCCGCACGGTGTACCCCTCGCCGACCAGCCGGGCCTGCTCCTCCGGCCGGATGCCGTACAGCATCTGGAACTCGAAGCGGTCCGGGCCGCGGTCGAACCAGCGGGCCCGGTCCTCGCCGATGGCGATCAGGCGCGGGTCGTGGGTGGCCAGCATCGGGTAGCCGTCCCCGGACATCAGCACGTTCAGGCAGCGGACGTACGACTTGTCCACCTCGCGGGCCGACTGGTACGCCACCGACTCCGGCTCCTTGTACGCGCCCTTGCAGAGCCGTACCCGGGACCCGGCACCGGCCAGCTCGCGGCAGTCCGACTCGGTCCGCCGCAGGTACGCCTGGAGCACCGCGCCGGTCGACGGGTGGTCCTTGCGCAGGTCGGCCAGCACGCTCAGGGTCGAGTCGGTGGTGGTGTGGTCCTCCATGTCGAGGGTGACCGTGGTGCCCGCCTCGTCGGCCGCCGCGCAGATCGCCCGGGCGTTGTCGTACGCCAACTGCTCGTCGAACTTCTGGCCGAGCGCGGAGAGCTTCACGCTGACCTCGGCGGCCGGGGTGAGCCCGGCGGCGGAGAGCAGCTTCAGCAGCTTGAGGTACTCGTCGCGGGTGGCGTTGGCCTGCTCGGAGGTGACGGTGTCCTCGCCGAGGTTGTCGAGGGTGACCGCGAGGCCGTCGCCGACGAGCTCGCGGGTCGCGCGCAACGCGTCGTCGGTGCCGGCGCCGGCGACGAACCGGCGGACGACGTCCCGGGTGAACGGGGCCGTCGCGATGAGCCGCTCGACCTGGGATGACCGGGAGGCGGCGAGGATGACGGAACGGAGCATGAGCCGAGCGTATCGCCCGTGCGCCGGGCTCCGCCGGGGGGCGGCCGGGCCGCCGGGACGGCCGGTGACAGGCGTCCCAACCGCATCACGGGCACCGTCCGGGGGACGACGGGAGTGGTGTCGATCAGCTACAACGATGCCGTGGATCGACACCCCCGCCGCCGGCTCCGGTCGGCCTCCGTGCAGCTCGGCGCGCTCACCGCCCTGGCGCTCGCCCTCTCCGGCTGCAACCTGACCTCCGACGACGATGATGACGACGACTGCGCCCTCGGCCCGGCCGGCGGCGGGGACACCGTCGCGCTGGCGCTGCGGGTCCCGGCCGTCACCACCGGCGCGGGCGGCGCCGAGCCCCGGCCGGTGGCCGCGGCCCTGCCCGAGCGCGGCGGCTTCGGCACGCACCTCGCCTCCTGCGGCGGCTGAGGTGCGGCGCGAGGCGGCCACCCCCCGGCCGAACTGGGACGCCACCATCCGCGCTCAGGGCCTGGTGTACGTCGACACCGAACTGCCCGACGGCGGGACCATGTCGTACTGGGACGAGACGGCCGCGTACGTCTTCGACCTGGCCGAGGTACTGCGGCTGGAGGAGGCGACGGAGGAACTGCACCGGATGTCGGTGGCCGCGGCCGAGCACGTCGTCGCCCGCGGCCGGTACGCCGAGTTCGGCATCCCGGCCTGGGCCGCCGAGGCGGTCGCCCGGTCGCTGCGCGAGCGGCCGCCGACCCTCTACGGCCGCTTCGACCTCTGGTACGACGGCAGCTGGCCGCCGAAACTGCTGGAGTACAACGCCGACACCCCCACCGCCCTGGTCGAGGCGAGCATCATCCAGTGGTACTGGCTGGAGCAGACGCACCCGGACGCCGACCAGTGGAACAGCCTGCACGAGCGGCTGGTGGGCGCCTGGGCGAAGATCGGCGCCGGCCTGCACGACAGGCGGGTGCACGTGGCCTGGTCGAACGAGGAGGAGTCCGGCGAGGACCAGATCACCGCCGGGTACCTGGCCGAGACCGCCCGCCAGGCCGGGCTGGACGTCACGCTGCTGCCGATCCAGCACGTCGGCTGGAACGGCCGGCGCTTCGTCGACGCGGACGACCGGCCGGTGACCACCTGCTTCAAGCTCTACCCGTGGGAGTGGATGCTGGCCGAGCCGTACGGGCCGGCGGCGCTGGAGCCGGGCACCCCGACCACCTGGATCGAGCCGGCCTGGAAGCTGCTGCTGTCCAACAAGGCGCTGCTCGCCGTGCTCTGGGAGCTGTACCCGGGCCACGAGTACCTGCTGCCGGCCTACCTGGACTCGCCGCGCGGGATGCCGGAGTACGTGGCGAAGCCGCTGCTCGGCCGGGAGGGCGCGTCGGTGCGGATCGTCACCGGCGACGCCGAGATCACCAGTCCGGGCGGCTACGGCGACGAGGGCTTCTGCTACCAGGAGTTCCGGGCGCTGCCGGAGTTCGCCGGCAACCGTACGGTGCTGGGGAGCTGGATCGTGGACGGCGAGTCGGCCGGAGTCGGCGTCCGGGAGAGCGGAAGCCTCATCACCGACGGTTACGCGCGGTTCCTGCCGCACTACATCGACGCGCCGCGCACCCCGTGAGTCGTCTACCGTTGGTGGCGTGAATTTCGACGCGTACGCCCGGACCGGCGTTGACCTCGTCAACGCCCCTCTGGACGACCTCGACGACCTGCGGGCCCTCTTCCCGGACGACAACGCGTGGATGCGCGACGAGGTCGCCGAACGGGACCTGGCGATCTTCCGGCGGGCGCAGAAGCGCCTGCGTGACGTGTTCGAGTACGGCACCTCGGGGCGGGACGTCCAGGCGGTGGCCGAGCTGAACGCCCTGCTGGAGGCGTTCCCGGTGCAGCCGCGGATCTCCGGCCACGACTCCAGCGACTGGCACATGCACGTGACCAGCCGGGGCGCGTCGGTCAGCGCGGAATACCTGGCCGGCGCGGTCTGGGGCCTGTCGGTCTGGCTCTGCGAGTACGGCAGCGCCCGGTTCGGGGTCTGCGCCGACGAGCGCTGCGGCAACGTCTACCTGGACACCTCGTCCAACTGCTGCCGGCGGTTCTGCTCGGAGCGCTGCGCCACCCGCTCCCACGTGGCCGCCCACCGCGCCCGCAAGCGCGCCGCCGTCGATCAACTCCCCGTCCCCACCCAACCCGACTCCCTCACCCCCGCCCGCTGACCCACCCCGGCGGGTGGGGTCAGGCGTCGATCGGGGAGGGGGCGGTGAGGTGGGCGCGGGCGAAGGCCAGGGCCTCGCGGAGGTCGGCCTCGCGGACGGCGCGGCTCTTCGCGCCCCGGGTGGTCACCTCGACGGCGACGGAGCCGGTGAAGCCCCGGCCGGCCAGCGAGCGCAGCAGCTCGGCGCAGGGCTGGCTGCCGCGCCCGGGCACCAGGTGCTCGTCGCGCCCCTCGCCGGTGCCGTCGCCGAGGTGCACGTGCGCCAGGCGGTCGCCCATCCGGTCCGCCATCGCCAGCGAGTCGGTGTGCGAGGCGGCGCAGTGCGACAGGTCGAGGGTGTAGGAGGCGTACCCGGCCCCGGTGGGATCCCAGCCCGGCACGTACGGCACGAACTGCCGGCCGGCCATCCGCACCGGGTACATGTTCTCCACCGGGAAGCGCAGGTCCGGGTACTCGCCGGCGATCGCGTCGAGCCCGCCCGCGAAGTTGCGCGCGTAGTCCCGCTGCCAGGTGAAGGGCGGGTGCACCACCACCGTCGGCGCCCCCAGGGTCGCGGCCAGCTCCCCCGACCGGCGCAGCCGCTCCCAGGGGTCGGGGCTCCACACCCGCTGGGTCACCAGCAGGCACGGCGCGTGCACCGAGAGGACCGGCACGCCGTAGTGCTCGGAGAGGCCGCGCAGCGCGCCGGCGTCCTGGCTCACGGCGTCGGTCCAGACCATCACCTCGACGCCGTCGTAGCCGAGCGCCGCGGCCAGCTGGAACGCCGCGGCGGTCCGCTCAGGGAAGACCGAGGAGGTGGACAGGAGCACCGGGACGCGGGAAGTCACACCTCTCAGGGTAGCCCGACCGGTCACCACGCTTCAGGACGAGCAGCGTCAAATGACGCAGAACGACCGACACGGATCACATCGGCTCCAGCTGATCCAATCGTCTGAGGATGACGCCCTCCCGCAGCGCCCACGGGCAGATGTCCAGCGACGGTACGTCCAGGCGGCGCAGCACCGCCTCGGCCACCACCGCCCCGCCGAGCAGCTGGTGCGCCCGCCCCGCGCTGACCCCCTCCAGCTCGGCCAGTTGGGCCGGCGGGATGTGCCGGATGAAGCCGATCACCTGCCGCAGGCCGGTACGGGTGAGGCTGCGCCGGGCCCAGAGCCCGGCGCCGGAGGGTGCCGCGCCGGCCAGCCGGGCCAGCATCCGGAAGGTCTTGGAGGTGGCGACGGGACGTTCCCAGCCCACCCCGGTCAGCTTCTCCACCACCGGGTCGAGCAGCGCGTCGACGTACTCCCGCAGCTCCTCCACGGCCTCGGCGGACGGCGGTGCCTGCCCGGCCGGGTCCATCCGCAGCCGCTCCCGGCTCAACCGCCCCGCCCCCAGCGGCAGCGAGACCGCGACGTCCGGGTCCTCGTCGATGCCGGCCGCCAACTCCAGCGAGCCGCCGCCGATGTCCATCACCAGCAGCCGCCCGGCCGACCAGCCGAACCACCGCCGGACCGCGAGGAAGGTCATCCGCGCCTCGTCCGCGCCGGAGAGCACCTCCAGCCGTACCCCGGTCTCGTCGTGGACCCGGGCCAGCACCTCGGCGGCGTTGGTGGCGTCGCGCACCGCGGAGGTGGCGAACGGGAGCAGGTCGTCGACGGCCAGCCCGGCGGCGGCGCTCCGCGCCATGCCGACCGCCTTGACCAGACCGTCGGCGCCCTCCTCGGTCAGCGCGCCGTCCGGGCCGATCTGCTCGGCCAGCCGGAGCACCACCTTCTCCGAGTGCGCCGGCCAGGGGTGCGCCCCGTGGTGGGCGTCGACCACCAGCAGGTGCACCGTGTTGGAACCGACGTCGAGGACACCCATCCGCATGCTGTCGACCCTAGGGCCAACGCGTTTCCGTGGCTCGCCGGCCGGCGCCGCTCACCCCGCGTACGCTGGTCCGGGTGACGAGCCAGGTGGAAGTGCACGGGCTGGTGGACGACCCGGACGACCCGCGCAGCCGTGAGGTGGAGCTCGACTTCCCCCGCGAGTGGATCGAGTTCGTCGACCCGGCCGACGAGCGGCACCTGGTCCGGGCCGACCTGACCTGGCTGCTCTCCCGCTGGACGTGCGTCTTCGGCAAGGGCTGCCACGGCATCATCGCCGGCCGGGCCGCCGACGGCTGCTGCTCGCACGGCGCGTTCTTCACCGACTCCGACGACGAGAAGCGGGTCCGGGCCGCGGTCAAGCGGCTCACCCCGCAGACCTGGCAGCACTTCCGCAGGGGCTTCAAGAACTGGACCGAGAACGACACGATCGACGGCAAGAACCCGGCCCGGCGCACCGCCACCCGCGAGGTCGACGCGCCGTGCGTGTTCCTCAACGACGCCGACTTCCCCGGCGGTGGCGGCTGCGCCCTGCACGGCCAGGCGCTGCGCGACGGGGTGCACCCGCTGGAATACAAGCCGGACGTCTGCTGGCAGCTGCCGATCCGCCGCGAGCAGGAGTGGAGCAAGCGGCCCGACAACACCAAGGTGCTGGTCTCGACGCTGACCGAGTTCGACCGGCGGGGCTGGGGCGCGGGCGGGCACGACCTGGACTGGTGGTGCACCTCCTCCACCGACGCGCACGTCGGCACCGAGCCGATGTACGTCT
Organism: Micromonospora sp. NPDC050200; assembly: GCF_040656135.1. NCBI lineage: Bacteria > Bacillati > Actinomycetota > Actinomycetes > Micromonosporales > Micromonosporaceae > Micromonospora > Micromonospora sp. NPDC050200. The sequence continues at coordinate 94,385 of NZ_JBFALG010000025.1, forward strand.
CGTACGGCCCGGAGCTGACCGCGCTGATCGGCGCGCCCGCGTACGTGAAGCTGGCGGAGTTGTGCGGGGCCCGGCTGAGCCAGGGCCAGGTCGCCCCGCACCCGGCCAGCGAGCGCTGACCGGCGGCGCTACTCCCGCACGTCGGCCGGCAGGACGACCACGCCGTCGTCGTCGCTGTGCACCTCGGCCCCGGGCGTGAAGACGCAGTTGCCGAACGACACCGGCACGTCCCGCTCGCCGGCTCCCGTCTTCGCGCTCTTGCGCGGGTTGGCGCCGAGCGCCTTGATGCCGATCGGCAGGGCGGCCAGCGCGGTGACGTCCCGGACCGCGCCGTTGATCACCACCCCGGCCCACCCGTTCTCCACCGCGCTGCCGGCGATCAGGTCGCCCATCAGGGCGGTGTGCACCGATCCACCACCGTCCACCACCAGCACCCGGCCCGCCCCCGGCTCGGCGAGGATCGACTTGACCAGGGCGTTGTCCTCGAAGCAGCGCACCGTGACGGCCGGCCCCGCGAAGGCGCGGACGCCACCGTACTGGCGCAGCTGGGTGTCGCACGAGCCGAGCACGTCGCCGTACCGGTCGTAGAGGTCGGCGGTGGGAGTCAGCATGGTTCTTCCCTCTCTGGTTCGGCCGGATCGGCGGGTGGGCTCCGGTGCAGGCCGGCCGCGGCGACGGCCGCGCCGGCCAGGCCGGCGGCGGTGCAGGCGAGCACGCCCGCCGCTCCGGCGCCGGCGGCGAGCGCACCGGCGACGCTCGGGATGATCACCTGGCCGAGCCGGTTGCCGGTGAGTCGCAGGGACATCGCCCGACCGCGCAGCCCGGGCGGGGCGGACTCGGCCAGGAACGACATGGTCAGTGGTTGCCCGGCGCCCAGGCCCAGCCCGGAGACCGTGACCACCACCACCATCGCCCAGAGCGGCAGGGGCGGCAGCAGCAGCCCGAGACCGGCGGCGGAGAGCGCGACGGTGCCGACCAGCAGCCGGCGCCGGCCGACGGCGGCGACCAGCCGGCCGAGCAGCAGCCGCGAGGCCATCGACGCGACCGCCCGCAACCCCAGCAGTACGCCGATGGAGCCGGCGGCGATGCCCCGCTCGGCGCCGAGGGCGGGCAGGTAGACCAGGGTGATGTCGACCGCCGCGAGGACGACGCAGCTGACCGCGAGGGCGCGCACCAGTCCGGGCTGGCGGAGCAGGCCGCCCATTCCGCCGGGCGGCCGGCCCGGCCGGCTGCCGGTGGTGCCCCGACGGGCGGAGGAACGCGGCGGCCACCAGCAGCGGCAGGGTGAGCGCGGTGGCGCCGAGGAAGATCGCCCCGGTGTCCGGGATCGGGCGGTTCCCGCCGAAGGCCACGATCAGCCCGGGGCCGAGCGCCTGGCCGAGCGAGGCGGCGAAGGTGTAGTAGCCGAACGCCGCGTCGTACCGGTTCGCCGGGGTGCGGTTGGCGACCAGCGCCTGCTGCCCGACCACCGCGCAGAGGTGCGCGGTGCCGAGGACCATGCTGGCCACGACCAGGCCGGCGACCGAGTCCGCGAAGAGCACGAAGCAGGCGCCGGCGGCGGTGAGCAGACCCGACCCGGCCAGCACGATCCGGCGTTCGCCGAACCGGTCGACCGCGTGGCCGGAGGGGACCGCCAGCACCAGCGGTACGACGGCGAAGCTGGCCCCGAGCACGCCGAGCCAGGCCGCCGGCACGTCCAGGTCCAGCGCCCGGTACGCGGACGCCGGACGCAGCATGAAGGTGACCGCCTGCACCACGACGGTGTGCGTGAGCAGCAGGCCCGTCTGGGTACGCACGGGGACCCCGGTCAGCCCGGGGCCCCCGTGGACAGCGCGGGACATCCCACTCAGTCGGCCTTCACCGCGAGCACCGGGCACGGCACCCGGAGCAGGATCTCCTGCGCGGTCGACCCCATGATCAGCTTGCCCACCGGGGTGCGGTGCCGGATGCCGATCACCACCAGCGAGATCTCCTCCGCCTCGACGATCTCCGCGATCTCCTCGGCCGCGTCCTTGCCCCGGACGAGCTGCCGGACGGTGTGCGGCACGTCGTCCGCGGTCAACTCGCGGACCACCCGCTCCAGGTCGCCCTCCTGGGCGAAGCGCGGGTCGACGTACGCGTCGCCGCGCGAGGTGTTCACCACCAGCAGCGCCTCGTCCCGGAACCGGGCCTGCTCCACCGCGGCACGCAGCGCCGCCTCACCGAGCGCCGAGGGGACGTACCCCACCAGGATGGTCATCCGGTCACCAGCCTTTCCCGAACAGGTCGGACCACGAACCGCCGGAGCAGCGGCCAGAGCAGGACCACCGCGACGATGGCGTAGATCAGCCAGGACACCCAGCCGCCGACCAGCCCGTGCAGCTCACCACCGGAGAGCTGCAACGCCCGCCGGCCCTGCAGTTCGGCGCGGGGCCCGAGAATCACCCCGACGATCAGCGGCAGGATCGGCAGCCCGAAGCGGCGCATGCCGAACCCGAGCAGGCCGAGGGTGAGCAGCAGGAACAGGTCGAACGGCGAGGCGTTGACCGCGTACGCGCCCATCGTGGCGAAGAAGAGGATCCCGGCGTACAGGTACGGGCGCGGGATCCGCAGCAGCCGTGCCCAGGCGGGGGCGAGCGGCAGGTTGAGCACCAGCAGCAGCAGGTTGCCGACGAAGAGGCTGGCGATCAGCGTCCACACCAGGCCGGACTCCTGCGTGAGCAGCAACGGACCGGGCTGGATGCCGTACTGCTGGAAGGCGGCCAGCATCACCGCGGCGGTGGCGTTGGTGGGCAGGCCGATCGCCAGCAGCGGCACCAACGTGCCGGCGGCGGAGGCGTTGTTGGCCGCCTCCGGGCCGGCGACGCCTTCGATCGCGCCCCGGCCGAACTCCTCCGGGTGCTTCGTGAGCTTCTTCTCGGTGGTGTACGACAGGAAGGTGGGGATCTCCGCCCCGCCCGCCGGCAGCGCCCCGAACGGGAACCCGAACGCGGTGCCGCGCAGCCACGGCTTCCAGGACCGCTTCCAGTCCTGCTTCCCCATCCACGGCCGGCCGACCGGGATCACCTCCGCGGCCCGGCGGCGCAGGTGCGCGGCGATCCAGAGCGCCTCGCCGACGGCGAAGATGCCGACCGCCACCACGACCACGTCGATGCCGTCGGCGAGCTGCGGCAGCCCGAAGGTGAGGCGCTGTTGGCCGCTCTGGTCGATGCCGATCACGCCGATCACCAGGCCGATCAGCAGCGAGGCGAAGCCGCGTACCCGGGAGGAGCCGAGCACCGCGGTGACCGCGACGAACGACAGCAGCATCACCGCGAAGTAGTCCGGCGCACCGAGGCTGACCGCGAACGTCACCACCGGCGGCATCACCAGGACGAGCGCCAGGGTCGCGATGGTGCCGGCGACGAACGAGCCGATCGCGGCGGTGGCCAGGGCCTGCGAGGCCCGGCCCACCTTGGCCATCTTGTTGCCCTCGATCGCGGTCACCACCGAGGACGACTCGCCAGGGGTGTTGAGCAGGATGGAGGTGGTCGAGCCGCCGTACATGCCGCCGTAGAAGATGCCGGCGAACATGATGAACGCCTGGGTGGGCTCCATCCCGTAGGTGACCGGCAGCAGCAGCGCCACGGTCATCGCCGGCCCGATGCCGGGGAGCACCCCGACGGCGGTGCCGATGGTGACGCCGAGCAGCGCGATCAGCAGGTTCATCGGGGTCACCACGTTGGCGAACCCGTCGAGCAGATTGCCGAGGTTGTCCATCTACAGGATCCCTTGCAGCACGCCGGCGGGCAGGTTGACGCCGAGCCCGATGGCGAACGTGTAGAACGTGATCAGCGACAGCGCGACGGCGATCAGCAGGTTGCGGACGTAGTGCCGGTTGCCCAGCGCGAACGCGGAGCCCCAGAAGAGCAGGGTCCCGCTGATCACCCAGCCGAGCCGGTCGATCAGCACGGCGTTGACCAGGAACGCGCCGATCAGCAGCAGCACGGTCCGCCAGTCGATCGGGCTGCTCAGGTCGACGTCCTCGCCGGCCTCCGGCTCACCGGCGCCGCCGCGGGCCACGTCGACCGCGTAGACCGCCGCGACGATCAGCAGCAGCACGCCGAGCAGGATCGGCACCGGCTTCGGGCCGATCGGGTCGGCGGTGTTGAGGGCGTGCCCGATCCGGGTCGCGTCGAAGATCACCAGCGCGCCGACCAGGGCGAGGAACGCGCACACCCCGTACTGGGCCCGGTCCGGCTTGCGCGCCGGGGCGGCCTCGGCCGCCGGGTCCGCGTCGCTCGGCGGGACGTCGGCCGCGCCGGGCCGCGCCTGCTCGGGCAGGTGGGGCGTACGCTCCGCGGCCGGCTCGGCGTCGCTCGCGGCGGGGGCCGCCGACCCGGCGGGGCAGCCCGCCGGGT
>NZ_JBFALG010000026.1:0-91183 GCF_040656135.1 Micromonospora sp. NPDC050200
ACAAGGTGTTCACGTTCCACACTGACAAGGCGACGATCGATGTCAAGGTCGTCAAGCTCCCGACGTACTCCACGCTCGAGGTGGTCGGGTTGGACGCCGCGCCCGGTGCCGACGTGCAGACCCTGCTGTGGGGTCCGGTCCCGACGAGCGTCACCCAGACCATCGGTGAGACGGCGGGTGTGGTCCGTAACGACTCGTTCGCGTTCGGGTTGCATCCGCTCAACGACAAGACGGTGGGTGGTTGGCCGAACGAGCACCTGTCCTACGGGTTCGGCCCGGACCTCATCTGGAATCCCTACCGCCTGCAGACCGGCGCGAGGGATGAGTGGCTGGCCAGTAACGTCGCGGCGAAGACCACGTGGGGCAGCATTCTGCGCGCTTCTACGTATGACTACAGCCGGGTGCGGATCCGGCAGCGCACCACCGGGTATGAGATCCCGCTCGGGCCGCTGCCGGCGCCGGAGGGCCGGATCGTGGGGTCGAAGATCGCGTTGTTCGGCAGTGCTCCGGATCTCGCGCTCAGTGTGCTGAGTGAGATCGCCCAGGGTCAGGGCCTGCCCTATCCGACCATCAACGGCCAGTGGCAGAAGGTGGCCCAGCGCACCTCGCAATCCCACTTCTGGGTCCACGGCCTCAACACGAGCAATGTCACCGCCGCCAGCCGGTATGCCAAGCAGGCCGGGATCAAGAACATTTACGCGATCTCCGGAAACGGGCCGTGGGTATCGCACGGGCACAACCAGTTCAACAGCTCGTTCGGTGGCTCGGACGCGGCGGCGGCCCAGTTGGTGGCTACGGCGGCGAAGGAGGGGATCGAGGTCGGCGTACACACCCTGTCCGACTTCATCGACGTTCATGACCCGTACGTGAAGCCGCCGGCTGACCCGCGGCTGGCGGTGGGGGGGAGTGTCAAGCTGACCCGTCCGCTCGACCAGTCGGACACCACGCTGTACGTGGACGCCGACCGCCCGTTGGGGCCCGGCCTCGACGGTAAGCGGCTGCGTATCGGTGACGAGTTCGTCACCTATGGCACCGTCACGAAGGTCAGCGACACCGAGTGGCGGGTCAGCGGCCTGGCGCGGGCGCAGTGGGGATCCGCCGCGAAGTCCTACCCGGCCGCCACCAGCGCCGCCCGGGTCAACCAGAACGGCTACGGCGGGGCGATCGGTGATCTGCCGATCATCGATGAGATCGCGACCCGGCTGGCCACCGCGTACAACAACACCGGTATTCTGGCTACCTCCTACGACGGGTTGGAATCGGCGGGCTACACCGGCTGGGGTGGCTACGGCTTCGCGCGTCTGGTTAACGGCGTCTACCGGCAGCTCGATTCCACGGACTTCATCACCGAATGCAGCAACCTCTCGTCCAACACCTGGGACGCCCAGTCCCGAGCCAGTTGGGGCGAGATCGGCCCCACGGACTACGCCCAGATCATTCGGAGCAACATCTTCTACCGCGCCAACTATCTGCCCGGGATGATGGGCCAGCAAGGGCTCTCCGGGAACTCCAGCCTTCAGACGATCGAATCCACCCTGGCGCGTGGGGCCTCTCTCGACGCTGGCATCAACTACGAGACCAGCGTGAGCAGCCTCGCCTCCGGATCGAACACCGCCGCGGTGCTTCAAGCTGTCAACCTGTGGGAGTCCGCGCGCAACAGCGGTGCGTTCACTCCCGAGCAGAAGAAGCTGCTGGGCGATGCCAGTACCTACTGGCATCTGGGTGAGGTCACGCCGGACAGGGCGTGGTCGCTGCAGCGGTTGGATTCGGCTGGTGAGCCGGTCGGGGAGCCGCAGCCGGTCACGGCTCCGGAGCCGGGGTTCACCACCCCGCAGCCGCCGGACGCTCAGATTGGCAAGCTGTACGAGTTCAAGGTCTCCTCGAGTACTCCGCAGACGATCCGGTACGAGGTCACCTCGGGTGCTCTGCCGGCCGGGTTGAGTCTGAACAAGGACACCGGTGCGATCACCGGTATCCCGACCGCGGAGGGTGGCAGCGAGTTCACGATCACCGCCCGTAACGGCGGGGTGGTTCCGGACGCGTCGATCAGCTACGAGATGAAGGTGACTCCGTTCCTGGCACCGCCGCAGATCACCCTCACCGCCGCCGTCGCGCGCGGCACGCTGGCCCGGGGCGACTCGGTCAATGTGTCGCTTACCCTGCGCAACGACAGCCCGCAGCCGGCGTCGGGTGTGCTGTTGCTGACCGGGCCGGACTCGGTGGGTGTCGACCCGGGCTCGGTGGAGTTCTCCGGGCTCGGATCCGGCAGGGCGGTGACCCGGACGTTCCGCGTCAGCGCCAAACCTGATGCCGCGCAGGGTGAGGCAGTGCTGACGGCCTCCGCCCAGGGGACCGGAAAGCCGGTGGCACCGGTCCAGGTGCCGTTGACGATTGTCAACCCCGTCAACATCACCGCGAATTCAGCGAGCCTGGATCTGGTCGCGGGGCAGGCCGGGCCGGTCACGGTCACGGTCGCCAGCAACCTGACCGGCACCACGACCACCACGGTGCAGGCGGACGTCCCGTCCGGGTGGACAGCCGGCGAGCCGCAGTCGGTCACGCTCGGTGCCGGCGAGTCCAAGACCCTCACGCTGTCGGTCACCCCGGCCGCGGATGCGTTCGGCAAGGCCACGCTCACGGTGTCTGCCAAGGGTGAGTTCGCCACGGTGAGCCACACCCTGCCGGCCGTTGTCAGCAAGCCGGTGACGATGGTCGGCAAGGCCGACGCCAGCACCCGGGAACTCGCGTTGAGCCCGGACCGATACAGCGCCTACCCGACGACGTTCCCCAACGACGTCAGCTTCACCGCGGGCGTGAATGACCCCGCCACCGCCTGGAGTTACATCCAGCCCGGCCCGGCCGACACCTGGGCCGGAGGCAAGCCACACACGTTCCAACTGACCTTCAACCTCACCGAAGCACCCAACGCCGATCTCACGTTCACCGCCTGGCTGTACGACACCCACGACGCCGCCCCACCCACGCTCCAGATCGGGCTCAACGGCACCACCGTCGGCACCGCCCAAACCCCGGCCGGCGCCGGCCGGGGCCACCGATGGACCGACGACATCAAACCATCCACAGTGAACATCACCCTGCCCACCACCAACCTCAAAGCAGGCGACAACACCATCACCATCACCACCACCAACGGGTCATGGATGGTCTACGACGCCGCCGCCGTACGACAACTCCCCGTGAGCTGAACCAGCACATCGGACCGTGATGCGGTAGGCGCGGCTGCTGACCAGAAACCAACAACCATCAGCAGCCGCGCCCACCCCAACACCGCCCTGCGCGACGGCGATCATCAAGCACACGCCGATCGCTTCGTTGCCGAACCCGCCGGGCTCACGGACCCCGACTGCCCTCATCGCCTCCCGGCACCGCGCCGCGCTCCGCCTATCAGCCGAGGACTCCGCCCGAGCTTCGCCTGTGGCGGATACGCGTCAAGGCGGCAACCCGCCGTCCCTGCAGGTTGAGCACCATTCTCGGCGACCGTCAGCATGAGCAGACCGTATTCATGCCGTTGTATGAGGAGTCGCATGCTGTCGTCCTTCGGCCGGAAGGTCGTCCCTCTCCTGGTCGGTGCTCTGGCGAGCATTGCGCTCGGGGCCTCGCCCGCACTCGCGAACGACACCCGCGATCCCGCAGCCCTGGCCGGGCACCGTCCGCAGCAGACCGGAAAGCCACCCAAGCCCGAGCGCCCCGATGCCTCCTTCGGCCAACGCAGCAAGGGCGGCCGCGCGCTTCACGCGAAGTTGGGCGACTACGACCAGCGAATGTTGCAGCGCGCACAGGCCTCCGGCCAGCGTACCGTCACGCTGCTGATGTCCGCCCGGCGCGGCTCGACCAGGTCCGTCGCCGCGGCGATCAGGCGGGCCGGCGGGTTCGTCGGCCGGATCGAGGATGATCTGGGCTACGTCCGGGCGGCCGTCCCCACCGGGGTGGTGGTGAACGTCGCCGAGCGCGACGACGTGCTGGCGATCGACCTCAACGACACGTTCCAAGTCCCGGACCCTCAGCAGACAAAGGCTGCCGGGGAGCCGGTGGACAGAATTGCGCCCCCCGACAAAACCACCCCCGCGAACAACCCGTACCTGCCGGTCGGCGAGACCGGCGCCGTCGACTTCGTCGACGCGCATCCCGGATGGGACGGGCGGAACGTCACCGTCGGAGTCCTGGACGGCGGTGTCGACCTCGACCATCCAGCCCTGCAAAAGACGACCGACGGTCGGCGCAAGGTCGAAGGGTGGTTCGCCGCCACCGACCCGTTGATTGACAACGACGCCACCTGGCTCCAGATGACCACCAAGGTCACGGGGCCGTCGTTCAAGTCGGTCGGTCGCACGTGGACCGCCTCCGCCGGCCAGTTCATGTTCGCCGTGTTCAACGAGGCGTCGTCATCCAGAAGCGAGGCGGCCGGCGACCTCAACCGCGACGGCGACACCACCGATCGGTTCGGGGTCCTGTACGACCCCGCAGACCACCGCATCTGGGTGGACTCCGACCTCGACGCCGACTTCACCGACGAGCCGGCGATGCGGCCGTACGGGGTCGACCACCAGATCGGCCACTTCGGGGTCGACGACCCGGCCACTGCAGTTTCGGAGCAGATGCCGTTCGTGGTCGACTACCGCGAGGACGTCGACCTGTCCCCGCTCGGCGGCGGTAACGTCGGCAAGGTCGCCGACTACGTCAACATCGGCGTCGTCGCCGGATCGCACGGCACGCACGTCGCCGGGATCATCGCCGGCAACGGGCTGTTCGACGGGCGAATGCACGGCGCAGCCCCGGGTGCCCAGATCGTGTCCGCCCGCGCCTGCACCTGGAACGGCGGCTGCACGGCCGTCGCGCTCACCGAGGGCATGATCGACCTGGTTGTGAACCAGCACGTCGACGTGGTCAACGTCTCGATCGGCGGTCTTCGGGCGCTCAACGACGACTCGGACGCGATCGCCCGCCTCTACGGCGAGCTGATCCGCCGGTACGGCGTTCAGATCGTCGTCTCCGCGGGTAACGACGGACCCGGCGTCAATACGGTCGCCTCGCCCTCCACCGGGGACGGCGTGATCAGCGTCGCCGCCTCGGTCAGCAAGCGAACCTGGTGGTCGAACTACGGTGCGAAGGTGCGAGCTGGTCAGAGTACCTTCGGCTTCTCCGCGCGCGGCCCGGGTGAGGACGGCAGCCTCAAGCCGACCGTGGCAGCGCCCGGCTCCGCGATCTCGGCGACCCCTGCGTGGCTTGACGGGCAGGCCGTGCCTGAAACGGGCTACCACCTTCCCCCTGGGTACGCCATGTACAACGGCACCTCGATGGCGGCTCCACAGGTCACCGGTGCCAGCGCGCTGCTGCTTTCCGGCGCGAAGGCGACCGGTGTCGCCGCGCCGGCATCGAGCCTGCGCACGGCACTGACGGACACCGCCCGGCTGATCGAGGACCTGCCCACGGCGGCCCAGGGCGCCGGTCTGATCGACGTCTCCGCCGCGTGGGACCTCCTGGCCAAGGGCATCACCACCGCTGGCTACGACGTCCAGGCCCCGGTCTGCACAGCACTCTCGGCATACCTCGCGACACCCGGCACGGGCAAGGGCGTCTACAACCGCTGTCTGCCGGAAGCGGGCGGCCAGCGGGTCGGCGTCAGCACGACGTACGACGTGACGGTGACCCGGCTGGGCGGCTCCGGCTCGCCGATGACCCACCAGCTGTCCTGGGTAGGGAACGACGGCACGTTCGAGGCCCCGCCGACGGTGCGCCTCGCCCACCGGCAGGCGACCCCCGTGCGAATCGTCGCCACACCGGCCAGCCCCGGCCTGCACTCGGCGATCCTGCGGATCGACGACCCTCGGACGCCCGGCACGGACCAGCTGATTCCGGTCACGGTGATCGCGACCCAGGCTCCGGCCGCACCCGGCTGGGCGGCGACCAGGCAGGGGTCCGTGCAGCGCGGGGACACGGAGTCGTTCTTCGTCGCGGTGCCTGAGGGTGTCGGCAACCTCCAGCTGTCCCTGGACGGCGTGGGTGACGGCCAGGTACGCGCCTTGGCAATCGACCCGACCGGAATGCCCGTCGACGGCACCGCAAGCAACCGCTGCTACACCAACCACTCTGACCCGGCGGCCTGCGACCCGAACGATCGCGCCTACCCGACCCCGATGCCCGGTGTCTGGGAGTTCCAGGTGGAGGCGCGTCGTACGTCGCCTCTGCTGGACAACGACTATCGGGCCCGAATCGCCCTGCAGGGCGCCGAGCTGTCGCCGTCGAAGGCCAGGATCCCGTCGCTCTCGGTCTACCGGCCGGCGAACGCATCCTTCACGGCCACCAACACCTGGGGCCCGGTCGACGCGAGGGCCGCGGAGAGCCAGCTGGGCCGGGTGCGCGACCTGTGGAGTACGGTCGCCGACGGCGCGACGACCGGCGCCCTGATCCAGGTGCCGCGCGACGCCACGGGACTCGACCTGACGCTCACCCCTCGGCAGGACGACGCCGACCTCGACGCCTACCTCATCTCCGCGTCAACGGGTGAGCGATGGAGCGCCAACCGGGTCGGCCCGGGCAGGGAGCGGATCACTCTGCGCAACCCGCGACCGGGGACCTACGTCATCGTGGTGGCCGCCGTCAACGTGCCGTCTGGTTCCACCGAGTTCGACTACCACGAGCGGATCCTCTCCTCGAGCATCGGCAAGGTGGCCGTCGGCGATGCGTCGCCGACGACACTCGAGCCTGGCGACCAGCTGGGTGTCGACGTGGAGGTGACCGCCTTCGCCGAGCCCCTCAACTCCAGCGGGCTCGCTGGACTGGTCTCGGTGGTCAACGCCAAGGGCGCGGTCATCGGCGAGGCAGAGGTGCTCGTCGACGAGGTGCGGACCCCGCAGGCCGAGGTCCTTGCCTCCTTCGCCCCCATGGTCGGGTTCGACCTGAACAACGCGGGGCAACTCGCGGGAGACAAGCAGATCAACGCCCGAACCAGGCCCGTGCGCTGGACCCAGGCCGGCGGCGTCGAGCCGCTGGGCATGGGTACCGACGGCCTCAGCGGCACCGCCCTTGACATCAACGAGGCCGGAGCCACAGCGGGCTTGATCGTCACCACTGCCAGCAAGGTCAAGGCAGTCACCTGGCACCCGGACGGCACCCCGGAGTTTCTGGGCGTCCCGGACTGGCGTCCGTACACCAGCGCCCGTTCATTCGCGCTCAACGACCACGGAACCGTCGTGGGCAACGCGACGGTCATCCAGCGCGAGGCCGACGGCCGCCAGCAGCTGTACAACGACCCCTTCGTGTGGACCGCGACGGACGGGTTCCGTCGGCTTCCGCACCTGGGATCCAACCCCAGCGCCACGGAGCCGCTCGCGATCAACGACGACGGGTACGTCGTGGGCCACTCGCTGGTTGACGGGGTCTCGCACGCGGCGCTGTGGCATCCCGACGGAACCGTCGAGGACCTCGGCAGCCTGCCCGGCATGCATGGCGGCACCGCGATGGCCATCAACGCCGACGGGGTCGTGGTGGGCGAGAGCGGGGACGACGCGTTCGTCTGGACCAGGACCGGCGGTATGCGACGGCTCCCCGACTTCGGCTTCGACGCCACCGCCACCAAGGTGACCTCCGACGGGTGGATCGTGGGTACCGCCGAGGTGCTGCCCGACGAAGAGCGGCCGGTCGTGTGGGACCCGCAGGGGCGGATCTACAACCTCAACAACATGGTCGGGCAGGATGTGATGTACGCGCTGCTGCCCATGGGCATCAACGACTCGCACCAGCTCGTGTTGTACGGCTACGTTGGTTCCGGCTCGGGCAACGCCCTCATCCGGCTCCCGAAGCAGCTGCCATGACGGGCCGCTGTCGGTGACATGAGTGCGTCGGCGTCCCGGAACTCTCCGGGGTGCCGACGCACTCATCGGTTGGCTCAACCGTCGAAATTCCTGAAACCAATCGAACGCTAGGCCAGGAGCACCGTTACGCCGGCCGCCCGCAGATCGGCCACGACCTTCTCGTCGGCTGCGTCATCAGTGACCAGGGTGTCCACGGCCGATGCATCGCAGATTTTGGCGAAGGAGTGGCGCCCGAGCTTCTCCGAGCCGGCCGCGACCACCACCTGGCGGGCCCGGCTCACCATCAAGGCGTCGATGCCCGCCTCGCTCTCGTCGTGACACGACGTCCCCTCGATGGAGAACCCGTCGACGCCGAGGATGAGGATGTCCAGCCACAGGGACTGCATGACCATGCTGGCCAGCGGCCCGGTCAGCTCGTACGACTGGGGCAGGGCGACCCCGCCGAGGATGACAGTGCGTAGGGACGGCCGCAGCACCATCTCGGTGGCGATGTTCAGCGCGTTCGTCACCAGCGTCAGGGCCGGTCGGTGGGTGGCCCGCGCCAGGTCGGGCCGCGCCGCGATGTGCCGGGCGGTGGCCGATGTCGTGGTGCCCCCGTTCAGCCCCACCACGCTGCCCGGTTCGACGAGCCCGGCGGCGGTGATGGCGATGCGCTCCCTGGTGCTGTGGTCGCCGCCGTGGCGGTAGCGGACCGGCAGGTCGTAGGCGACCGAGCTGGCCACGATGCCACCATGGGTGCGAGTCACCAGATGCTGTTCGGCCAGGGCGGTGAAGTCACGGCGGACGGTCGCCTCGGAGACCTGCAGGGCGGTGGCGGCCTCGGTGACGGACAGCCGCCCACCACGCGCGGCCAGGATCTCCAGCAGAGACTGCAGCCGGCGGGCGCGATCGGCCATCCCGCCCCCCGCGGCGGCTTCCGTCGTGGTCTCGGTCGAGGTCATTTGACGGCTCCGGCCGTCAGACCGGCGACCAGGCGCTTCTCGACCAGCGCGAAGAGGATGACCACGGGCACGATGCTAACGATCGAGACGGCGAACACATAGTGCCACGCGGAGTCGTACTGGCCGACGAACTTCGTGATCGCCACCGACAGCGGCTGGTTTTCCGCCGTGCTGAGGATGACCAGGCTCGCCGCGAACTCGTTCCAGCAGGCGACGAAGGTGAAGATGATGGCGGTGACGATGCCGGGCCATACCAGCGGCAGCGTCACGCGGCGCAGCGTCTGAAGCTTGCTGGCGCCGTCCATCATCGCCGCCTCGTCGATCTCCTTCGGCAGCCTGGAGAAGAAGCTGTGCATGATCCAGACGGCGAAGCTGAGGTTGAAGGCGGCGTTGACGAGAATCATCGCCAGCCAGGTGTCGTCGATTCCGAGCGCCAGGAACTGCCGGAACAGGCCCGGCGCCAGCACGGTCGGCTGGAGCATCTGGGTGGCCAGTACGAGCAGCAGGAACACCCCGCGGCCGGGGAACCGGTGTTTGGCCGTGTAGTAGGCGGCGGGCAGGGCGACCGCGAGCACCAGCAGGGTCCCGCAGAAGGAAATGATGAGGGTGGAGACGAGGTTGTACGGCAGTGGCGTCTCCGGAGTGGACCACATGGTGACGTAGTTGGACGGGCTCCACTCCGTCGGCAGGTACGTGGGCGGAATGCGCAGGATCTCCGCGTGCCGCTTGAAGGACCCGATGAGCATCACCAGGTATGGCGCCAGGAACACCACCGCCACCACCATGCCGGCGGCCGTCTTCAGCCAGCGCCGGTCTCGGCGGCCCCTGGTGCCCCGGTGCGCGTCCGTCGCGCCTGCGGTGGCTCGCCTGCCGGTCGTCTCTCGGGTCGTCGTAACCACGGCTACTCGTCTCTCATCGGCCGCAGAGCCGCCAGGTAGATGCCGATCACCGCGAGGACGATCAGGAAGTTCACCACGCTGAGCGCGCTGGCGAGGTCGACCTGACGGTCCTGCTGGATGTACTTGAAGATCAGTGTTGTCGTGGTGTCCGCGTCGTACCCGGGGATGCTGCCGGTCATCGTGCGCAGGATGGGCAGGGAGTTGAAGACGTTGATGATGTTGATGAGGACCGCGACGGCGATCGCGGGCCGTAGGATGGGCAGGACGACCGTGCGGTAGATGCGCCCGGGCCCGGCACCGTCCATCCGGGCCGCCTCGATCACGTCGTCGGGCACCATCTGCAGTCCGGCGAGGATGGTGTAGGTGGTGAACGGAAGGGACACGAACACCGCCACCACCATGGACACCACGAACGCGGGCACCGGTCGGCGGGTGAAACCGAACCCCGCGTCGAGGATGCCGAGGTCGACCAGGAACTGGTTGAAGATGCCGTAGAACGGGTCGAGCGCATAGTAGAAGACGGTCGAGGTCATCACGACGCTGGCCGCCCATGGCACGATCACCGCCAGCCGGACCAGGCGCCGGCCGGGGAACGCCTGGTTCAGGAGCTGAGCCAATGCCAGGGAGAGCAGCAGCGTCAGCAGGACCACGCCGACCACCCAGATCACGGTGTTTCCGAACACCCTGCCCAGCGCGGGGAGATTCAGCAGCGCCAGGTAGTTGTCCAGCCCCGCCGGGCCGCGATCGACTCCGGCCTGCGAGACGTCCCGGGAGGACGTCCACACCATGTAGGCGGCGGGGAACAGGACGATGGTTCCGATCAGTGTCAGCGCGGGCAGCAGCCAGGGCAGGGCCGTTGCCAACTCCCGGTGCGCCGGTCGTGCCGGCCTGCCGGTCGACACCGGCACCTGCCTGGTCTGCTCGCTCATCGTGTCCTCGATCAAGGCGTCAGGCGTCGGCCTTGGCCTGAATGTCCGCCAGCACCGTCTTGGGATCCTTGCCCTGCCCGATCTGGCCGATCAGGCTCTGGATGGCACCCTGGGTCGCCGACCAGCGGGGGTTGGTGCTCGGGTAGAACTGGGCGCTCGGGAGGACCTCCAGGAAGCTGGCGATCTCCTTCTTGTCCTTCAGCGCCTCCGCCCCCGACTTGGTGGTGGGCAGGAAGCCCTCCGTGTCCACGAACTTCTTGTAGACCTCGGCGCTGAAGAAGTAGTCCAGGAAGGCCTTGGTCGCCTCCTTCTTGCTGCCGTCGTTCTTGAACGCCATGAGGTGGTCGGCCACCCCGAGGGTCATCGGCTGCCCGTCGCGGGTGGGTATCGGCGCGGTCCCGTACTTGAGCTTGGGGTTCTTCTGCGTGATCTGCCCAACCGTGGGGGGCAGCCCCACAGCCATGGCGATCTTGCCCTGAATGAACACGTCCAGCATCGGCGTGCGGTCGCTCGCCCCGGGGTCGGGCTGGGTCAGCTTGGCATCGATCATCCGCTTCATGAACTGCACCGCTTCGACGTTGCGCGGGTTGTTGACGGTGATCTTGTCGCCCTCGTTCCACGCGCCGCCGTTGCCGAAGTTCCAGATCGAGGTCTCCGCCTGGGCCTCCTCGCTGCCCAGCGGCATGCCGTAGCCGTAGACGCCGGCGTTGAGATTTTTGATCTTCTGCGCTGCGTCGTACAGCTCCTGCCAGGTTGCCGGGGGCTTGGCCACGCCTGCCTTGTCGAGCAGTTCCTGGTTGTAGAAGAGTGTGCGGGCCGAGGCGATCATCGGCAGGCCGTACATCGTGCCGTCGATCGAGGCGTTCTTGGCGAAGGAGTCCTGGAAGTCGGTCAGGGTCTCGGGGGAGACGACCTCGGCGGCGGGGTAGAGCAGCCCGTCGGAGGCGAAGCCGGAGAACGCGTCGATGTTGAGGATGTCCGGCGCGGCGTTCGCCTGCACCTTGGTCCGGATGACGTCGTTGATGTTGTCCCAGGACTGGATCTCGAGGTTGACGGTGATGTCCGAGTGCTTCGCCTTGAAGTCGGCGATGATGCCCTCCCAGAGGGCCTTGGTGCCGTTGCTGTAGCTCGGGACCAGCAGCGACAAGGTCTTGCCGTCGCCGCTCTGCTCGTCGTTACCGCCGAAACCGCAGGCGGTCAGGGCCATGCCGGCGATCGCAAGCGTCGCCGACCAGCGCAGAAACCGTTTCACTCCTGCCTCCATCCTGAACGGATCATGAACAGCTGTGATCGAACGCGCGTGCCGACCCTTGTGGATGCCGCTCGCCGGCCACGACCTGGCAGAAGTGCGCCACCGTCTCGGTGATCGCCTCCCGGGCCGGCGCGAGATACCGGCGCGGGTCGACCAACTCCGGGTGCGCGGCCAGCAGGCCGCGCACCGTCCCGGTGAAGGCCAGGTTCAGCGCCGTACCGATGTTCACCTTGGCGATGCCGCCCACGACGGCGCGGCGCAGCTCCTCGTCGGGAACGCCGGACGAGCCGTGCAGCACCAGCGGCACCGCGACCACGGCCCGCAACCCCTCGATCAGGGAATGGTCCAGGAGGGCGCTGCGCGTGGTCATGGCGTGCGTGGAGCCGACCGCCACGGCGAGCGCGTCCACGCCGGTCTGCGCCACGTACGCCGCCGCCTCCGCCGGGTCGGTGCGGGACCCGGGGGCGTGCGGATCCAGCGGCGGCTCGCCGTCCTTCCCGCCGACCGTGCCCAACTCCGCCTCCACCCAGAGCCCCCGGGCGTGGGCGAACTCGGCCGCCGCCCGGGTGGCCGCGACGTTCTCCCGGTACGGCAACCGGGACGCGTCGACCATGACCGAGCCGAAGCCGTGCTCCGGCGCCTGCCGCCAGAGGTCGGGGGAGACGACGTGGTCGAGGTGCAGCGCCACGTCGACGGTGGCCGTCGCGGCGACGGCTCGGGTCGCGGCGGCGATCGGCGCGAGCCGACCGTTGTGGAACCGTACGGCGTTCTCGCTGATCTGCAGGATGACCGGTCGCCCCGCAGCCTCCGCGCCGGCGACGATCGCCTCTGCGTGCTCCAGGGTTATCACGTTGAACGCGCAGACCGGAGCCGCGGTGGTGATCTGTCCGGTCGGTACCAGTGGCATCACGCCTCCTTGACGATCACAGCTCGGCGCAACCGCCGGTAGTCGGACAGGTCCAGGCTTCCGGCCACCGGCGCCCTGACCGCCGCCGCTGACAGCGCCACCGCGTCGGCGAGCCGTTCCGGCCAGGGCCGAGGGTGGATCATGCCGTGCGCGAGCGCCGCGACACAGGCGTCCCCCGCCCCGGTCGGGTTGCCGGCGACCGGATGCGGCAGGAATGCGTGCCAGCTGCCCTGTTTGGTCAGGGCGAGCAGTCCCTCCGGGCCGAACGAGGCCACGACGGTACGCGCGGCGAGCGCGCGTAACGCGTCGAGGGCCGCGGCCGGCCGGGGGAGCGCATGCCCGACGAGGCCGGCGAGTTCCTCGGCATTCGGCTTGACCAGGTCAGGGCTGGCGCTCAGGCCGTGGCGCAATGCGTCACCGCTGCTGTCCAGCACCGTCCAGGCGCCGGCGCCGCGTGCCGCCTCGATCAGCGCACAGTACGCGTCGACCGGAACCCCCGGTGGCAGGGAGCCGGAGAGCGCGACCACCTCCGCGCCGCGTACCAGGTCGGCGAACCGGCTGAGGAACGCGGTCCACTCGTTCGGGGTGACGATCGGCCCGGGTTCCCACAGCCCGGTCGCCGCATCCGGCTCGGCCACCACCACGGTGCGCCGGGACTCGGCCGCGATCGGCACGAACGCCTCCCGTACCCCTTCGTCGGCCAGCAGGGACCGGATCCGGGCGCCACCGGCGCCACCAGCCAGCCCGGTGGCGATGACGGGGTCACCGAGGGTGCGCAGCACGCGGGCGACGTTGACGCCCTTGCCGCCCGCCCGCTCGGCCACCTCGGTGACCCGGTGCGTGGCGCCGGGCACGAGGGCGGGGACGCGGTACGTCACGTCAAGCGCGGCGTTCAGCGTGACGGTGAGGATCATCCGGCCGGCCCGTCGAGCACCGCACCGTCGGTCTCGCCACGGGTCGCCAGGACCACCGAGCGGGTCAGGTGGCGCGGCGCGTCGGGGTCGAGCCCTCGGTGGAGGGCCAGGGCGACGGCCAGCCGCTGCGCGAGGATCAGATCGGCCATCGGGTCGCGTGCGGAGTGGACGAAGGTGGCGCCGGTGCGCGTCACCTCGTCGGGCAACCCCGCCGGCACGGCCCCGAATGCCCACACCGCCCGACCGGGGCCGGCAATGGCGATCGGGCCGTGCCGGTAGTCCAACGCCGGGTATGCCTCCGCCCAGAAGCGGGCGGCTTCGCGGCATTTGAGCCCCGCCTCGTGGGCGAGGCCGACGGTCCAGTTCCGGCCGAGGAACGTCACCTGTTCCAGCGCCGCAGGATCCAGCGGCAGCGGTGCCGCCAGGGCCTCCGCCGCGTCGCGGAGCGCCCGGTCGAGGTTCTCGCCGAGGTGCGCGCGGAGCATCGCCAGCACGGTCGTCGCGAACCGGGTCTGCACCACCGACTTCTCATCGGCGAACGGCAGGCAGACGGGGTCGTCCACGAGGGCCACCGCCGGCGACCGCGCGTCGCCGAGGATGCCGGTGGTCCGGGTGTTGCCCGCGATGTCGCGCAGGACATCCAGCACCTCAGTGGTGGTGCCGGAGCGGCTGATCACCAGCACCCGGTCGTAGCGGCGCTGCTTCGGGAACTCCGACGCCGCGAACGCGTCGGTCTCGCCGTGGCCGGCCCGTTCGCGCAGTGCGGCGTACGCCATCGCCATGAACCACGACGTGCCGCAGCCGACGACGGCGACCCGCTCGCCACGTCGCGGCAGCTGGTCGGCGATCGAGCCTGCCAGGGCAACGCCTCGTTGCCAGCACTCCGGTTGGCTGGCGATTTCTTCGTCGACGTGTGTCATGACCGCTCCCGACCGCTGCCCACGATGCACCTCAGCCGGGGCGCGAAACCGCTCGGCTAGGCAGTGACCCGAGCGTAAATGAACAGCCGGCAGTTGAGCAATGCGTCGCACGCGATTCGATCAGGACAGCGCAAAGATGCTGGTCTACCACTTGCCATCGATGAGTGTTTGATTGACACTGCTCATCAGTTCGAGTAATCAGGCAAGTTCGATCAGAAACCGTCACAGAGGAGTGATCGCTGTGGTCCCACCGCCCCAGTTCAGTCCGTCCCGTCGTGACCTGCTCCGATCCGGTGTCGTGCTGGGCACCGCCGCCGGCCTGACCGGCGTCGTCGGCGCCCCCGCCGCAGCCGACCCCACCGGCGCCGAACCGTCGCGCGGCAGCGACGAGAAGAGCATGGCCAACGTGCCGTTCGAAGGCTTCGACCGCGTCCGCGTCGGGCTCATCGGCCTCGGCGAACGCGGCGGCGGCCAGGACCTGCGCTTTGCCGCGGTCGGCACGGTCACCGCGGTCTGCGACTTCCGTCCCGAGCGGGTCAACCGCACCATCGGCCGGATCATGCAGCAGGGCTTCCAGGACACCCCGCCGGTCGGCTACTCCGCCGGTGAGGAGGACTACCTCAACCTCCTTCGCCGCGACGACATCGACCTCGTCTACATCGCCACCCCTTGGGAGTGGCATTACCCGATGGCGAAGGCGGCCATGGAGCACGGCAAACACGTCGCCGTGGAGGTGCCGATCGCGCCGTACCTCGATCAGATCTGGGACCTGGTCCGCACCTCGGAACGGACGCGGAAGCACTGCATCCTGCTGGAGAACGTCAACTACTTCCGGCCCGAGATGGCGATGTTCAACATGGCCCACCGAGGGCTCTTCGGCGACCTGCAGCACGCCTCCGGCGGGTACGTCCACGACCTGCGCTGGCCGTACCTGTTCGGCGGCGCCTACTACCCCGAGCACTGGCGGCGCCGCTGGCAGACCAGGATGAACGCCTCGCACTACCCCACCCACGGCCTGGGGCCGGTGTCGGCCACCCTGGGCATCAACCGCGGCGACCGGTTCGAGGAACTGATCGCCGTGGCGTCCCTGCCCAAGGCGCTGGCGCTCTTCCGTTCCGAGGACCCGCGGGTGGGCCCCGACCACTCGTCGTGGGATGACGAGCCCTACATCTCCGGCGACCGGCACACCTGCTTCGTCACCACCACCAGTGGCCGGTTCATCCGGGTCGAGCACGACGTGAACTCCCCGCACCCGTACAGCCGGGAGACCACGCTCACCGGCACCCGAGGCACGATCCAGCTGGACAACAGCCGGGTCTACCTCGAGTCGCTCGGCCACCGGAACCACGCCTGGCGGACCGGCACCGACTACACGACGATCCTGCGGCAGCACGACCACTGGTTGTGGCCGACGCTGGAAGAGCTGGCCAACCGGTACGGCGGTCACGGCGGCGGGGACTTCATCGCCATCTGGCGTCTGGTCCAGACGATGCGGCTCGGCATGACCCCCGACATCGACGTCTACGACTCGGCGGCATGGTGCTCGGTGATCCCGCTCAGCCACGAGTCGTTGAAGACCGGCCAGATGCACGCGGTCAAGGTGCCCGACTTCACCCGCGGGCACTGGCAGGAGGCGCGGCCCACGTTCGACCGGCCGAAGCCCGAAGACCCCTGGCTGAAGGACAACTGAACCCGGTGCCCACCACCACACCGCCTCGCACCCACGCGTCGGAGGACCTCGTGAAACGACACTCCCGCCTGTCGCGGTGGCTGGCCCGGACACTCGGCGCCGGGCTGACCGCCGCCCTGCTCGCCGCGCCAGCACCGGCCGCCGGTGTGACACCAGCGGTCCCGCTGCCTCAGATAACGCCCGTTCCCCACCAGATCGCGCGCTCCGGCCACGACGTCGTCGTCCCCGGTAGGGTCGAACTGGTCACCGGCCAGGACACCGACGGCGCCGCCCGGCGGCTGCTCGTCGACCTGCTGACCAGCCACGGCGCCGACCGCGTCGACGTCGTGACCGCACCCTCGGGCCGCGCGCCGCTGTCGATACGGCTCGGCCCGGCAGACCGGCCCGACGTCGCGGCCGCGCTCGGCGCGACCGCCGTACCCGAGCACGCCGAGGGCTACGCGCTCACCGTTGCCCGAGCGGATGCGCCGCTCGGCACGGTCGCCCTCGGCGGCACCGACGCCGCCGGGCAGTACTACGCCGTGCAGACCCTGCGACAGCTGTTCCTTCCCACCGACGACGGCGGCTGGCGCATCGCTGGTGCCACCGTCAGCGACTACCCGGCGATGCCGCTGCGCGGCACCATCGAGGGCTTCTACGGCGCGCCGTGGACCCACCAGGAGCGCTTGAACCAGCTCGCGTTCTACGGAGACGTCAAGGCCAACACCTACATCTACGCGCCGAAGGACGACCCGTACCACCGGGCGCGCTGGCGTGAGCCGTACCCGGCGGCGAAGCTGGCCGAGCTGAGCGAACTGGTCGATCAGGCGAACGCCCACCACGTACGGTTCACCTTCGCGCTGTCCCCGGGCAACACCATCTGCTACAGCGGCACGGCCGACCGGGGCGCCCTGCTGGCGAAGTTCCAGGCGATGTACGACATCGGGGTGCGGGCCTACTCCATCCCGCTCGATGACATCGCCCTGCGCTTCAACTGCGCCGAGGATGCCGCCCGCTACGGCACCGCCACCCAGGCCAGCGTCGGCCGCGCCCAGGCCGAGCTGCTCAGCTACGTGCAGGAGACCTTCGTCGAGACCCACGGCGGCACGTGGGCGCTGCAGACCGTCCCGACCCAGTACGGCGACCTGTCCGAGACGCCGTACAAGCAGTCGTGGCGCACGTTCCTCGACCCCGAGGTCGTCGTGATGTGGACCGGCACCGCCGTCGTCCCGCCGAGCATCACCATCGCCGAGGCGGAGCGGATCTCCCAGCTGTTCGGCCGGAAGGTGTTCGTGTGGGACAACTACCCGGTCAACGACTACGGCAACACCAGGGGCCGGCTGCTGCTGGCGCCGTACGACAAGCGCGAAGCGGGGCTGTCGGACCATCTCGCTGGCATCGTGTCGAACCCGATGAACCAGGCCGCGGCGAGCAAGGTCGCGATTTTCGGCTTCGCCGACTTCACCTGGAACGACCGCGCGTACGACGCGGCACGCAACTGGCGGGAGGCGATGCGTTACCTCAGCGGAGGCGACCCCGCCGCGACGGAGGCTCTGCTGGTCTTCGGTGACCTCAACCACCTCGCCCCGAGCTTCGGCGCCCCGTGGCAGTCGCAGGCACCGGTCCTGGATGCGGCGATCGACGCGTTCTGGGCGGCCTGGCGGGGCGGCGACCGCAGCGGCGCAGTCGCCGGCCTTCGGGCCCACGTTGACCGGATCGCCGCCGCACCCGCCGACATCCGCGCCGGCGCGGTCGACCCCGGCTTCGTCTCCGACGCCTCGCCGTGGCTCGACGCGACGGAGCTGTGGGGGCGGTCGACGCAGCGCATGCTGGACGCGCTGCAGGCCAGGGTCGGCGGTGACGAGCCGGCTTCGGACGCGTTCACCGCACAGTCACAGGCGCTGATGGAGCAGGCGCGGACGCTCGTCGTCGACCCGCCGGACAACACGTGGGGCCGGGCACCGGTGCGCATCGCCGACGGCGTGCTCGACACCTTCCTGTTCGAAGCCAAGCTGACCCTTGAGCTGTGGGGGATCGGCGACGTCGAGAACCTGGCGCTCTCGGGAACCGCGACCGCCTCCAGCGTCGAGCAGAACCTCGACCGGCTCGCGCCGCGGTTCGTCAACGACGGCGACAACGCCACACGGTGGGCGTCCGGATACTCCGACACCGAGTGGGTCCAGGTCGAGCTGGCCGGGCCGTCGGTGATCGGAGCCGTGACGGTCAACTGGGAGTCCGCCTGCGCCACGGCATACCGGATCCAGACCTCGACCGACGGCGTCACCTGGCGGACAGCGCGGGACGTGACCGACTCCAGCTGCGCCCTCGACGTCGTCAGGCTCGACGACGACACACCGGTCCGCTTCGTGCGGATGCAGGGTGTCGACCGGAAGACGAACTGGGGCTATTCCATCTACGAACTGGGCATGTACGGCGCGGCCGGCTGACCGAGACCGTCGAGGCATCCTTCGGGGCTCTGCTGATCGGAGAGGTTCCGCACCGATCGCAGGCCCCGAAGGACCTCGCCCACTGGCGAGGCGCCTACCACTATCGGCGGAGCGCCTTGGTTGGTCGCCCCGCCTCGGTCGCCAAACGCGTCGCCGTTGCAGGAGACGATGCGAGGTGCAGGTCGAGCGGTCATGGAGGAGCGCCCGCTCGACCTGCACCTCGCGGACCTGCGTGTCACCTCGTCCACGACGACGGTGTCGAAGACCGGCAGTGGCGCATCGAGCACCCGGGACATCTCCCGGGGAGTCGGCGTGCTGCACGGTCGAGGCGAGCACCGTGTTGTACCGGGCCAGGTCCGCTCCACCAGTTCGAGGTCCTCCCGCAGGTCGTCCCGGTAGGCGCGGAGCACCTCGGCGGTGCTGTCGGCGGACGCGGCGTGGACCTGGTGCACCGCGTCCGCGATCTCGATCAGCAGGTCCTCGACGGGTCCTCCAGCACCTCGGAATGCGCTCTCCGGAGCTTCGCAGAGAGTGCGGGGAGCCCGCCCGTCCGAGGGTTCCCCGCACTCCGACTCGTGGAAGGGTCAGACTCCGACCCTGGCCTGTGCAGCCGAGATCGCCTTCGGTGAGCGGCGTCCGGGCATCCACCAGTTGGCCTCGCCGCACAGTTCCATCACCGCGGGGACGAGGATCATCCGGATGATGGTGGCGTCGACGAGTACGGCGACGGCCATGCCCAGACCGATCTGCTTGATCGAGACGTCGGGGCCGAGCAGGGCGGTCGTGAAGATGGCGATCATGATGGCGGCCGCGGCCGTGATGACCTTGGCGGTCCGCGCCAGTCCGCGAGTGACGGCCCCGCGGGTGTCGCCGGTGCGCTCGTACTCCTCACGGACCCGCGAGATCAGGAAGACCTCGTAGTCCATCGACAGGCCGAACAGGAGCGGGAACATCATCATCGGTACCCAGGTCGTGATCGGCATCTCGGTGGGGAAACCGAGCGCCGAGCCGAGCCATCCCCACTGCACGATCGCGACCAGCACGCCGTAGGCGGCGCCGATCGACAGCAGGTTCATCACGGCGGCCTGCAGCGCGATCGTGACCGACCGGACCAGCGCGACCAGCAGCAGCAGGGACAGCACGATGACGACCGTGATCATCAGGGGCAGGCGCGAGCTGGTGTCCTCGGCGAAGTCGATCGCGCCGGCGTTCGGGCCGCCGAGGTAGACCTCTTCGCCTCCGGGTGCCTTGAGCAGCACGTCGTCGCGGAGCTTGTGGACCAGGTTTGCGGTCGCCTCGTCCTGGTATCCGGTCTTGGGAAAGGCCATGAAGATGGCGGCCTGCCCGTCCCTGCTGACCCGGGGCGGCGTGGCGTAGGCGATGCCGTCGGTCTTCCTGACCGCGTCGACGACGGAACTCAGATCGGCGTCCTTGGAGTCGACCTCGGTGGCGAAGATCAGGGGTGCGCCGTAGCCGGGACCGAAGCCCTCGGAGATGATCCTGTGCGAGGTGTAGCTGCTCCGGTCGTGGGGCTGGACGCTGGCGTCGGGCAGGCTCAGCCGCATCGACAGCGCGGGGGCGGCCAGCACCAGCAGAATCGCGCTGGCCAGAATCGCGGCGACCAGCGGCTTGCGCTGCACCACGGCGGCCCAGCGCTCGGCGGAGGTGCGGCGCTTCGGGGACGGGACACCATCGGCCCTGGGCCGGCGGGACGTGCGACGGGGCAGGCGCAGAGAGTTGATCTTGTGGCCGATGAAGCCCAGGAACGCCGGCAGCAGGGTCACCGCGGCGATCATCGTCACCAGCACGGTCACTGACGCGCCGATGGCCACGCCGGTCATCATCTTCTGTCCCATGGCGATCAGGCCCAGCAGCGCGATCAGGACGGTCGTGCCGGCGAACAGCACCGCGTGACCCGCGGTGGTGATGGCCTTGACCGTGGCGCTCTCGGGCTCGTCGCCGTCCTGCAGGCTGTCCTTGTAGCGGGTCAGGATGAACAGTGCGTAGTCGATGCCGACACCGAGCCCGATCAACACGGCGACGAACACCGTGAAATCGGGCGAGGGGATCAGATGTCCCACGAGCTTCATCAGGGCGACGCCGCCGAGGACCGCCATCAGTCCGGTCACGATCGGCAGGCCCATCGCCACCAGCGACCCGAAGGCGATGAACAAGATCGCCGCCGCCGTCAGGAGGCCCACACCCTCGGCCGGACCCTGCGGGGGGGTCTCGGCCTTTTCCGCCTTGTCCCCGCCCAGCCCCAGCGTCACGCCGTCACCGGAAGCGTCCTTGACCGTGTCGACCAGAGGCTTGACCTCGGTCTTCGCCACATCCTTGTCGGTCAGCGGGATGGTCGTACGGGCGATACGACGATCCTTCGTCACCAGGTTCTCGTCCTGATACGGCGAGGTCACCGGCCCGGTGACGGGTGAGGCGTCCAGATCGGCGATGATCTTCTCGATCTTTTGCCGGGCGGCGGGATCGTCGATCCCCTTCTCCGCCTTGATCGCGAGAGTCAGCGTGTCCCCCTGCTGCTCGGGGAAGTGCTTCTCGATCAGAACCTGCGCCTTGGCGGAATCGGAGTCTCCACCGGCGTAGTCGTTGTCGGAGGCGGCGCCGTAGTTGAAGCCGACGAACGCCACGGCGATCACGCCCACGATCCAGGCCAGGAGGACCAGCCGGCGGCGCCGGTAACAGAACCGGGCCAGTCCCGCCAGAGCTCCATCCGTACGGGGAGCCTCGGTTGTCATCATCTTCTCCTCAAATCGTTGAACGATGCAATCAAACGCCTTGATCCGTCGCCTGCGTACGAAGCTAGGGATCAAGAAGGTCGCGGGACATCCAGGACGCCCACTCGCCGTGAACCAGCCATTTCCGTTCTCATGTCATCGGTGTTCATTCCGACGCCGAAAATGCGCGTCAGCGGAAGCGCTGTTTCCCATGGTGCGTTTCGCAGCGGGGCGAGAATCGCCGACTCGGCGAGCTCTTCCAGCACCGTGTTGATGACGTCCAAGTCGGCAGGGGAGAGGGACGGGGCTCGACGGGCCAGCCGATGCAGTTCGGCGTCGATGATGGCCCGGCTGTGCCGGTGGACCAGGGCAAGGAGTTTCGACTTGAGATCGTCCGCGTACCCAGCGGGCTGACGAGCGGCGCGAGCTGGATCAGTGGCCATGGCCCGGGCTTCCGCCGTGCGAGCCGCCGAATGGCGTCGTGACGCCGTCGTAGCGGAGTCGCAGCATCATGCCGCCCTGGTGGGCGTGGGGCAGGTTGTGGCAATGGTTCATCCAGATGCCGGGATTCGTAGCGCGGAATGCGACCTTCCATGTCTCGCCGGGCCGGACGTCGAATGTGTCCACCCACAGCGGGCTGCCCGTCGACGGCGTTCCGTCCCTGGACAGGATCAGCACGGGATGGCCGTGCAGATGCCAGGGGTGCGTTTCCAGGCTTCGGTTGACGACGGTGAACCGGACGATGTCGCCTTCGGTGACGAGCTGGTCGGGAATGGAGGGGTGGCCTCGGCCGTTGACGGTGTGCGCATACGCCGGTCGGCCGTCGACCATGGCCACTCCGCGGTCGAGGACCATGGTGAAGTGCCGGTCAGCCTTGCGGGGATCGAAGGGTACGGCGGCCGGAGCTCCGTACCGCAGCAGGTCGAGCTCCGGCAAGTCGGACGTGTCCTCGATGCGCGCCGCACCGGAGGTATCGCCAGGCGGGCGCAGGCGCAGCCCGCCGACGAGATCGTCGTCGACAACGAGTGCCACGACGGTGTCCGGCATGACGAACACCAGGTCGAATCGCCCGCCGGCCGGCAGGCGCAGGCCGACGTCACTGACCTCGCCCGGCTGGTTGAGGTCTCGGCCGTCGACGGCCGAGATCCGGAACGGGGTACCGGCGAGGACGATCCGGTGCGGATCCGAGTCGGTGTTGATCAATCGCAGCCGCACGGGTGCACCGGGTGGTGCGGGGTGTTCGGTCCGGTCGTCCCTGCCGGCGATCAGGACGACGCCGTCGAAGGTGTGCACGGGCAGGGTCAGGTCCACCCGCTCCGCCGCGGAGGGCTCGTCGGCTCGCTGTCCGTCGCGCGGTTCCACGACGAGGGTTCCGTACAGCCCCTTGCGTACGCCGATGTGGGACGCGTGATGGGTGTGGTACCAGTAGGTGCCGACCTGGTCGGCGCGGAACCGGTAGACGAACTCCTCACCGGGTGCCACCGCCAGCTGGGTCACACCCGGCGCGCCGTCCTCACCGCACGGTACGTCGTAGCCGTGCCAGTGCAGGGTCAACCCGTCCTCGATGTCGGCGTTGCGCAGCCGCACCTCGACCAGGTCACCCTGGGTCGCGGTGATCGCCGGACCGGGGACCTCGCCGTCGTAGGTCCACGCGTCGATCTCTCGCCCGGACGGGAGCCGTACGGTGGCCTTCTTCGCGGTGAGCACCTGCCGCCGCACGATGCCACCCGGTGCCGGTGAGCCGGAGCCCCGTAGGTCGGCCACCGACACGGCCGTTCGGGACGAGCGCCCGGGGCCGCCTCCCCTGGTCACCGATTCGGCGGGGAGGAACGACAGCCCGGTGCCGGCACCGGCCGCGGTAACCGCGACCGCGCCACCGGTCCAGCCGAGGAACCGGCGGCGCGAGATCGCGCGTCGGCCCTCCGGCGCCTGCGCGACGCCCGCATCAGCGGTGTTCTCGGCGGGAGGCGCGATCACGCGCGCGGTCAGCAACGCGCCGGCGCACACGAGCGAGATCGTGATCAAGGCCGCGCTCAAGGTGAGCGGGTATCCGACCAGGAAGGTCACCACAAGACCGGCCAGCGCCGAGTAACCCGCGGTGAACACCGAGACCACGCCACGTGCCGACCCTCCAGCTGCTCGCCCCCGTCTTACCGCGAGCAGTTGCGGGCCGGCGAGCAGCACGGCGACGGCCCCGGCAGCCCCTAGCATCGGCAGCCCCAGCAGCACCTTCTCCTGTACGAACCACCATCCCCGGCCGGCCAGCATCGCCACCGTGCCCACCCGGACAAGCGTCACGAGCACCGCGGCGACGAGGACGGCAGGCGCCAGCCGGATACGCCGCAGCGCCAGTGTGACGCCGGCCGCGAACCATGCGGCGATGCTCAGCAGCGCGACGACGTGGTCCAGAATGATCCACAGCCCGGTGGTCATGGCGCCTGTCGCGCGGGCGTGGCCGGCCTGGACAGCTGCGCGGCCGGCCTGGACAGCTGCCTGGCCTGACCGATGATCATCCCGGTCACTGCCACGATGGCGAGACCGTTGACCGCGTGCAGGCCGAAGACGAGCCCGCCGGCGGTGCCGTCGAGCGCCGTGGCGATCCCCTTGATCACGAACTGGACAACCGCGAGCCCGGCGACCAGGCCGCTCAGCCCGATGAGCCGCCCGGGCATCCGAGCTATCGCGGCGACGACGGTCACCAGGACCGCGATCAGGACGATTCCGCCGCCCAGCGCGCGGTGCGGCTGGAAGGACTCATCGTTAGGTGCCGTGTCGAAAGCACCGCTGGCAGCCAGGAAGAACTGCGTGACGACGGCCAGCATCAGCAGGGCCGCGAGGCCGGCGAAGAATCTACGCATGGCGCGCTCCTCGAAGTGGGTGACGGTGATCGCTCATGGCGGTGATCATCGCGCCGGGGAGGCTGCCGTGGCCTCTGACAGGGGATGGCAGCGTCTACGCAATTGGGCGTAGCCGGCCTCGTATCTCACTACGCCCGTCGGCGTAGCAGGTCGCGCATCTCTGCCGAGCGTTGTCCGTGGGCGAGAACAGTAGGATCACGGCATGCAACCACGTGCCGTGTCGTTTCCCGTGCAAAGGGTGGCGCAAGACGTGGCGCTCGCGCTCTTCGTCACCGTGATGCAGGTGCAGGGCACGGTCGCCAAGGTTGCCATCGAGGGGGCACCGCGCCCGCTCACCGACTTCGGAAACCTCGGATACGCGCTGTTGATGGTGAGTGGCCTGGTCCTGGCCGTCCGCCGCCGGTGGCCGGTTCCGGTGTTTGTCACCACCGCGCTCGCCAGCCTGGTGTATTACGGTCTCGACTTCCCGGACGGGCCCGGCTGGCTCGGGCTCTTCGTCGCCCTCTACACCCTCACCGCGTACGGTGACGGGCGCCGATCGCTGGTGGTAGCTGGTGTGGGTACCACGGTGCTCTCCGTCGGGTGGCTGGTCGCCGCAGCCGACATCGAGCCGCGCGCCGCCATCGGCTGGGTGTTCTTCCGGATCGGAGCGTCGGTCATGAGCGCAGCCCTCGGCGAGTCCGTCCGGTCTCGACGGGTCATCGCAGCCGAAGCTCAGGAGCGCGCTGAGCTGGCTGAACGCACTCGCGAGGAGGAAGCGCGGGCGCGGGTCGACGCCGAACGGCTCCGGATCGCGCGCGAGGTCCACGACACCGTTGCTCACGCCATAGCGATCATCAACGTCCAGTCCGGTGTCACCGCGCACGTGCTCGACAAGAGGCCGGAAGTGGCACGCGAGGCGCTGAAAACCATCGAGCAGACCAGTTCCCGGGCGCTGCGAGAGATGCGAGCCATCCTCGGGGTGCTCCGTGACGACAACAACGGGCGCGTGCCGTACCCCGGGCTTGAGCAGATCGACGAGCTCACCGCCAAGGCACGCGATGCCGGACTCGACATCAAACTCGAGCAGAGCTCGCCCGCGGCGCCGTTGCCGAGCGCGGTGGGGAGTGCTGCCTACCGAATCCTGCAGGAATCGATCACCAACGTGATACGTCATGTCGGCCCGACCCGGGTGACGGTAGCGCTGAACCCGGGGATCGACGTCTTGGAGATCCGGGTGACCGATGAGGGCCGCCGTGCCGCCCCTGGTGATGACCCCGCCTACCCGCACCTACCGGCCCAGCATCCGACCGGCACCGGCAGCTCGGCCAGGCCTGGCCGCGGGATCCTCGGCATGCGCGAGCGCTGCCAACTGCTGGGCGGAGAACTCGACGCCAAGCCGACTCCGGGCGGAGGGTTCGAAGTCATGGCCCGGCTGCCCCTCGCGCCGACCGGGTCGCGCCTGTGAACGCAACGGCCGCGTCACCGTCAACCAACGCTCCGATCAAAGTGCTGCTCGCCGACGATGAGGGTCTCGTGCGATCCGGCTTCAAGGTCCTGCTCGACGTCGAGGACGACATCCTGGTGGTAGGAGAAGCCACCAACGGCGCCGAAGCCGTCGAGCGGGCCCGCGCCACCCGCCCCGACGTCGTCCTCATGGACATCCGCATGCCAAAGCTGGACGGGATTCACGCCACCACCCAGATCACCGGGACGCACGGGTTGGAGCAGGTCCGAGTCCTCATCCTCACCACCTACGACACCGACGAATACGTCTTCGAGGCACTACAAGCCGGCGCCAGCGGCTTCCTGCTCAAGGACGCCGGACCGGCCGAACTCCTGCACGCCATCCGGGTGATCGCCGCCGGAGACGCGCTGCTCGCGCCGCGGATCACCCGACGCCTCATCGGCCAGTTCACCGCGCAACGAACAGCTACCCAGGCCGCGGAGGACCGGCTCGCGGTGCTGACCCAGCGCGAGCGCGAAGTGCTGGCCCTGGTGGGACAGGGACTGAGCAACAACGAGATCGGTGCCGAGTTGTTTCTCAGCCCGGCCACCGCGCGCACCCATGTCAGCCACTCGATGGCGAAACTGGGTGCGCGCGACCGCGCGCAACTGGTTGTCATCGCTTACCAGACAGGACTGGTCAGCCCCAACAAGGCATGAATGCTTGACATCCTCCCCCGCCTATGGGCAGGAGATTCCCGTTTCCGGCGTCGGTTGCCTGCGACGCTGGGTGGGTGGTCGACAGGACGCGTTTCGGCTCCTGTCCCGGACTGCCCGCCCGGTGAGTGGGGGCACCGCCTCGGTGGCGTCCCTGACGTTGATGGCCGCGTTCACGTCCGCGTTGGCCTGGTATCCGCAGGACCCGCACCGGAACATCGCTTGGCTTTCGCGGTTGTTCCGGTCGGTGTTCCCGCAGCGGCTGCACCGCTGGGAGGTGAACGCAGCAGGCACCTTCACGATTTGCGTGCCGGTGGTACGTGCACGGCTGGCCAGGGCTACCTCGAACAGACCCCAGCGCCCCAGCGTCCAGCCGTGGCTGGAGCAGGTGGATGATCCAGGGACTGGGCATCGGCCATGGCGGTGATGAGTTTGTCCACTGCCGCAAGAGCCGCGCCCCACCCGGTCCGAAACTGGTTTCGGACCGGGCGGGGCGCCGGTGACTCAGCGTGGATCAGGACACGTTGAGCGCGGTGTCATCGATGACGAACGAGGTCTGCAGTGAGGAGTCCTCCACGCCGTACCAGCGCAGCCGGACCGTCTGCCCGGCGTACGCGGCCAGACTGAACGACTTCTGGCTGTACCCCGTCGCCTTGTTCAGGTTCGAGTAGGTGGCCAGGGTCCCCAGCACGGTCGAACCGGTCGAGTTGAGCACCTCCACCTTGAGCGTGTCGTAGGCGGTGCTCGTGGTGGTCTCGGCACTGTCGACGTGCAGCCAGAAGCTGAACGTGTAGCTGCTGCAGCCGGAGGGCAGCGTCACGTTCTGGTACACGTAGTCGGTGTGGCTGGTGCCGTACCCGTCCAGCCAGGCGTTCCAGGTGCCACCGTGCGTCGGCTGGCCGCTGGAGCCGTGCTGGCCGATCACCCCGGAGGTCGAGGTCCAGCCGGTGGTGCCGGACTCGAAGCCCGGGTTGGTGATCTTCTGGCCGGGGCTGCTGCATCCGCCGCCGGAGCCGACGGTCAGGGTGTACGTCGTGGTACGGGTCACCGAGCCGGTACCGGTGACGGTGACGGTGTAGGTACCCGCCGGCGTGGACCCGGACGTGGTGATCGTCATGGTGGACGAGTTGCCGGAGGTCACCGACGACGGGCTGAACGACGCGCTCGCGCCGCTGGGCAGGCCGCTGGCCGAGAGGTTCACCGTCTGCGGGCTACCGGAGGTGGTCGTGGTGCTCACCGTCGCGGTGACCGAGCCACCCGGCGTGGTCGAGCCGGAGGTCGGGGAGACCGAGACGGAGAAGTCGTTCGTCTGCGTGCCGTTGACGACGTACAGCAGCTTGTTCGGCGAGCCGGTGCCCGGGCTGGTCACCACGTTGCTGGTGGCGTTGTTGACCAGGTAGTCGCGCACCTGCTGCGGGGTGTAGGAGGTGTTCTGGGCCAGCACCAGCGCGGCGACACCGGCCACGTGCGGGGTCGCCATCGACGTACCGCTGATGGTGTTGGTGGCGGTGTTGCTGCTGTACCAGGCCGAGGTGATGTTCGTGCCGGGCGCGAAGATGTCCAGGCAGGAGCCGTAGTTCGAGTACGACGCGCGGGCGTCGTTGTTCTGGGTGGCACCCACCGTGATCGCGGCGGCGACCCGGGCCGGCGAGGAGTTGCAGGCGTTGGTGTTCTCGTTACCGGCGGCGATGGCGTAGGTGACGCCGTCGTTGATCGAGTTGGTCACCGCGTTGTCGATCGCGGTGTCCGCCCCGCCGCCGAGGCTCATGTTCGCCACGGCCGGCTGGCCGGCGGAGTGGTTGCCGGTGACCCAGTCGATGCCGCCGACGACCTGAGCGGTGGTGCCGCTGCCGGAGCAGTTCAGCACCCGGACGCCGACCAGCTGCACGCCCTTGGCCACGCCGTACGACGAGCCACCGACCGTGCCGGCCACGTGCGTACCGTGCCCGTTGCAGTCGTCGGCGCTGCCGCCGTCGACGGCGTCGTACCCGGTCACCGCGCGCCCGCCGAAGTCGTTGTGGGCGAAGTTGATACCGGTGTCGATGATGTACGCCTTCACCCCGCTGCCCGTGACCGGGTAGGTGTACGAGTTGTTCAGCGGCAGGTTGCGCTGGTCGACGCGGTCCAGACCCCACGACGGGGTCGGGCTCTGCGTACCGTTGATGGTGTGGATGCCGTTCTGCTGCACGTACGCCACGGCCGGGTTCGCGGCGAGGCGCTCGGCGGCGGCGCGGGGCATCGCCACCTCGAAGCCGCGCAGGGCGTGCTGGTAGGTGTGCCCCACGGTGCCGCCGTACCGCGCGGTGAGGTCGGCGGCGGTGACCGCCACGCCCCGGCCACGCAGGGTCGCGGTGTCGTTGAGTACGACGATGTAGCTGTCGGCGACGACGCCGGCGGCACCGGCCGGCCGGACAGTGCCGGTGGCGGGCGCGGCCTGAGCCGCGGCGGTGCCCATGAGAGCGGCGGCGGTGGCCGCCACCGAGGCGATGGCGAGCGCGGCGATCCTGCCGCGTCGGCCCCGGCTGTTCGGGAGACTCATCCTCATCCTTCCTCAGATCGACGCCGGCCCGGTCGGGCGCTGGCCACCGGAACGGTGACGTGGGTCGATCGAGGAGAGAATATGGCTACGTCGATGAAAGGAGAATAGGCAGCGCCATCTACGGGGGGCCTGGACGTGTCCTACTCCGCGCGTTGTCGCGGCCGTCGGGCGGCGACAGGCCCGCCCGACTGCTCGGGCGGGCCTGTCGCATGCCTTCGTTACAGCGACTTCAGCGGGGTCTTCCAGATGCCGCGCCCATGGGTTGCGGCATAGAGGTTGCCGTCGCCGCTGACGTGCAGGTCGAACACGGCGGTCAGCGGCAGGGCGTCCCCGGAGGCGCCGGAGTTGGCGCCGACGCGCCGCCAGGTGATGCGGTCGGGCATGGCGCGCCGGTCGGCGACCAGGACCCCGAGGTCCGTGCTGACGACGAGCTTGTCGCCGACCACCACCACGTCCGTCGCGGGTACGTCCGGGAACCCGACGGACAGGTCCGTCCAGGCGACCGAGACCCCGGTGGCGGTCTTGGTCAGGTTGCCCCGGTAGACGTGCTTGACGCCGGCACCCGGCCCTTCGATGAAGCGCCGGTTGAACCCGTTGAACACGAGGTAGATGGTGGAGTTGGTCGGGTCGTTCGGGTCGAAGGTCACCGCGTTGGGGTAGCGGTTGGGCAGGCTGGTCATGTCGAGTTCCGTCCAGCTGCCGCCCCAGTTGGTGGCCACGCCCCGGTTGAAGCCCGCGCTGTTGCAGTTGGCCTGGCCGCACCAGGCCGCGAGGTAGGTGTCCTTGGCCGGGTCCGCCGGGGCGGCGGCGTCGGCCACGGCGTCCATGCCGACGATGAGCCGGGCGCCGGTGCTGTCGAGCGCGTACAGCTGCTGCCAGCCGTTCGCGTCGTCAGCGGCGGCTTCCGCCGGGGTGTACGCGAAGGCCAGGTCGTGCCGCCAGAAGGAGTTGCCGCCGGCCACCCACCGCTCGCTCGCCCCGTCGCGGACGTTCTTCGAGCCGCGGATGGCGCGGAACGGCGCGGTGAAGCGGGCGTTGATGTCCGGCACGGTGACGTCGAAGATGGCGCTGGTGGACCCGTTGCTCTGCCCGCAGTTGGTGGTCAGCCACAGCGCGAGGAAGACGTACTCGTCGAGGATCTGGCAGCCGTTGCGCGGGTTGACGATGATGTCACCACCGTCGCCGCCGAACGGGCTGACCATCTTCCGCGCCCCGCCGCGCAGCAGCGACCCGCCGTTGTCCTGCAGACCGCCTGCGACTGCCCAGCCACGGCCGTTGGGGTCACGCCCGGTGCCGACGGAGTAGTACTGCAGGGTACGCAGCGTCGCGTTGTGGTTCGTCCAGTCGGTGGCGTGGCCGTCCGCGTCCTCTTTGCTGGCCGCCGGCGCGAGCGGGCGGGAGTAGACACCACCGTCGTTGCCGATCAGGACGGTGCCGCCGGAGACGGCGATGGAGTGCTGGTCGGCGTGGGTGGTCGACGGGCAGCCGCCCGACGGGATCGACGGGTCGAAGCAGGGGAATCCGAAGTTCCAGTACGGGCCGATCGTCTTCCACGTCGCGCCGGCGTCCTCGGTCTCGTAGACCTCCTCCAGCCCGACGTAGACGTGCCGGGGGTTGGTCGGGTCGACCTCGACGAAGTTGTTGTACCAGGCCTGCACACCCGGCGGGTAACCCATGTCGGCGCCGATCGCCGATCCCGAGTTCTCGAGCTTGACCGGGTCCGCGATGCGGGTCCACGGACCGAGCACACCGTTGGTGGAGTGGTAGACACCGGACAGCGCGCTCGCGCCGGCGGCGAGCCCGGCCGGGCTCGACTGCACCGCGTAGAGGTGCCGGCCGTCGACCGACGCGGCGAACTCGGCGTTGCCGACATCGGCGTTGTTGATGTCGCCGGTCAGGGCGGCCCGTGTGAAGCTGCCCGGCTGGCCACCCTGGGTGGACAGGTAGTAGCCGTTGTAGGCCGCACCTGAACGCCACGCCGCGTTGATCAGCACGGTCTTGCCGCCCGTGCCGGGCTGGATGAGAACGTCGTTGATGATGTTGTCGTACGGCCTGGTGACGTCCGTGTCGGAGGCCGGGTTGGGCAGAAATACCAGCTGCCAGCGTTCGCTGTGCCGCCTCGGGTCGGTCGAGTGCCGCCACAGGCCCCGGCTGGTCGCCGCGTACACCCATCCGGCGCCGTCGAACTTCAACTGGTTGATGCTGCGCGACTCCAGCTCGTCCCCACCGACCCGATCGGCCTGCGAGAAGCCGCGCGCCGTGCTGGCCTTCCGCAGCCGGTACACCCCGGCGCCGGCGTAGCTGGTGGCGCCGGTGTTCGCCTCACCCGTCGCGTACCACAGCGTGTCCGCCTTCTCGTCGTAGACGAGGTCACCGGTGGACAGGGCGAGGATGCCGTCGGAGATCGGCCGCCACGTCCCGCCCTCGCCGAGCTTCTTGCGGAACACGCCGCCGTTGGCCCCACCGGCGAACGTCCAGCCGTTCCCGGCGGCCAGGCCGGTGACCCGGCCCGCCACCAGTCCCGCGCCGCCGCCGGAGTTGGAGAACTGCGGGTCTCGGTAGTTCGGGTCGTCGGCGTCGTACGCCTTGTCGGTCACCTCGTACCAGCGCGAATCCGTGCCACGCAGGCCCTTCAGGTCGGCCAGGGCGTCGCTGTACTCGCCCGCCGCCACCGACCCGTACGGTGCCGTCCGCGCCGCTGCCTCCTGCGAGGCGAAGGTCTTGATCCCCGCCTGACCGGCGTGCACCCCGGCCACCGGCTTCGGTCGCTTGACCGGCCGATCGTCCGCGTACGCCGGGACACCCGCCGCCACCGTGACCAGCGCCGCGAACCCGGCGACCGCGGCACGTCCCGCACCACCCCGCCGACGTTGCCCAATGATCATGTCCGATCCTTCCCGGATGGGCTCGGCCCACGCCGTGATCAGCATGGGTCCACGTTGGACGTTAGCCATCGATCCCGATCGCGTGAAGGCCTGCTGGTGGCACCCTTGGCCGAGGTCAGCATCCGAACTGGAGCCGAACGACCAGCCCATTGGTCCGTTCGGCTCGCATCCCCTCGGTCATGTTGCTGATTGCGCCGGCACCCGGGTGACAAGGGCGGGTCAACCACACCCACCAGCCGCGACGGAAGATGCCGATCGGTCGCGAAGGTGATAGCTGCCCACCGTGCGTTTCGCTTGGCCGGCTGCCCTGCTCACGTGGGGACTCTGCCTGCCGCGGGCTCGGCGTCCTCACGAAGTAGATCTCCTCAAGGCCCTGCGGTCACCCGATCCCGAGTCCACGTACGGTGTCCGCCGGCCGGACGCGCTTGATCTCGGCGTGCGTCGGGGTGGAGCTTGATCGCTTTCTCGGTGTTCATGGCCGGGAATTGTGGCGGTGGACGCCGAGAAGAGCCGGAGACGCGCTTCAGGAGTCACCCGGCTCGATCCGGACGGTGACGCCGTCGAGGATCAGCTCCAGCCCGAGCGAGAAGTCCGCGTCGGCGACCGTCGCGTCGGGGGTGCCCGGCGGCGGCGCCTCGAACAGCGCCGAGGAGAACAGCCGGGCCGTCTCGGGGAAGCGCTCAGGATCGACGAGCCGGACCAGCGCGCGGCCGTAGTCGCGCTCGGCATCGGCCTGCCCCTGGCCGTCGGCCCTGCCCTCGGCGAGTTCGCTGTGCTGCCGTACAGACTGGACGACGTAGCCGCTGATCAGTGACAGGACGCCGACCTTGTGCGCCCAGTCGAGGCGGGTGCGGGACATGATCGCCAGCGCGGCCTCCATCCAGGCGATCTGGTTCGGTCCGGAGGGCGGTCCGGAGGTGGGCACGTGCGTCAGCCATGGCCGACGCTGGAACACCGCGCGCTGCGCGAAGGCCCAGCTGCGCAGCCCTTCGCGCCAGCCGGCGGTGTCCATGTCCGGCGGCGGGCCCAGGGCGGAGTCGGCCATGAGCGTGAGTAGTTCGTCCTTGGATCCGACGTGCCGGTAGAGCGACATGCTCGTGAAGCCGAGGCTCTTGGCGACCTTGGGAAGCGTCACGCCGCCGAGCCCGTCGCGGTCGGCGATCTCCACCGCCGCGGCGACGACCAGGTTGACGTCGAGGGCCGCGGGCCGCCCGAGACGCGCGGGCTCTGATATTCCCCACAGCCGGCGCAGTTGCGCCGGAACGAAGTCCTCGCTGGTCATGGCTCCCACGTTCGCCCCCGGACAGTTGGGCCCCATCATGCCAGCCCTCATTAGTATATCTGTGATACTTTCTCTCTGAAACTATAGTGTGGATCTCGGGGAGAGCGACGAACATGAGCATTGACACCACACCGCGGACATCGAGAGGGCCGGTGCGGCGCGCCGAACGCACCCTCGCGCCGGACCTGGCCAGGGGAGCGATGCTGCTGATCATCGCGCTGGCCAACGTCGCCGGAGTCGTCTTCGCCGGCGAGCCCGGCCTCGACGCCACGCCAGAGGGCACCGACCGCGGCCTCAACTTCCTGCTCTTCGAACTCGTCCACGCCCGCGGATATCCGGTCTTCGCCGTGATGTTCGGCTACGGACTCGTCCAGCTCGCCCGCCGCCAGGACGCCTCCGGCGCCACGCCGAAGCAGGTCCGCTCGGTGCTGTTGCGCCGCAATCTTTGGCTCGTCGTCTTCGGGTTCGCGCACGCCGCCTTGCTGTACTACGGCGACTTCCTCGGCGCCTACGGGATCGTCGGGATCGTGATGACCCTGGTGCTGCTGCGCCGTGGCGACAAGTTCCACCGGATCGTGCTGGTGCTCTGGGCGCTGTCGGCGGTCGAGATCCTGGCCATTGGCGCCATCGTGGTGAGCGGCATCCTCGAAGGTTCGGGCGGGTCGGCCCCGCTGCCGTCGGGCCACGTCGACTCCCTCGCCGCGCCCGGGTACTTCGCGTCCATGGTGGACCGCCTCGCCGAATGGCCTGTGCACACGCTGACCGTCCTGCCCTTCATCATCATCGCCTGGCTGGGCATGTGGGCCGCCCGCCGCCGCGTGCTCGAAGAGCCGGCCCGCCACAAGACCCTGCTCACGTGGACCGCCGTCCTCGGACTCGGCGTCGCCGTCGCCGGAGGTCTCCCGGCGGCCCTGGTCAGCGCCGGATGGCTGCACGTCGACGATTCGGCCACCAGTCTGATGCTGATGCTCCACGGCGGCAGCGGCATGTTCGCCGGCCCGGGTTACGTGGCCGTCTTCGGCCTGATCGCCATGCGGGTCACCCGGCCCGGCCCCGTCGTCGGCGCGCTCTCGGCTCTGGGCCGGCGCTCCCTGTCGGGATACCTGTTCCAGTCGGTGGCCTGGCTGGTCCTCCTGGCGCCCTTCACGTTCGCCCTCGGCGACCGTTTCGGCAGCCCCACGGTGACCGGCCTGATCATCGCGCTGGCCGTCTGGCTGGTGACCGTTCTGATCGCCCGCCTACTCGACAAGCGCAAGCAGGTCGGTCCCGCCGAGATCGCCCTGCGCCGCCTGACCTACGGGCCTCGCGGCGTAGTCGGCGCGGAGTGAAACCGGCCCGGCCGGATGGCCGGGGTTTCCGGTAGTAGGTCAGCCGCAAGCCGAGCTGGGCGGTAGATCTTGACCAGGTCGGCCGGCATCGGTGTCCCGGATCGCGGGGTCGATGACTTGCCGACCGTTTCGGTGCTTATGACGCATCTAGGCCATCTGCCCGGGTTTGGTCCTTATGCTCCAGGTGACATCCCGTCGGCGCGGGCTTGCGCTGCTCGCTCCGCACGCCCTGAGGGCGCCGGCCGCGCGTCGGTTCGCGCGGCCTCGACCGCCGGATCCGACAGAAATGCGTGAGACACCATGATGGACGCGGACACCATAGTCCTGCCCCGGCTGGCGTCGACGGAGGTCAGCGTCGAGGACCCCTGGGGAGAAGACCACGGCAACGTCGCCGACCCGGCAACCGACACCCGCCGGTGGCGGGTCGCCGCGTGGCTGGTGCCGGCGCTGCTGATGGGCGCGCTCTGCCTTGTCAGGGCCGGCGCGCCCGCCCTGTCGAGGGACGAACCCGCGACCTGGGGCATGGTCGCTCCAGCGCTGATGCGCTGGTGGACGGAGGCGCTCGGCGCGTCCGGCCTGGCGGCGCGTGCGCCGTCGATGGTGGCCGTCACCGCTGCGGCGGCCTTCATCGGAGTGCTGGCGGCCCGGCTGTTCGCGCCGCGGGTCGGCCTGCTGGCCGGTGTGATCTTCGCGCTGCTGCCGACATCGACGCGGTACGCGCAGGAGGTCCAGCCGTACGCGCTGACGGTGCTCGCTGCCGTGCTCGCCACGCTCTTCCTCGTGCTGGCCATCGATCGGCCGACGTTCGGGCGCTTCGCCGTCTACGGCGCCTCGGTGCTGGTTCTGGGCTTGTGCCACGGTCCCGCGCTGCTGTTGCTCGCCGGGCACGGCTGGATCGTGTTCGCCTTTCGGCGCGGCGTGGCCGGCCGAT
Source organism: Micromonospora sp. NPDC050200 (assembly GCF_040656135.1). Taxonomy (NCBI): domain Bacteria; kingdom Bacillati; phylum Actinomycetota; class Actinomycetes; order Micromonosporales; family Micromonosporaceae; genus Micromonospora; species Micromonospora sp. NPDC050200. Next base: position 35,405 of record NZ_JBFALG010000026.1, read on the forward strand.
GGTTGGTCGTCGCGTTCCTCGGCGCGCTACCCGCGGCCGCCGCGCTGGTACTGCTCGGGGAGCAGCCCGGCGCGCAGATCGCGCGGGGATCGGCTCCGAGCCTGGATGTGTTGGCCGCGACCCCTCGGGAACTGTTCGGCGTCACCGCCCTGGGAGTCGTGCTGCTCGTGTTGGCGCTGTTCAGCCTCCCGCTGCGGCGCTCCGCCGCCATCTACACCGCGTGGGCGGTGGTACCGCCGCTCGTGTTGCTGCTCGTCGCGCAGGCGACGCCGATCTGGCTGCCGCAGTTTCTGCTCTTCACGCTCCCGGCGTGGGCGACGCTCGGCGCGGTCGCCCTTGCCCGGGCGCGCGCCCGATGGTGTGCGGCTGTCCTGGTGTCGATCGCGTTGCTCGGGGCGTCGGTACAGGTGGACCCGCGCGTGGCGCACGTCGACGCACCGCAGGGGGCGCACGCCGGCTCGGCCGGTGAATGAGGGCGGTTGTGGGCGCCGCCTGGTCCCCCTGGCCGAACCTCAGGGTCATTTGCGCAACCAGCACCTTTTGACCGTATTGCCCGAATAGCATCAGCTGCGGTCGAGTTCGTGTCGGGCAGATTCCATTCCTTGGGGGCAACGTGGGCGTCGCCGGCGATACACGCCTGTCTCACGTCAGTGGGAGGGGGACGTCGGGCGGCGGCGCTCCGGTCGTCTCCTCAGTTCAGGCCTCGTCCGGCCAGCCCTCCGATCGTCGTCAGCGAAACGTCAGAGCTCGCCGCGCGTACGCGGCATGCGGCACCACGGCCGGACCCCTGGTCGCGCCGCGGCACCCGCAGGCGGCGGTTGAGTTCCGCCCTGCGGTCTCGCCAGCGTCACGGCTGATCCTGACGCTCTTCGTTCTCGTCAACAGTGCGGCCGGCCTGCTGTTCATCGGCTGGCTGCTGCTTCCCGCCCACGTGCCCGGACCGGGCGTGATCGGGGTCGGCAGTTGGCAGACGATGGCGGCCCGGCTCGGCTTCTGCGTGGTCGTCGGCGTGGAGCTGATCCGCCTCGCGCAGAACGTGGTGATCTGGGTGTTCGCGTTCAACGCGAAGGATCCGGTCCCGGTCGATCCGCCGGTCGGCCTGCGGGTGGCCCTGCTCACCACGATCGTGCCCAGCAAGGAGCCGATCGATGTCGCCGAGCGAACCCTGCGGAGGATGACCCAGATCGTGTACTGCGGCCAGGTCGACGTCTGGATCCTCGACGAGGGTGACGACCCGGCGGTGAAGGAGATGGCCGCGCGGCTCGGGGTGCGTCACTTCAGCCGTCGGGGCCGACCGGAGTACAACCAGCCGAGCGGTGAGTTTCGCGCCCGGACGAAGTCGGGCAATCACAACGCCTGGCGGGCGGAGCACGAGCACGGCTACGACGTGGTCGCCAACGTCGACCCGGACCACGTGCCGTTGCCGGGCTTCCTCGAACGGACCCTCGGCTACTTCCGCGACCCGGATGTCGCCTTCGTGGTGACGCCCCAGGTCTACGGCAACATGCACCAGAACTGGGTCGCGCACGGCGCGTCGGTCCAGCAGTACCTCTACAACGGGCTCATCGCGCGTGGCGGAAACGGTCTGGACGCGCCGCTGCTCACCGGCACCGGCCATCTCTACCGACCAGCGGCATGGCGGAGCGTCGGCGGCTACCAGGACTCGATCATCGAGGACCATCTCACCAGCATCCGGGTCCACGCCGCCGTCAACCCGCAGACAGGCAATCAGTGGAAGGGTGTCTACACCCCGGACGTGGTGGCCATCGGGGAAGGCCCGACGTCGTGGGCGGACTACTTCAACCAGCAGAAGCGGTGGGCGGCCGGGATCTGCGAGATTCTGGTACGCCCCGACCTGCGCGCGCCGCGCGAACTGCGGTCACGACGCCGCTGGCAGTACCGCCTGCTCCAGTTCTACTACCCGAGCGTGGCCGTCAGCCTGTTGCTGGGCAACGTCGCCACGGCCATGTACCTGCTCACCGGTGTGAGCACGGCCCAACTCGACGCCACCGTGTGGTCGGCGCTGTGGGGCTCGACCATCGGCACCTGGTTCGCGCTGTGGCTCTGGCTCCGCCGCTTCAACATCGCTCCCCACGAACGTGAGGAGATCGGCCTGGTCGGCATGGCGCTGGCGTTGTTCACCGGTCCCGTCTACGTGGCCGCCGCGGTCGGTGCGCTGCTGCGGCGCAAGCTCGCGTTCGTGGTGACGGCCAAGGGGAAGCTGCGCACCACGGAGTCGCTCGCCACCTTCCGGCTGCACTTCGGGTGGGCGGCCTTCGCCGCTGCCCTGCTCGGCGCGAGCTTCGTGCTGGACAACAGCGTGACCCTGCTCCGGGCGTGGCCGGTCCTGACCCTCCTGACCGGCCTGGGCCCGCCGCTGATCGCGATCGCGTCAGGCGTGACCGCCCGCGGCGGGCGGCGCGACGACAGCGCCGACGTCGCCGCTCCTGCCACGATCGAGGAGCACCGCCCGCCGAGGTCGCGGGTGTCGACCGACCGGGGTGTGCCATGGCGAGGCTGACCCTCCCGCGGGGCGCGATGGCGTTGATCGCCGCGCTGCTGCTGACCTACGCCTTCGTCATCGCGCCGAGGACCACGTCCGGGGGGCCGAGGGATGCCGCGGCGACCAGGGCTGCGACGGCCGAACCGAGCGTGACGGCGACGGCCGGACCAACCCCGTCGCCCCGACCGGACCCGGTGCTCTTCCCGCCGTCCGGAAAGACGTTCATCGGCGTCACGACGAATGAGGGCCCGTACGACTTCAGGACCGTGGACACCTTCACGGCGGCCGCGAAGCGCCAGCCGCAGGTGATGCTGTTCAGCTCGGGATGGGCATCCGCCACGTTCGACCGGACACTCTTCGACCGGATCAGCGACCGCGGCATGCTGCCGATGCTGGCGTGGGAACCATGGGACTACCAACTGGACATAGCAGCCCGTAAGAAGGGCTTCAGCGCCCGTAAGATCGACAGATTGCGGTCCAACCAACCCGGCTACCGGTTGTCCAGCATCTCGCGCGGGAGCTTCGACAGCTACGTGCTGTCCTGGGCGAGGGGGATCAAGTCGCTCGGCTACCCGGTCGCCATCCGGTTCGCCCACGAGATGAACGGCGACTGGTACCCGTGGTCCGAGACGGTCAACGGCAACCGGCCGGGTGATTACGTCAAGGCCTGGCGCCACGTCCATGACCTCTTCACGGCGGCCGGGGCCACCAACGTCATCTGGGTGTGGAGTCCGAACGTCAAATGGGACGACTCGACCCCGAAACTCTCCAAGCTCTACCCGGGCGACGACTACGTCGACTGGGTGGGACTCTCGGGTTACTACGGCACCGGGGCACTCTCGACGTACCGGTCCTTCGACGCGATCTTCAACCAGACGATCAAGGAGATCCGCACCTTCACCCCCAGGCCGTTGGTCATCACCGAGACCGGCGCCTCCGACGGTGCCGGGCGCAAGGCCGAATGGATCAGACAGACGTTCCAACTGCTGCCCCGCCACAAGGACATCATCGGCCTGATCTGGTTCGAGGTGAACAAGGAACTGGACTGGAGGATCGTGAGTTCTCCCGCCGTGACCAGTGCCTTCGCCCAGGCGGTCGCCGCCCCTCGGTACGACTTCAGCTGGTCGCCGGCCATGCTCCCGCGTACCGAGGTCGAGAAGTAGGCATGCCCTGCCGCAGTCTCTGACCGACGCCGACCACCCCGACTGGATGGTGCCAGCGTGACCGTGTCCCGATCAGCCAGCTCGGGTGGGCGCCCCGCTCCGACGGCGCCCGTCACGTTGGTGCCGGCCGACCCGCCGCGCAGCGTAACGAATGCGCCGGTGCCGCGAGCCCGCATCGCGTTGCCGGTCTCCCTCGCCGCGTTCACGATCGCGGTCATCGGCAGCACCGGCCGCCAGATCTGGTACGACGAGTCCGTCACCTGGCTGGCCACCACCATCTCGTGGGCGGAGTTGTGGCGCGTGCTCGGCAACCTGGACATCGCCCACGCCCTCTACTACGTGGTGATGCGGTTGTGGACCACGGCGTTCGGAGAGTCGACCCTCGCGCTGCGACTCCCGTCGATCATCGGCGTGGCGGTGGCTGCCGGTGCACTCGCGCTGCTGGGCCGGAAGCTGTACGACACCTCCGTCGGGGTCACCGCGGGGCTGCTGTTCGTCGCGATCCCGTCCGTCTCGCGGTACGGGCAGGAGGCGCGCTCGTACGCCTGGGTGGTCGCCCTTGCCGTGCTGGCCACGCTCGCGCTGGCCTGGGCGCTCGACCGGCCGTCGTGGCGCCGTTTCCTGCTGTACGGCGGCTGTCTGCTGGCGCTGACCTACCTGCACTTCGTCGCCGCGATGGTGCTGGCGGCCCACGCGTTGATGGTCTGCTCCGCGGTCAGGCGGGGACGTGGACGTCGAACCCTGGGGAGCTGGAGGGCCACGGTGCTGCTGCTGGCCCTGGCCGCGGCGCCGATGCTGTACGAGGCGTCCACCCAGTCCGGTCAGGTCTCCTGGATCACCCGGGACGGGCAGGCACTCGTCCGTTTCCCGACGGAGTTGTTCGGCTCCTCCGCGATCGCCTGGACGTTCGTCTCGGCCGGCCTGCTCGGCGCCGTCGTACTCTGGCGCTCCCGGCGTGCCCTGATCCTTCCCCTGCTTGTCTGGGCCGTGGCGCCTCCGGTGATCTGCTACCTGAGCTATCCGCTGGTGCACCTCTTCCTTGCCAGGTTCGTGCTGTTCACCCTCCCCGCCTGGTCGCTGCTGGCCGCGGTCGCGATCGCCGTGCCGGTGTCCGGTCTGCGGGGCAGGATTCCTCCCGGCACGACCGTCGCCGTCCTGGGCGCCGCCGTGGTGGCGGTCGCCGCCGTGGGTGTGCCCGGCCAGACGGAAGCCCGGCGCAGCCCGGTGGCCGGGGAGGCGGACTACCGCGCCGCGGCCGGCCTGATCGACCGGCGGTACGAGACCGGTGACGGCATCGCGTACTCGGGTTGGCGCGGCTGGAGTGCTCCCCTGCCGATGGCGTACCAGCTGCGGACGAAGCCGCGTGACGTGTTCGTTGCCGTGCCCGCGGGCAGGTCCGGGTGGTTCTGGGCGATCGACTGCGTGGACCCCGCTCCCTGCGTCGGGGATGTCCGACGGATCTGGCTGGTTGTCGGCGAGTCGTGGGATCCGTTCGACCGACTTCCGCCCACCCGGGCTGATCTGCTCCGCCACGAGTTCGACGTCACCAGCACGGACCGGTTCCTCGGGGTCACCGTGGTGCTGCTGGTCCGGGGGCAAACCGGTCAACACTGAGTGGGGTCCGCGCCGGCGTCCAGGGCCCGGGGGGCGTCCAGCACGGACCACCGGCTCGTGGCCCACGGTCGCGTTGCGCGGCCCGGCCCGACACGTCGACCACACCCGGCGGTTGCACCCCCGGTTCACCGTCACGCCGCCGGCCGGGTGAGCGGTGGCGTTCACCGACCTGCCCGAGGAACAGCTGCGGGCGTACCGCAGCGGGGTGCGGGAACCGGAGGACTTCGACAGGTTCTGGGCGGACACGATCGCCGAGTCAACGGGAGTGCGGCTGGCCGGTGCGCATCGAGCCGGTGGACACCGGGCTGGCCACGACCGACGTCCTCGACGTCACCTTTCCCGGGTTCGCCGGGCAGCCGGTCCGGGCCTGGCTGCGGCTGCCGCGTGGCGCCCGCGCCGTCGCGGCTGCCGTCGTGATCGCGGCGCGGTGACCGTCCTGCCGCGCCGGGGCTGTCACTGGTCGTCGTCGACGACCTCGGTCCGGTCCTCTCGCGTGACGGTCACCGGAGGGTGCTCGTCGGGCTGAGGCGCCTGCGCCACGGTGTGGTGGGGATCCCCGTCGGGGGAGTAGAGCACCCGGTCGGTCTTGGCGGTCTTCTCCCGGTCTTCCTCCGGTTCCGTCACGTCACCCTCCTGCTGCCGCTCGTGTCGCCCACGCTACGCGGCCGGCCCGCCGGCCGGTCCCGTTTCCGCCCGGTACATGGCGGTCGTTGTCAGCTGTCCACGTCGAGCAGCGCGCCGCCGCCGGTGGACACCAGGTACGGGGTCATGGATGCCGTCATCGGGCCTGGTGACGGTCGCGCTGGTGTCGCGGTTCGGGAGGATGTCGCCTCAGCTCGCGAAGGAGTGCGCGCCCAGTTCCCAGCGGCGCAGGTCCGCCGGGCCGCGCTGCGCGTTCATCCGGGCGATGTTCTCGCGGACGTGCCGAAGGTGCAGCGAGAACGCCTCCGGGTTGGCCCCGCCCCAACGCGCGAACACCTCCTCGGCCTCGCTGTTGGCCTGCAGCGCCTCGGTACGGCGGCCCAGCTGCCAGAGGTACCCGCTGAGGTTCGCCAGCACCGCGGCGAGGTCCAGTTCGAAGGCCACCGCGTTGACCCGGACGAGGTCGCGGTAGATCCGCACCGACCCCTCCGCGACGTCCACCGCCGCCGTCAGCTGCCCCAGGTCGGCGTGCCGCAGCCCGACCGTGTTGAGCGCCAGCGCGAGTTCGGGCAGGTAGACCGAGGGCCGCTCGGCACTGAGCCGGCGCCAGATGCGCTCCGCGCGCCCGACGGTGGCCAGCGCCTCCCGGCCCAGGCCCACCTGCGCCTCGATCACCGCGAGGTTGGTCAGCGCCCCGGCCAGGCCCAGCTCGCCGGTCACCGACCGGGGGCCGCCCTCGAAGCGGTCGACGGCGCGCCGTGCCACCACGACGGCGGCGTCGCCCTCGACGTACCCGGAGACGGCGACGCTGCCGGGTGTGCCGGCCCACGCGTCGCCGGTGTTCGTGACGAGGTAGCCGACGGGGTGTCGCCCGCCGAGCGGATCGCCGGTCATCGGTCGCGGCGCCGGATCCCGCTGATCGCCTGCCTGCCGCCGGTGGCCTCGGCGTCGCCGGTCCGGGAGACCTCCACCGGGGCGGGGTCGCCGGTGGGCGCGTCGATGCCCGAGGTGGCGTAGCCGGCGGTGCCGGCCGTCGCCCGGCCGGTCGCGTGGGCCCGGTCGCGGCCCCGACCGCCGGTGAGGGCGGCCCAGACGGCCACCCCGACCCCGGCGACGCCCGCCAGCGCCGATACCGCCGTCGCGACCCGGTTCGCCGACTCCCACCGCAGGACGACGAACGCCGTCGCGAGCAGGGCGACGAGCGCTCCCGTCGTTGTCAACGCCAGGTGACGGCCTCTGTTCATTCCGTCATGCCGGCCGCCCCGCCCGAGCGGTGGTATCCACCGCTCGGCTGCTTCCCCGGGCCACCCTCGGCGTCGCGGGCGCGATCCCCGCTCCGCCGTCGGCGAGGGCGGCGGCGATGGCGCGACGCGCCGTCCGGACGCCACACCTACCCCGGCGCCGGGGCGGACGATCGCCACGGCGCCGGGGACGGGCCGGCGGTCACCAGGTGGCGGGCGGCGGCGGTGGCACGACCGGCGGCCGGTCGTCGCAGGTGATGGTGTTGGGCAGTTGCCACGGGGCGAGCCAGCCGCCGTCGTTGCCGCCGAGGTCGGTCAGGCTGAACTCGGAGCCGGCGGGGGTGAAGTGGAAGGAGCCGCAGTTGTTGACGCCCACCGCTCCCACGTTCCGCGCGTCGACGTTGGCGAGGGACGCCGAGCCCGCCGAGCGGGCGCTCACCACGGAGGTCCCGGCCCCGTCGACCCTGATGTCCCTGAAGTGGACGTTCGTGATCGAGTACCGGTCCTTCACCGGCCAGTCGCTGACCAGCATGATGGCGTTGTAGGTGTTGTCGAGGTAGTGGTCGCCGACCACCTGGATGTCCGCGTCGATGCTCCGGTCCAGGGTGTAGAACCAGATGGCGCCGAGACCGATGTTCCAGTTCAGCTCGTAGGTGCCGGCGCGGACCGTGGTGTTCTCCGTGATCCGGAGGTGCCCGGTGAACGCCTCGGCGCCGAACCGCGATCCGACCTGGATGGCGCTGCCCTCCCGGACCGGGTCGGCGACCAGGTTGTGCGAGACCGTGTTGTCCGTGCCGCCGTAGATGGCGATGCCGTTGGCCAGCACCGGTGACTGCACGGTGTTGTGGTCGAAGGTGTTGCGGGCGTTGCCGGTCTTCTCCGACCACATGGCGAGGCCGTCGTCGCCGGTGTTGCGGACGACGTTGTTCCGCACCATGGAGTCGGTGACGCCGGTGTGGAAGTTCAGGCCGTCGGCGATCTGGTCGACGATGACGTTGTTCGTGACCCGCAGGTCGGTCATCGGCCCGTCGAACCAGAGCCCCACCTTGGTGTGGTGCAGGTAGAGGCCGTCGATGCTGGAGTGGCTCAGGGCACCCCCGACGCCGTTGACCTGGTCGGTGTCGATCCGCTCGCGGACGTCGCCCTCGATCGCGAACCCGGACAGGTGGACGTTGCGGCTGCCGCCCGCCGATGCCGCCCTGCCGTAGAAGCCGACTCCGGTGTGCACCGAACCGTCGGGGGTCGGGGCGTCCAGCGCGACCTCGCGTCCCTTGACGATCGTGTACCAGTTGCCGGCGCCCTCGATGGTGACGTCGTCGACGACGATGTGGCGGTTCACCTGGTACGTCCCCGGCGGCAGGTAGACCTTCAGATTCGTTCGGCGGGCGAAGGAGATCGCCCGGTCGAAGGAGTCGGCGGAGTCGCGCCGGCCGGTCGGGTCCGCGCCGAACGCCAGCACGTTCGCCGCGACCGGCGCGACGCGCGGCGGGCCGACCAGTTCCGAGTCGAGCAGGTCGATGACCGTCCACGGGGCGACGCTCCCGGTCGGGACCGCGAGCCGCAGCACGCTGCCGGCCGGGTACGTCCTGCCGAGCAGCAGGCGCTGCTCGTCGTAGAAGTGGTGCGGGCGGAACGGCGTGGCGATCGTCGGGGTGGGCGTGGTGGCGGCGGGGACGCAGGAGCACTCGGTGATCCACCATTCGGGGTGGAGCAGGCCGGCGGTGGGGTCGTTGGAGAACGGGTACTGGTTGTACAGCCAGGCGTACTGCGAGGTGAGGGTCATGGTCCGGGCAGGCCGGCGACCGACCGAGACGTCCAGCGGCGCGGTGATGCCGCCGCCGGTGGGCGCGTCCGGGATGCTGTAGCGCACGGTGATCGCGTTGGCCGCGGCCGGCAGGGTGAACTCGACGAACTGGCCCGGCGCCAGGCTCACCGCCCGGCGACCGGAGGCCTCCGACGCCAGGGTGTACGCCGTCCGTCCCGGGCCGATCACGGTGCCGTTCGTCGTGGCGTGCTCCGCCTCCTGCTCCACGAACCCGACCTCGGCGCCTCGGCCCGCGACGAGTGACGGGTCGAGGGCGGCCCGGGTGACCACCGGAGGCGCGGGGGAGACCCCCTCGGCGCGGGCCGCCGCGGCCCCGCCGGTCAGGGTGCCTGCCATGACCGCCGCCACCGCCGCCGCGCCCACCGGCAGCCAGCGTGCCGGTCTGCCCGGCCGTCCTGTGGTGATTCGAGACATCGCGTGATCCGTTTCTCCCGAGGGCCCGACGACCGTCATCGACGCCGCGGGCAGTCCCCGTCCTGCCTGCGGTGGGTGTCAGAAGCGAGGCGAGTTGCTTGTGGCGATGTTATTTCTACGAGCTGTCAATATTCAAGCACGTGTTTGTGCAGGAATTGCAGCGCTGACGTCCTGCCCCCGCTGGGCGCCTGCGACCCACCCGCCGGGACGTCGTCGCGGGTGATGTGGACCGGACTGAACCCCGGCGGACGCGCTCCGTACCCCACCAAGCGAGGGCCGGACGCCGTCGTTGAACCGTTCACGTCATCAGCTCCAAAGGGCCGCACGGACATGTCCACCCCCGCAGCACGCGCCGACCAACCCGGCCGACCGCCGGACCGCCACTCCCGCCCTCGCCCTCGGCCGCTGACGTGACACGTCAAGGCACAGTCCATTTCTTGCAGATCCTGTGCCGTATCATCGCGGCGTGACGAAGCGACTGACCGAGGTGGCGAGGAAGGCGGGCGTCAGCGAGGCCACCGTCAGCCGGGTGCTCAACGGTCGTGGCGGCGTCTCCGAGTCGACCCGTACCGCCGTCCTCACCGCCCTGGACGTGCTCGGCTACGAACGGCCGACGAAGCTGCGGGGGGAGCGGGCGCGACTGGTCGGGCTGGTGCTCCCGGAGTTGCAGAACCCGATCTTCCCGGCGCTCGCCGAGGTGGTCACCGGGTCGCTCGCCCAGCGGGGCTTCACCCCCGCGCTCTGCGCGCGGACCATCGGCGGGGTGTCCGAGGCGGACTACGTCGAGATGCTGCTCGACCACCAGGTCTCCGGCGTGATCTTCGCCGGTGGGTCGTACGCGCTGGCTGACGCCTCGCACGACCACTACCGGCGGCTGACCGACCGTGGACTGCCGGTGGTGCTGGTCAACGCCGGGGTCGACGCGCTGGACTTCCCCCGGGTCTCCACCGACGACGCGGTCGCGGTGGAGCAGGCGTACGGGCACCTGCGGTCGCTCGGGCACGAGCGGATCGGCATGGTGCTGGGCCCCGAGGATCACGTGCCGTCCCGACGCAAGCTCGCCGCGCTGGCCCGGATCGCCGGCTGGCAGGACCCGGACGGGCGCGTCGAGCGGTCCAGCTTCTCGATGGAGGGCGCGCGGGTGGCCGCGGCCAAGCTGATCGGGCGCGGCATCACCGGGGTGATCTGCGCCAGCGACGTCCTGGCGCTCGGCACGATCCGGGCGGTGCGCCGGCTCGGCTTCTCCGTACCCGGGGACGTCTCGGTGATCGGCTTCGACGACTCGGCGTTCATGACCTGCACCGATCCGCCGCTGACCACGGTCCGGCAGCCGATCGAGACGATGGGCCAGGCGGCGGTCGACCTGTTGGTCACCCAGATCGACGGCGCCGGTGTCCTCCGCGACGAGTTGCTGTTCGAGCCTGAACTGGTGGTACGCGGTTCCACCGCGCCTGCCCCCGGCCGCTGACTGAACGACGCTCCGTCCGTCGACCGATGCTCGCGGTCGGCGGCCGTTTCGTCGTCGCCGGCGCCGAGCAGCGCCGGCCCGATCCATCCGCCAGCGCGGCGCCACCTGGTTGAGCAGTTGCGTTGATTCACTCTGCTCCGTGACCGCGCTGACCAGGTTGGCCGCCAGATCTTCCGGCGGCCTCTGAAAGTCTGCGACCAGATGTGCGGCCTCATTGCTGCTCGGCAAAAGGGGCGAAAAGCTGCAGAGCCGGCTCCTCCCAAACCCCTGTCAACATCTGCCACCAACAAGTCGCATCCTTTCAAGGTGAGATCGATAGCTTGCCGAAATGAGTTCGCTTCGTTACAGTGACGTCGCTCACACCTGGCCTCGGCGCAGATCCAGGGGGCAGGTCACATGGCGGAGACAGATCAGTAGCAGGGCATGGCCGCGGTGACGATCACCGCAGGCCAGCGAAGGTCATGGAGACTCCCGTTCCCGAAGGGATGGACAGATGTCCGTACCGCAGTACCGGAAGGCTGCGGCGTTAGCGCTCGTGGCCGGCCTGGGGCTCAGCCTTGCGGCTTGCTCCACGAAGAGTGACGATGCAAAGACCGATGCAGGCGGCAAGGCCACCATCACCGTCGACTGCCAGCCGGTCGGCGCCCAGAAAGAGCTGTTGAAGAACTGGAACGACGATGTCATCGAGTTCCAGCGGCAGAACCCCGATATCGTCGTCAAGAGCGTCAGCGTCGGCGAGCAGTGCAACAACCCGCCGGACTTCACCGCTCGCCTCGCCGGCGGCACCGTTACCGACCTGTTCTACGGGTACATGACCGATCTCCAGCAGGTGCTCGACTCCGGTCAGGCGATGGACATCACCGAGTTCGCCGACAAGGACACGGTCCCGACCTGGGACAGCATCGACCCGGCACTCAAGGAGGTCTTCACCGACGGCGGCAAGATCTACGCCGTCCCGGTGAAGAACTACTCGATGGGCCTGGTCTACAACAAGGTCCTGTTCCAGCAGGCCGGGCTCGACGTGAACAGCCCGCCGAAGACGTGGGTCGAGGTCCGGGACGCCGCCAAGAAGATCTCCGCGCTCGGTAAGGGCATCGCCGGCTACTCGGAGTACAGCGCCGGCAACACCGGAGGCTGGCACTTCACGTCCTTGCTCTACTCCCAGGGCGGCCAGGTGCTGACCGCCGACGGCAAGAAGGCCGACTTCAACAACGCGATGGGCAAGCAGGTCCTGCAGAACCTCAAGGACATGCGGTACGGCGACAACAGCATGGGCGACCGCCAACTGCTGCAGTGGGGCGACCTGCTGACCAACGCCGGCGCGGGCAAGGTCGGCATGTTCATCGGCGCGCCGGACGCCACCCAGGCGATCGTCAGCCAGTTCCAGGGCAAGTTCCAGGACTGGGCGATGGCCCCGCTGCCCGGCCAGGACGGCGCGGCGAAGGGGACGCTCGGTGGTGGCGAGGGTTACTTCTTCACGAAGGGCCTCTCCCCCGAGCAGGTCAAGGCCGGTCTGAAGTGGATCGCGTACCAGAAGCTGACGCCGGGTAAGGGCCAGTTCGACTACGTCCGGGCCAAGCCGCAGAACTACCCGGTGGGCCTGCCCCAGCCGCTGCTCTTCGCCAACGGCAGCGACGCGCAGAAGCAGGAACTCGAGCTGCGCAAGACGAACGCGAACGTCGACACCGCGAACTTCGCGATCTTCGAGGCGACCCCAGTCCCGATCAAGGGTGAGCCCCGCAACGCGCAGGCGATCTACGCGGTGCTCGACGCCGCGATGTCCGGTGTGCTGACGAACCCGAACGCGAACATCGACGCGCTTCTCAAGACGGCCGAAGGAAAAGTCAACCAGCTCCTGACCGCCGAAGGGTGATCCGAGGGCGTGGGGGCTGGCCTGCCGCCGGCCCCCACACCGTCCGCGCCGCAGCGTCGGCGTCACTGACTCATGCAGGAGATGCCTTGGCGATCACCACCGCCCCGGGGACCAAGAGAGAACCGGGTCGCCCCGCGTCGCCGTACCGGGCAGGGCCGCAGCGTACGAGCCTCGGCCGAAAGGTACGAGACAACCTCACCGGGCACGCGTTCCTGATCGGCGCGGTGATCTGCTTCGCGTTCTTCTCCTGGTATCCGATGATCCGCGGCGTCGTCATGAGCTTCCAGCGCACCCGGCGCGGCGTCACGACCTGGGTCGGCTGGGACAACTACGACCGCATCATCGCCGATCCCAGCTTCTGGACGGCCTGGAAGAACACGTTCTACTTTACGATTCTCGCGCTCGTACTCGGGTACGCGGTGCCGTTCTTCGTGGCGATCCTGCTCAACGAGTTTCGCCACGCGAAGGGGTACCTGCGGATCCTGGTCTACCTGCCGGTGATGCTGCCGCCAGCCTCGGCGCTCTTTCTCTTCAAGTTCTACGGGTACGACCCCAGCGACGCGGGACTCTTCAACTCGATCCTCAAGGCGCTGCACCTGCCGACATCGCAGTGGATGCAGTCCCCCGAGATGACGATGCCGGCGATGGTGATCGCGTCGACCTGGATGAACATGGGCGGCGCGGTACTGATCTACCTGGCGGCACTGCAGAACATCCCCGGCGAACTCTACGAAGCGGCCGAGCTCGACGGCGCCGGGATCTGGCGGCGGATCCGCCACGTGACAATCCCGCAGACCCGGCTGATCCTCGCGCTCCTGGCGATGCTGCAGATCGTCGCCACGATGCAGTTCTTCATCGAGCCGCTGATCCTCGCGAACGGTACGGGCGCGGAGGACTCCGCGACCTCGGTGGCGTACCTCATCTACCAGCACGGGTTCTTCCAGAACGACCTCAACGGCGCCGCGGCGCTCGGCGTGATCATGCTCGTGGTGCTGGCCGGCTTCTCCGCCGTCTACGTGCGGCTGAGCTCGAAACAGGAATAGGACGGGGCGAGGAATGGCACAGGACTCCGGGACCCGGACCCTCATCTCCCACGCCCAGCTTCGGCGGGGGCGCGGCAGGGTTATCTACTGGACGCTGCTCGCCGTCGTCGTCGTGGGCTTCACGCTCGTCTTCCTCGGGCCGCTCTACTGGATGGTCACCGGCGCGCTCAAGTCCGGCCAGGAGATCGCGCAGACCCCGCCATCGCTGTTCCCGAAGGATCCCCAGGTGCAGAACTACGCTGATGCGTGGAACAACCTGGACCTCGCCAAGCTGCTGTTCAACACGTTCTACTACGCGACCGGCGCGCTGCTGTTCCAGCTCGTCCTCGACACCGCTGCGGCGTACGCCTTGTCGAAGCTTCGACCGGCGTTCGGCAACCTGATCCTCGGCCTGATGCTGGCAACGCTGATGATCCCGGCGATGGTCCTCATCGTCCCGCAGTACGTGACCGTTATCGACCTGCCGATCCTGCACCTCAACCTGCTCGACTCACCGTTTGCGATCTGGCTGCCCACGGTCGCGAACGCGTTCAACATCTTCCTGCTGAAACGGTTCTTCGACTCGATCCCAGAGGAGCTGATGGCGGCGGCCCTCATGGACGGGGCCACGCCGCTGCGCACGCTGTGGTCGATCATCCTGCCGATGTCGCGGCCCATCCTCGGCGTAGTTTCGATCTTCGCTGTGACGGCGGTCTGGAAGGACTTTCTCTGGCCGAAGCTGGTCATGCCGTCGCCCGAGACCCGGACGGTCAGCGTCGGCATCTACGCCTTCTCGGGTGGTACGCCCATGAACGTGGTGATCGCCGCGTCGGTCATCGCCGCGATTCCGACCGTCATCGTCTTTCTGATCTTCCAGCGGAACATCATGTCCGGCCTGACCACAGGCAGCCTCAAAGGATAGCCCCGAAGCAACATCCCGCGGCGAACAACGACCGTTCGCCCGATACACATTCAGGTCCGGCGAACCCGCCGACGTACTGACGCAGAAAGCAGGTGCTCGTGTCCACAGCAGCCAATAGTCCGTGGTGGCGTGGAGCGGTGATCTACCAGGTGTACCCACGTAGCTTCGCCGACGGCAACGGCGACGGGATCGGCGACATCGCCGGTATCCGGGCGCACCTGGACCACCTGTCCGGCCTCGGGGTCGACGCCGTGTGGCTCAGCCCCTGGTATCCCTCGCCGATGGCCGACGCCGGCTACGACGTCGCCGACTACCGGGGCATCGACCCGGTGTTCGGCAGCCTTCCGGAGGCCGAGGCGCTGATCATCGAGGCGCACCAGCGGGGCATCCGGATCATCGTCGACGTGGTGCCCAACCACTGCTCCGCGGCGCACCCCTGGTTCCAGGCCGCGCTGGCCGGCGGCCCGGAGGCGCCCGAACGGGAGCTGTTCTGGTTCCGTGCCGGTCGGGGCCCCGGCGGCGAGCGCCCGCCCACCGACTGGGTGTCCCAGTTCGGCGGCGGGACCTGGACCCGGACCACCGACCCGGACGGCACCCCCGGCGACTGGTACCTGCACCTGTTCACGCCGGAGCAGCCCGACTTCAACTGGGACCACCCCCGGGTGCGCGCGGAGTTCGAGGACGTCCTCCGGTTCTGGTTCGACCGGGGGGTGGACGGCATCCGGATCGACTCGGCCGCCCTGCTGGCCAAGGACCCGACGCTGCCCGAGGTGAGCGACGACCGGCCCAGCCCGTTCGTCGACCTGGCGGCGGTGCACGACGTCTACCGCGCCTGGCGACGGATCGCCGACGAGTACCCGGGGGAACGGGCGCTGATCGGCGAGGTGTGGCTGCCGGACCGGGAACGGTTCGCCAACTACCTGCGCCCGGACGAGCTGCACTCGGCGTTCAACTTCGACTTCCTCGGCTGCGCCTGGGAGGCGGCGGCACTGCGCCGCTGCGTCGACGAGACGCTCGCCGCGCACGCCCCGGTCGGCGCGCCCGCCACCTGGGTGCTGTCCAACCACGACGTGACCCGCCACGTCACCCGGTACGGCCGCGCCGACACCACCTTCAGCTTCGCCAGTAAGCGCGAGGGGGTGGCCACCGACCTGGAACTGGGCACCGTCCGGGCCCGGGCGGCGGGGCTGCTCACCCTGGCCCTGCCCGGCGCGGTCTACGTCTACCAGGGCGAGGAGTTGGGCCTGTGGGAGGTCGAGGACATCCGGCCCGAGCTGCGTCAGGACCCGATGTGGGAGCGCTCGGGCCACGGCCGGGACGGCTGCCGGGTGCCGCTGCCCTGGGCCGGCGACGCGCCGCCGTTCGGGTTCAGCCCGGACGCCGCGAGCCGGGCGCCCTGGCTGCCCCAGCCGGCGGACTGGAAGGACCGGACGGTCCGGGCGCAGACCGACGATCCCCACTCGATGCTGGAGCTGTACCGGTCGGCGATCGGCGTCCGGCGTACCGAGCCGGACCTCGGTGACGGGACGCTGCGCTGGCTGCCGGCCCCGGACGGGGTGCTCGCCTTCGCCCGTGGTCCCGGCTTCGCCTGTCTGGTGAACCTCGGCGCGACCCCGGTCCCGCTGCCTCCGCACGAGGCGCGACTGCTCGCCAGCGGACCGCTGGACGGCGACCTGCTGCCGCCGGACACCGCCGTCTGGTTGCGTACCGCGCCGCACTCGTCCGCCGCCGCCGGCACGCCGACCTCCTGACCCGTCCCGGCGCCGGCCGATCCGTCCCGACCGGCCGGCGCCACCCGTCGGCCGGTCCGTCCCGACCCGACGCCACACCGCCGGCCGCGCGCCGGCCCGACCGAACGGAGGTGCCGCCGCAGCCCGACACACGGGGGGACCCGGCCCGCCTGACGAAACGGAGAGCACCGCTCATGGCCCACCACACCATCGGCACCTCCCCTCCACCCCCGCGACGACCCGCCCGCGCCCTGCTGGCCGCGGTCGCCGGCGCCACGCTCGTGGCGGCCTGCGTCAGCGCCGTGGCGGTCTCCACCGCCACCCCCGCACGCGCCGCCGGGCTGTCCCCGTTCGACATCGCCGGCCGGGGCGCCACCGTGCCGTTCGTCGAGCACGAGGCGGAACGGGCCACCCACAAGGGTACGAAGATCGGTCCGACCCGCTACTACGGCCAGTTGCCGTCCGAGGCGTCCGGCCGGGAGGCGGTCACCCTCGACGCCGTCGGTGAGTACGTCGAGTTCACCCTGACCGCCCCGGCCAACGCGGTGACCTTCCGCTACAGCCTGCCGGACAGCGCCGCCGGCACCGGCCGGGACGCCAGCCTCGACCTGCGGGCGAACGGCACGCTGGTCAAGGCAGTGCCGGTCACCTCCCGGTACGGCTGGTACTACGGCGGGTACCCGTTCAACAACAACCCGGGCGACACCAACCCGCACCACTTCTACGACGAGACCCGGACCCTGTTCGGGACCACCTACCCGACCGGCACGAAGATCCGGTTGCAGGTCTCCTCGACCGCGCAGTCGCCCACCTTCACCGTCGACCTGGCCGACTTCGAGTTGGTCGGCGCGCCGATCGCCAAGCCCGCCGGCGTGCTCGACGTCGTCACGGACTTCGGCGCGGACCCGAGCGGCGCCACCGACTCGACGGCGAAGTTCCAGGCGGCGGTCGACGCCGGGAAGGCCCAGGGGAAGCCGGTCTGGATCCCGGCCGGCACCTTCACCCTCTGGGACCACGTGGTGGTCGACGGGGTGACCCTGCGCGGCGCGGGCCCGTGGTACTCGGTGCTCGGCGGCCGGCACCCCACCGACCGCAAGCGCGCGGCCGGCATCTACGGCAAGTACGTTCCCGGCGGCGGCTACAGCGGGGAGATCCGGCCGCACGAGGCCGGCGGCCCCAGCCGCAACGTCACCCTGCGCGACTTCGCCATCATCGGCGACATCCGCGAGCGGGTCGACGAGGACCAGGTGAACGCCATCGGCGGCGCGCTGAGCAACTCGGTGGTCGACAACGTCTGGATGCAGCACACCAAGGTCGGCGCCTGGATGGACGGCCCGATGGACAACCTCACCATCCGCAACAGCCGGATCCTCGACCAGACCGCCGACGGGGTGAACTTCCACTGGGGCGTCACCAACTCGACGGTGACCAACACGTTCGTCCGCAACACCGGCGACGACGCCCTCGCGATGTGGGCGCAGAACGTGCCGAACGTCGGCAACTCCTTCACCCACAACACGATCGGCGTGACCGTCCTGGCGAACCACCTGGTCACCTACGGCGGCCGGGACATCACCATCGCCGACAACGTCACCGCCGACTCGGTGACCAACGGCGGCGGCATCCATGTCGCCAACCGGTACCCGGGGGTCCAGGGTCCGACCGCGGTCTCCGGGACGATCACCGTCGCCCGGAACACCTTGATCCGCACCGGCAACTCCGACTACAACTGGAACTTCGGCGTCGGCGCGATCTGGTTCTCCGCGCTCAACGAGCCCATCCAGGGCGCCAGCATCCGGGTCACCGACACCGACATCCTGGACAGCTCCTACGCCGCCCTGCACTGGATCGAGGGCCAGACCAGCGGGATCAGCCTCACCAACGTGCGGATCGACGGCACCGGGACGTACGCGCTCCAGGTGCAGGCGCCCAGCCAGGTGTCCTTCACCAACGTGCAGGCCACCGGGATCGCGCAGAGCAACCCGATCCACAACTGCGTCGGCAGCGGCTTCCAGATCACCCAGGGCGCCGGCAACTCCGGCTGGTACACCCCCACCCCGTACTGCGGGCCGTGGCCGGAGCCGCAGTGGGGCAACGGCCCGACCAGCCCGCCCACCGGCACCCCGACCACCTCACCGACGACCACGCCGTCCCCGACCACGCCGCCGCCCACGGGCGGGAACCTGGCTCAGGGCCGGCCGGCGACCGCGTCGAGCGTGTCGCAGAACTACGTGGCGGGCAACGCTGTCGACGGCAACCCGGCCAGCTACTGGGAGAGCGCCAACGGCTCCTTCCCGCAGACGCTCACCGTCGACCTGGGCGCGGCGGTGAACACCGACCGGATCGTGCTGAAGCTCCCGTCCGGCTGGGAGCGGCGGACCCAGACCCTGTCGGTGCTCGATTCGACCGACGGCGGCACGTACGCGACGGTGCTCGGTTCCGCCGGCTACACCTTCGACCCGGCCAGCGGCAACACCGTGTCGATCAACCTGCCGGCCGGCAGCCGCCGGTTCCTCCGGTTGAACTTCACCGCCAACACCGGGTGGCCGGCGGGCCAGGTCTCCGAGTTCGAGGTGTACGGCGGCAGCGCGCCGCCGCCCACCACCACGCCCCCGCCGACCACGCCCCCGCCCAGCGGGAACCTGGCGCTTGGCCGCCCGGTCAGCGAGACCAGCCACGCCGACGTGTACGCCGGCGGCAACGCGGTCGACGGTAACGCCAGCACCTACTGGGAGAGCGCCAACAACGCGTTCCCGCAGTCGCTGACCGTCGACCTGGGCGCCGCGCGGTCGGTGTCCCGGGTGGTGCTGAAGCTGCCCCCGGCCACGGCCTGGCAGACCCGCACCCAGACGCTGTCGGTGCTCGGCTCGACCGACGGCTCGTCGTACGGCGTCCTGAAGTCCTCGGCCGGCTACACCTTCGACCCGGCCACCGGGAACACCGTGACGATCACGTTCCCCGCCGCCAGCCAGCGGTACCTGCGGGTGACCGTCACCGGCAACACCGGCTGGCCGGCCGGCCAACTCTCCGAGTTCGAGGTCCACTCCGCCTGAGGGCACCCGTCTCCGGGCCGGTCGGCGCTCCCGCGCGACCCGGCCGGCCCGGCCGCCCCACCCCGCCGCGGCACCCCCGCCCGTCGGCGGCACCACCACCCCCGAGAGAAGGTGCAGCTCCGCCATGCCCGGACAGCGCACGAGACGACGTACCCCCGGCCGGTGGCTGATCGCCGGCCTGCTCACCACCGGACTGCTGGTCTCCGGCGGCGGCCTGCCGGCCCCGGCGGCGGCGGCCCCCGCCAAGCCCGCCGCCGCCCGGGGCGCCGCGCCGGCCCCGGCGTCCGCGGCGGCCCTCGCCGGAATCTCCGCCACCATGACCGCCAGCAGCTTCACCCAGACGTACGGCCCGGCCAACGCCAACGACGGCAACCCTGACACCTACTGGGAGAGCGCCAACAACGCCTTTCCGCAGTGGATCCAGGGCGACCTCGGCGCCACCGTCTCCGTCGACCGGGTGGTGCTGAAGCTGCCCCCGGCCGCCGCCTGGCAGACCCGCACCCAGACGCTGACCGTGCAGGGCAGCACCGACGGCGGCACCTTCACCAACCTGAAGTCGTCCGCCGGCTACACCTTCGACCCGGCCACCGGCAACACGGTGACCATCACCTTCCCCGCCGCCAGCACCCGGTACGTCCGGCTGAACATCACCGGCAACACCGGCTGGCCGGCGGGGCAGGTCTCCGAGTTCGAGGTGTACGGCACGGCGAGCGGGGACACCCAGGCCCCGACCGCGCCCGGCAACCTGGCGTACACCGAGCCGGTCAGTGGGCAGATCAAGCTGACCTGGAACGCCGCCACCGACAACGTGGGGGTGACCGGCTACGACGTCTACGCCAACAACGCCCTGCGCGGCAGCGTCGCCGGCAACGTGTTGACCTTCACCGACAACCAGCCGGTCAGCGCCACCGTCTCCTACTACGTGCGGGCGAAGGACGCCGCCGGCAACCAGTCGGCGAACAGCAACACGGTGACCCGCACCGGCAGCGGCAGCGGCGGCACCAACCTCGCGGTCGGCAAGCCGATCACCGCCTCGTCGTACGTGCACACCTACGTGGCGACCAACGCCAACGACAACAACACGGCCACCTACTGGGAGAGCGCCGGCTACCCGGGCACGCTGACCGTGCAGCTCGGGGCGAACGCCGACGTCAGCTCCGTGGTGCTCAAGCTGAACCCGGACGCGGTCTGGGGCACCCGTAACCAGACGGTGCAGGTGCTCGGCCGGGAGCAGAGCGCCGGCTCGTTCACCAGCCTGGTCGGCGCGGCCAGCTACACCTTCAACCCGGCGTCCGGCAACACGGTGACAATTCCAGTCTCCGCGACCGCCGCCGACCTGCGGCTCACCTTCACCGCCAACTCCGGCGCGCCCGGCGGCCAGGTGGCCGAGTTCCAGGTGATCGGCACCCCGGCGGCCAATCCGGACCTGACCGTCACCGCCCTGTCGGCCAGCCCGGCCAACCCCACCGAGGCCGACGGGATCACCCTCTCCGCCACCGTCCGCAACGCCGGGACGGCGGCCTCCGCGGCCACCAGCGTCAACCTGTACCTGGGTGGCGTGCGGGTCGGCACCGCCTCGGTCGCCGGCCTGGCGGCCGGCGCGTCGACCACGGTCACCGCGAACATCGGCACCCGCGCGGCGGGCAGCTACCCGCTGAGCGCCAAGGTCGACGAGAGCGACACGGTCATCGAGCAGGACGAGACGAACAACAGCTACACCAGCCCGTCCCCACTGGTGGTGAACCCGGTGGCCAGCTCGGACCTGGTTGCCTCGGCGGTCGACTGGACGCCCGGCAACCCGGCGGCGGGCAACACGGTCAGCTTCTCCGTGACGCTGCGCAACGCGGGCAGTGTCGCCTCGGCGTCCGGCGCGCACGGCATAACGCTGACCGTGCTCAACGACGCCGGCACCGCGGTGCGCACGCTGACCGGCTCGTACTCCGGGGTGATCAACGCCGGGGCCACGGCCGGCCCGGTCAACCTGGGCACCTGGACCGCGGTGAACGGCCGGTACACCGTCCGGGTGGCGCTCGCGGTCGACGCCAACGAGCTGCCGGTCAAGCAGCAGAACAACACCAGCGACAAGCCGCTCTTCGTCGGGCGCGGCGCCAACCTGCCGTACGACATGTACGAGGCCGAGGACGGCGTGGTCGGCGGCGGCGCGGCCGTGGTCGGGCCGAACCGGACCGTCGGCGACCTGGCCGGCGAGGCGTCCGGGCGGCGGGCGGTCACCCTCAACACCACCGGCAGCTACGTCGAGTTCACCACCCGGGCCAGCACCAACACCCTGGTCACCCGCTTCTCCATCCCGGACGCGGCGGGCGGCGGCGGCATCAACTCGACGCTGAACATCTACGTCAACGGCACCTTCCACAAGGCCATCGACCTCACCTCCCGGTACGCCTGGCTGTACGGCAACGAGACCAGCCCCGGCAACTCGCCGGGCGCGGGCGGACCGCGGCACATCTACGACGAGGCCAACGTCATGCTCAACTCGACGGTGCCGGCGGGCAGCAGGATCCGGCTCCAGAAGGACCCGGCCAACACCACCACGTACGCGATCGACTTCATCAACACCGAGCAGGTCGCGCCGATCGCCAACCCGGACCCGGCCCGCTACCTGGTGCCAGCCGGCTTCACTCACCAGGACGTGCAGAACGCGCTGGACGCCGCCCGGCAGAGCAGCACGGCGCTCGGGGTGTACCTGCCGGCGGGCACGTACTCGACGGCGCAGAAGTTCCAGGTGTACGGCAAGGCGGTCAAGGTGATCGGCGCCGGCCCCTGGTACACCCGGTTCGCCGCGCCCTCCGGCCAGGAGAACACCGACATCGGCTTCCGGGCGGACGGCACGGCCAACGGCTCGACCTTCTCCGGCTTCGCCTACTTCGGCAACTACACCTCCCGCATCGACGGGCCGGGCAAGGTGTTCGACTTCGCCAACGTGACCAACATGATGATCGACAACGTCTGGGCGGAGCACCAGGTCTGCCTCTACTGGGGCGCCAACACCGACTACGTGACGATCAAGAACTCCCGGATCCGCAACCTGTTCGCCGACGGCGTCAACATGACCAACGGCAGCACCAACAACCTGGTCAGCAACAACGAGGCGCGGGCGACCGGCGACGACAGCTTCGCGCTCTTCTCGGCGATCGATGCCGGTGGCGCCGACATGAAGGACAACGTCTACGAGAACCTGACATCGATCCTGACCTGGCGGGCCGCCGGGGTGGCCGTCTACGGCGGCTACGGCAACACGTTCCGCAACATCTACATCGCCGACACGTTGGTCTACTCGGGCATCACGATCAGCTCGCTGGACTTCGGCTACCCGATGAACGGCTTCGGCGCCGACCCGCCCACCCGGTTCGAGAACATCTCCATCGTCCGGGCCGGCGGGCACTTCTGGGGCTCGCAGACCTTCCCGGCGATCTGGGTCTTCTCCGCCTCGAAGGTGTTCCAGGGCATCCGGGTCAGCGACGTGGACATCGTCGACCCGACCTACAGCGGCATCATGTTCCAGACCAACTACGTCGGTGGGCAGCCGCAGTACCCGATCACCGACACCGTCTTCACCAACGTCTCGATCAGCGGGGCGCGCAGGAGCGGTGACGCGTTCGACGCCAAGTCCGGCTTCGGCATCTGGGTCAACGAGATGCCGGAGGCCGGCCAGGGGCCGGCGGTCGGCTCGGTCACCTTCACCAACCTGCGGTTGAGCGACAACTACCAGGACATCAAGAACACCACCTCCACCTTCACCATCAACCGGAACTGACCGTCGTACCGGAAACCGGACGCCGTCGGAGGGCTCACCGCCGTCCGGCGGCGTCCGGCCAGGGACGCCGCCACGACGGACGTCAGCGGGTCGGGCGCGCCGCGCGACGTCGGCGGTGCCCGGCCGGGCACCGGGCGTAGGCTGACCTGCGTGGATCACGAAGATCGCATCGCCCTGTTCCTCGACTACGAGAACCTCGCGCTGGGCGCGCGCGACCATCGCGGCGGCATGGCCTTCGACTTCCGTCCCATCGCCGACGCCCTCGCCGAGCGGGGCCGGGTGGTCGTGCGCCGGGCGTACGCGGACTGGTCGTACTTCGACGAGGACCGCCGGATGCTCACCCGGTCCCACGTCGAACTCATCGAGATACCCCAGCGCATGGGCGCCTCCCGCAAGAACGCCGCCGACATCAAGATGGCGGTCGACGCGGTGGAACTGGCCTTCGAGCGCGACTACATCTCGACGTTCGTGATCTGCACCGGCGACAGCGACTTCACCCCGCTGGTTCACAAGCTTCGCGAGCTCAACAAGCGCGTGATCGGCGTCGGGGTGGAGAAGTCCACGTCGGCGCTGCTCCCGCCCGCCTGCGACGAGTTCCTCTACTACGACCGCCTGGAGGGGGTGGACATCCCACCGACCCGGGCCCGGCGTGGCCGCCCGGCGCGGCTGCCCAGCCCCGAGCCGCAGCAGGTGGAGCAGGAACCGGAGCCCCAGGCCGCGGCGGAGGAACCGGCCCGGGACGTGGACACCCTCGCGGTCCTCGTGGCCCAGACCGTGGCGGGCCTGCAGGGCAGCTCCAGCGGTGCGGTGACCGCCTCGACGTTGAAGCGCACCCTGCTCAGGAAGGACCCGACCTTCAGCGAGTCCGACTACGGGTTCCGCACCTTCGGTGAACTGCTGCGCCACCTTGCCAAGCAGAACGTCGTCGAGCTGGCGGAGGGCCCCGCCAAGGGCGACCCCGAGGTCTCCCTGCCCGAACACGGTGACCGGGAGGAGGCGTTCGGGCTTCTCCGCACCGTGGTCCAGGAGTTGGCCGGCAGCGACGGCGCGGTGGCGCTGTCCGGCCTCAAGAACCAGCTCCGGCGGGCGCGGCCCGACTTCAGCGAGAAGAAGCTCGGCTACCGCAGCTTCCTCCAGTTCTGCAAGGCGGCCGCCACCAGCGGCGTCGTTCACCTGGAGTGGAACGCCGAGGCCGACGACTATCTGCTCACCCCGCAGGCTTCCTGACGCAACGGGCTCAGCGCAGCGGCAGCCCCAGCCGCCGGCCCGCCTCCCACCGGCACCCCGGTCACCGGTCGAGCGCGGCGGTCAGGCGCCGCGCCTCGGTGACCAGCCGGCTCGACCCGCCGCGCGCGGCGACCTCGGCCAGCCCGGGCACCTCGATCCGGGCGCCGGTCGTGCCCGCCGTCTCCGCCGTCAGCGTCAGCAGATCCGGGGTGCCACGCGGGGTCTTCGGCGCCGCGAGCAGCGCGGGCAACGCGGCGGCGAGCAGTCGCCAGGTGCTCAGCGGGGCACCGGCGGCGGCCGCGTCGCGCAGCGGTTGGAGGGTGCGGGTGAGCGTGAGGTCACCGACGGCGGCGAGGGTGCCGAGGTGGGCCCCGACCGCGGGGGCGTCCAGGTCGCCGGCGGCGGCCAACATCAGGAGGGCGTCGAGGGTGGCGACCCGGTCGGACTCCTGCCGGGCGCCCAGGCCGTACGCGAGGGCGAGGTCGACGGCGGGGCCGCCGTCCCCGCCGCTCTCGGCGAGCAGCGGCAGGATCGCGGCGGCGCCGGGCAGGTCCTGGTCGGCGCCGCTGGCGATGTCGGGCAGTGCGTACGCCGCGACCAGTCCCCGGTAGCCGGGCAGCACGGCCGGCCAGAGCAGGGCCGCGCCGCCGATGTGGCTGTCGACGGATCCGGCCGGCACGGTCAGCAGGCCGAACGGGTCGTCGGCGCCGTCCGGCGGGCTGACCCGCACGTGCGTCCGCTGCCGGGGCAGGTGGTCGTATCCCCAGTCGTAGGCCGGTCGGCGTTCGCGGCGGGGCAGCGTGACCACCCGCTGGTCCGGGGTCGGCAGGCCGCCGGCGCGCAGCCACCCGGCGAGCCGGTCCCCGGCGGGCGTGCCGAGCGCCGCCGCCCTGGCCGCGAGCGGTTCGTCGACGCGCGCGGGCAGCCGCAGCAGGGCCTGCGTCAGGTCCACCTCCCACGCGCCGCGCTCGCCGAGTCGGGCCAGCCGGTCGTACAACGCCTCCGGGTCGATGACGCCGTTGGCCGCGGTCGGGGCCGCGAGCAGGCCAGGGTGGTGGGGCGGGCCGACCCGGTCACCGATCTCGGCCAGCCGGGCGCGCAGCAGCCGGTGCGGCGGTGGCACCCGCGGATCGGCGGACGGTCCGCCCGGCGTCCGGCGCCGGAACGCCGCCAGCATCGCGGCCCACCGTCCCCGCCGGACGCCCCCCTCGACCGGGTCGGCCGCCGCGTGCAGCACCCCGGCGAGGAGACCGCACAGGCAGCACGGATCCCAGGAGTGCTCCTGCGCGCCGCCGCGATGGCGGCGCAGCACCGGGGCCAGGGCGTCGCCCAGCCGGGGCCGGTCGAGGCTGGCCAGCCGGACCACGGCATCGAGCACCCGTTCCAGACCGGACGCCGTCGTGGGGCCGCCGAGCAGGGCGGCCACCTCCTCAGCCAGCTCGTCCGGGTCGGTGATCGCCGGTAGCGCGGGCAGCGGGCCGGCCGGTGGCGGCAGGTCGTCGCCCACCGTGCCGACCACGACCGGCGGGGCGACCACGTGCCCGTGCCGGGCGGCCAGCGTGCAGGCCCGGTCGCGGACGTCCGCCGCCGGGTGGTCGCCCGCCGTCGCGATGACCGCCGCGATCTCCGCCACCCGGTCGGGGTGCCGGCGGGCGAGCTGGTCGAGCCAGCCGAGCTGAGCGCGTACCAGCGCCTTGTCGGGCCGGACGAGGACGGCCCGGGACGCGTCGAGCAGGCCCTCGATCTCCAAGCCGTCGACAGCCCGCAGCGTCTTCTGGGCCATCGACGCGATGGACCCGGGGGCGTCAGCCAGCAGGCGCAGGTAGTCACCGCGCCGCCGGTCGGTCTCCGCGGCGGTGGGCTCCAGCAGGGTGTGCAGGGCGACGAACGCGCGCAACGCGCCCGGCCGGTCGCCGCGCAGCAACCGGCTCAGGCAGCCGTCCAGCAGCGTCGTCCGGTCGAGGCGACCTTCGCCGGCCAGCCGCGCCAGCGCGCGCGGCAGGGCGAGCTTCTCGTCGGTCATGAACTCGTCGAAGATCATCCGTGCCCCGGCGCCGTCCACCTCGAACAGGCGGGGCACCAGCGGATCGAGGAACGGGTCCGCCCGGAGCCGGTCGACCAGCGGAATCCGCCGCTGCGACTCCGGCGGCCACGCCATCCGGCCGAGCCAGCCCTCCACGAACCGGTCGCCGGTGGGTGGCGCGACCTTCTCGGCGGTGAGGAGATCCGCGACGAATCCCCAGCCGGACCCGGGGTTCGCCTTGTCGAGCCGGTCCGCCAACCGGTACGCCAGCTCGGGCAGCCAGGTCACCCCGCGCGTCCGCGCGACCTGGACCACCGGGCCCGCGTCGGTGGCCCGCAGCGACACGTTCCGGCGGCCCAGCAGCTCGGCCGCTCTCGCCGCGGTGGGCAGGCAGCCGACCGCGGCCACCGCCAGGGCCGTCGCCTCGTCGTTCCACCACCAGTTGTCGCGCCGTCGGCGCACGTGGGCCACCAGCCCGTCGGCGAACTGCCGCCGCCGCTCGTCGTCGAGGCCGGTGACCGCGGCGACGGCCGCGTCGACATCGCCCCGGACCAGGAACTCGAACGGATCCGTCATGCCCCGACCTCCACCGGCGCGGTCACCGTCGACGTGCCCACCATCGTCGTGGCGAGCGCGTGCTTGCAGGGCCCGCGCTGACCGCGGTGCCGCGCCCACCAGGGGCAGGAGCAGGTGTACGAGCCATCCGGCCGGCGACGGACCCGGTAGACCTCGTCACCGTGGCGTACGGTCGCCGCCTCGCCGTCGAGCGTGACCGCGCCCGCGTCGACCAGCGCCCGCGCCCCGACCAGCCGGGGGTTGTCCCGTTCGGCCCGGCCGGCGTCGTACGGCAGCACCCGGTGGAAGTACGCCGCCTCGGCCACGTCGAAGCCGACCCGGCCGGCGGTGCCCAGTTGGGTCAGCGCGGACCGGACCCGGTCCGCCGGGATCGCCGCCGAGGCGGCCAGCGCGTGGACGTCGATCGTCGGGTCCCAGGACAGCAGCGCGCCGACCAGCGCGGCGTCGTCGGCGACGTCGTCCGTGGCGAGCGCGGTCAGCGCGCCGCCCTCGCCGGAGAAACCTCGGTAGGGCTCCGGCGACAGGGTCAGCGACAGCCGCAGCGCGCCGGTGTCGAGCTGCCACACGCTCGGCAGCGGCGGGGACCCGGCCGCCGCCGGTGGCCCGTACACCCGCAGGGTCTTCGCGTACCGGAGCAGCGCACGCAGCGTGGTCAGCCGTCCGGCGCCGGCCAGGCACACCGCGCCGGGCAGCGGGCGCGAGGTCAGCCGCAGTGAGCGCCCGGCCGGCACCACCCAGAGCACCGACCGGTCGTTGCCCGCCGGCAGCCGGCGCAGGAAGGCGACCGCCTCCGCCGCCGGGATCTCCGCCCTGGGTGCCATGGCCGCGGCGATCAGGTGGACCTCGGCGAAACCCCGCAGCCAACGCCCGGGCAGCGGCACCTTCTTCTCCACCACCGGGCCGTCGAGGGTGGACACGGTCAGGTCGTCCGGCCCCACCGACAGGTGCAGCGGGTCGAGGCCGCCCACCCGGGCCAGCGCCTCCCGCAGTGGTGCGTTCACGTCGACGTTGGTGGTGCCGTGCTCGACGATGTCGCCGTCGAAACCGGCCGGCACGACGTCCAGGCGCGCGTACACCCCGCAGCAGCCAGAGAACGACTCGAAGCGCATCCGGTCCCGGCTGCCGGTGACCACGGGATCGAGGCTCGCCGGGCTGACCGGCTGGTGGTACCGGGTCCGGGCGACCTCAGCGACCGCCAGCAGCCCCGCGGCCGCCGCCTGCGGAGTCGTCAGGAAACCCGAGAAGAACCGCGGGTTGGTCGCGGGCCCGCCGCTGGTCTGTAGCGCCAGGGCACCCCGGTGCAGCGTGGACGGCTGGAGGTAGCGGTACGTCTGAAGGGCGTTCACGGCTGCACACCGTACGAGTGACCCCCGACACGGTGTCCCCGGCCGGCAGCCGGATGCCGGCGCAGGAACGGAGGGGCACCAGCGCAACCTGCGGGAACTCCGCGATCGTCGATGGCGCGGGTCGGCCGGACAACCGTGGCCGCCCACCAGGGCGTGTGGCAGGCTGGAGCGGTGCGCGTGTCGTTGACCGGCGTTGTGCTGGTGGTGGCCGTGCTGGTGGCCGCCTCCGTCTTCGGCGGGTGGCGTCGGCGATGCGACGGCCGGTTGCGTCCGACCGCCGAGGCGGCCGGGGCCGCCGGCGCGGACACCGCCACCCTCGCCGCCCTCGGCGTGCGCCCCGGCGAGGTCACGCTGGTGCAGTTCTCGTCTGCGGTCTGCGCCCCCTGCCGGGCCACCCGCCGCATCCTGGAGCAGGTCGCGGCCGACACCCCGGGCGTCCACCTGCTGGAGGTCGACGCCGAGCGGCACCTCGACCCGGTGCGCGCGCTCGACGTCTGGCGTACCCCCACCGTGCTGATGCTCGACAACACCGGATGGGTCGTGCGGTGCGTCTCCGGCGTTCCGGCGCGGGACGAGTTGACCGAGGCGCTGGGGCCGCTGCTCGCCGGGGCCGGGCGATGACCGGCGTGGCGTTGACCCGCCGGCGGACGGTGGATCACGGCGGCTTGTCGGCCAGCCTCTGTCCGCCCTTCCGCTCCGCCTGACGTCCTCGCCCCGCGCGTCGCCCGGACAGGCCGCCCCTCGTCGCCGAACGGAACCCCCTCATGCTGCTCGACCCTCGCGCGCCCCGGTTCGCCACGGCCGTCACCACCGTCGTCCTCTCCGCCGCGCTGATCACCGGCTCCGTGCCGGTGCTGCTCGCCCAGGCGGCCGTCTTCGCGCTGACCGCCGCGAGCCCACGCCTCGGCCCGTACGGGCTCTTCCACCGGGCGGTCGTGGCGCCCCGGCTGGACCCGCCCACCGAACTCGAACCGACCGCCCCGGTGCGCTTCGCGCAGTTCGTCGGCCTGGTCTTCACGCTGGTCGCGGTGGTCGGGCACCTGGTCGGCGTACCAGCACTCGGGGTGGCGGCCACCGGTGCGGCGCTGGCCGCCGCGTTCCTCAACGTGGCCTTCGACATCTGCCTCGGATGCGAGGCGTACCTGGCGCTGCGTCGGCTGACCGGCCGGCCGCTCGCCGCCCGGGTGCCGACGGGTTCCTGACCCGGCCGGGTCACGTCGGGCGGTACTCGACCTCCGGGCGTCCGGGCGTGCCGTAGCGGGGGCTTCGGGTCACCCGGCCGGCGTCGGCGAGGTGTTCCAGGTAGCGCCGGGCGGTGACCCGGGACATGCCCGTCCGCTCCGCGACCTCTGACGCCGACTGGCCGGGCCGGCTGCGCAGCGCGTCCAGCACCGCGTCGAGGGTCGGCGCGACGAGCCCCTTGGGCAGCGTGTCCGGCGCGGTGCCGCGCAGGGTGGCGAGCATCCGGTCCACCTCGTGCTGGGCCGCCACCGCGCCACCGGCCGACGCCTGCGCCCGGTACGCGGCGTACCGCTCGAGCTTGTCCCGGAACGCGGCGAAGGTGAACGGCTTGAGCAGGTAGTGGGTCACCCCGAGGGCGACCGCCGCGCGCACCATGCTCAGGTCCCGGACCGAGGTGACCGCGAGAACGTCGGCGGAGCTGCCCGCCGCGCGCATCGCCCGGCACACGTCCAGCCCGTGCATGTCCGGCAGGTTGAAGTCGAGCAGCACCAGGTCCACCCGGTCGCCTGAGCGCAGCACGGACATCGCCGCGCGGGCCGTGTGCGCCACCGCCACCACCAGGAATCCCGGGATCCGCTCGGTGTACGCGCGGTGCGCCTGCGCGATCAGCTCCTCGTCCTCGACGACCAGCACCCGGATCTCGTCGCTCACGCCCGCGTCCCGAGGGTGAGCGGCAGCTGGATGCGGAAGACGCTGCCGCCTCCCGGGGCGGGGCCCACCTCGTACCGGCCGCCGTGCCGGGCGATGACCTGCCCGACCAGGGCCAGCCCGAGACCCCGGCCTTCGCGCTTGGTCGACCAGCCGCGGCGGAACGCGTCGGCGACCTGGTCCGGGGGCAGCCCGGGCCCGTTGTCACCCACCTCGACGACCACCTCGCCGTTCCCCTCGGTCACCCGGACGCGTACCCGTCGGGGTGCTTCCGCCGTGGCGACGGCCTCCAGGGCGTTGTCGACCAGGTTGCCCACCACTGTCAGCAGGTCGGCGGTGGGCAGGGTGCCCACGTCGAGCCGGGAGTCCGAGTCGACGCGGAGCTCGACGCCCCGCTCGGCCGCCTGGGCGGACTTGCCGAGCAGCAGCGCGGCGAGGGCCGGCTCGGCGATCGCCCCGACCACCTGGTCGGTCAGCTGCTGGGCCAGGGCCAGTTCTTCGGTGGCCAGTCGGACGGCCTCGTCGGCGCGTCCCAGCTCGACCAGGGTGAGCACGGTGTGCAGGCGGTTCGCGGCCTCGTGCGCCTGGGACCGCAGCGCCTCGGTGAGCCCGCGCACGGAGTCCAGCTCGCTGCTGAGCGCGCGCAGCTCGGTGTGGTCGCGCAGGGTCAGCACGCTGCCCTGGGCGCGGCCGTCGAGCGCGGTCGGACGCTGGTTGGCGACCAGCGACCGGTCGGCGCTGAGGAACAGCTCGTCGTGCGCCGCCCGACCGGAGGCGGCCAGCTCGACCAGGGCCGGGGGCAGGTCCAGCCCGGCGAGCGGCTGGTCGACCAGCGGCGCGTCCGCGTCGACCCCGAGGAGACGGCGTCCCTCGTCGTTGATCAACGCGATCCGTCCGTCGGCGTCGACCACCACCAGGCCTTCGCCGACCGAGTGCAGGACGGCGTCGTAGTACTCGTACATCCGGGTCATCTGGGCCGGACCGAGGCCGTGGGTCTGCCGTCGCAGCCGCCGGCTGAGCAGCCAGGAACTCAGCCCGGCCAGGGCCAGCACCAGCCCGGTGACGGCGAGCAGGACGGGCGCCCGGCCCAGCAGTTTCTGGTTGATCGACTCGGTGGTGATGCCGACCGACACCAGCCCGGTGACCGTGCCGTCCGGGCCACGTACCGGGACCACGGCGCGCACCGACTCGCCGAGGGTGCCGGTGTTGACCACGGTGTAGGGGCGGCCGGTCAGGGCCGGGCCGATCTCGCCGATGAAGGGCTGGCCGATCCGGGCCGGGTCGGGGTGGGAGTAGCGCGTCCGGTCCGGGGCCATCACCACCACGAAGTTGGTGCCCGTCCCCTTCCGCACCGATTCGGCGTACGGCTGGAGGGCGGCCGCCGGGTCGGGGGCGCGCAGCGCGGCGCCGACCTCGGGCGCCCGGGCGACCGTCTCGGCCACCGCGAGCACCTCGTCCGTGGCGGCCTCCCGGGCGTCGGCGCGGGCGAGCAACGCGGCGCCGACCGCGCCCGCGGCGACGAGCAGGGTGACCACCAGCGCCTGCAGGGCGAAGAGCTGCCCGGCGATGCTCCACTTCCGTGTGGTCATGTCCCCCCTCGGATCAGGTCGTCGTTTCGTCGACACTTCACGTCGGTGAACAGAATGAACGCAAGGCTGCTTCCGGTTGAGACCTGGACCACAGTCTCACCCATGCAGACCCCCACCACCAGCACACCTGCCGTGCCGTCCCGCCGGGACCGCACCCACTACCTGTACCTCGCGGTGATCGTCGCGGTCCTCGCTGGCATCGTCGTCGGCTTCGTCGCCCCGGAGTTCGCCAAGGAGCTCAAGCCCATCGGCACCGGGTTCGTGGCCCTGATCAAGATGATGATCAGTCCGATCATCTTCTGCACCATCGTGCTCGGCGTCGGCTCGGTCCGGCAGGCGGCCAAGGTCGGCAAGGTCGGCGGCCTCGCGCTCGGCTACTTCCTGATCATGTCCACGGTCGCGCTGGTGATCGGGCTGGTCGTCGGGAACCTGATCCACCCCGGCGCGGGCCTTCATCTCAACTCCGAGTTGGCCGGGGCGGGGCAGAAGGCGGCCGGCGGGGCCAGCGAGGGCACCGTCGACTTCCTCCTCGGCGTCATCCCGACCTCGCTGCTCTCCTCGCTGACCGGTGGGGAGGTGCTCCAGACGCTGCTGGTCGCCCTGCTGGTCGGCTTCGCGGTGCAGGGCATGGGTAGCCGGGGCGAACCGGTGCTGCGCGCCGTCGGCGTGATCCAGCGGCTGGTGTTCAAGGTGCTGGCCATGATCATGTGGGTGGCGCCGATCGGCGCGTTCGGTGCCATCGCCGCGGTGGTCGGTGCGACCGGCGTGGACGCGCTGAAGAGCCTGGCCCAGATCATGCTCGGCTTCTACGCCACCTGCCTGATCTTCGTCGTGGTGGTGCTCGGCCTGCTGCTCCGGCTGGTCGCCCGGGTCTCGATCTTCTCGCTGCTGCGGTACCTGGGCCGGGAGTTCCTGCTGATCGTCTCGACCTCCTCCTCGGAGTCGGCGCTGCCCCGGCTGATCGCCAAGATGGAGCACCTGGGCATCAGCCGTCCGGTCGTCGGCATCACCGTGCCGACCGGCTACTCGTTCAACCTCGACGGCACCGCGATCTACCTGACCATGGCCTCGCTCTTCATCGCCTCGGCGATGGGGAACCCGCTGTCGGTCGGCGAGCAGGTGTCGCTGCTGGTCTTCATGATCATCGCCTCGAAGGGCGCCGCCGGCGTGACCGGCGCCGGCCTGGCCACGCTGGCCGGTGGGCTCCAGTCGCACCGGCCGGACCTGGTCGACGGCGTCGGGTTGATCGTCGGCATCGACCGGTTCATGTCCGAGGCGCGGGCGCTGACCAACTTCGCCGGCAACGCGGTCGCCACCGTGCTGGTCGGCACCTGGACCCGCGAGTTCGACCGCGAGCAGGCTCGGGCGGTGCTGGCCGGCGAGCGCCCTTTCGACGAGAGCACCATGGTCGACGACGACCACGGCGCGGGCGATGCCCCGACCGCCGGCGAGCGGGCGGCCACCGCGACGCCGGCGGCCGAGCCGGCGCGGGTCGGCCACTGACCGCCTCGCGCACACGACGGGCCGTCCCGGCAGCGGGGCGGCCCGCCGCGCCTTCCGCTCAGCGGTGCCGCCACCGACGCAGCGCGTACAGCGCCGCGCTGACCGCGAAGAGCCCTCCGCTCACCGCCAGCCAGCGGGCCAGCAGCGGCCGGGGGGTCAGGCCGGTCGCCGCCGTGTACGTGCCGTCGCCGAGCCCGAGGATGCTGGGCAGGTAGACGAGCAGGAGCAGCCCGGCGGCGAGCGCGGGCAGCCGCACGTGGTTCAGCGCCGACGGGGTGCCCCGGCGGCCCGCACCGGCCCGCAGCGTCCGGTCGGCCAGGGCGTAGACCGGGAACAGGACCAGGTCGTGGGCGATGACCGCGCCGAGGAACCAGAGCAGCATCCGAACCGCGGCCGGTTCCCCGGACAGTCGCAGCACGATCCAGCCCGTCACCGCGAAGCAGCCGAGCAGGAGCAGCAGGTGCCAGGGCGCGGCGCCGTAGCCGCGCCGGAAATCAGCCATCGTCCCGTCCCTCGAAGGTGATCTCCCGGACCCACTTGGTGCAGTGCACGCCGGGCAGCGCCGGCACGATGACCCGCGCTGGATGGCCGTGGTCGAGGGAGAGGTCGGCCCCGTTGACCCGTAGGGCGAGCAGCGAGTCCGGGTCGCGGACCTGGTTGGCCTGCAGCCGGGCCTGGCGGAACAGGCCGGCTCGTTCCAGCGACCGGACCTGCGCCGAGGCCGCCTCGGGCGCGCCGACCAGGGCGGCCAGGTCGCGCAGCCGCACTCCGGTCCAGGTCTGTTCCGTCGACCAGCCCTCCACGCAGGCGATCGGCAGGTCCACGGTGTGCTGAGCCATCGCGAGCAGCCCGGCCCGGTCCAGTTCGACGGTGCGGCCGCCACCGCGCAGGGTCAGCCGCCAGCCCGCCCCGGTGTCGGCCGGCTGGATGCCGGCCGCGGCGGCGCTGCGGTTGACCTGGAAGCCGTTCGGCCCGGTGCCGGGCTGCCCGCCCCGGGGCAGCAGCAGGGCGGTGCGGCGCAGCACCCCGTCCAGGGTCTGCCCGACGGTCAGCGCGGCCAGCAGCAGCGCGCCGCCGCCGGCCAGGGCCAGCACCCCGCGCCGGCTCATCGTCGCCGGCCCGGGCCGCCGGGACACCAGGCCGTCCGGATCCGGCGGCTCCGGCCGGGTGTCGATCATGGGGGTACGCGCGAAGCCCGGACCGCGCAGCGCGGTGACCATCCGGGGCAGCTTGATCGCGACGTGGGTGACCAGGGCGGCGGTGAAGACCCACGCGCCGTACCAGTGCGCGGTGTAGAAGTCGAACCCGAACAGGTACGCGTACTGGATGTTGAGCAGGCCGGTGGCGATCTCGAAGAGGATCCCCCCGACCAGCAGCACCAGCGACAGCCGCTCCAGCACCTGCGCCACCGAACGGGCCGGCGGCCAGTCGAAGAGCTTCGGCACCACCGACCAGAGCTTGGTCAGCACCACCGGGACCAGCACGATGCCGAGCGTCACGTGCAGGCCCTGGGTGAGCCGGAACAGCCAGGCCGGTCGGGTCGGCCAGGCGAACACGGGCGGGTGCAGCCAACCCACGTCCGGCGGGAACGCCTGACCGAAACGGGGGCCGTAGGCGATCCAGTCCAGCAGGCCGGTGACGAACACCAGCGGCAGGGTGGCGAGCAGGACGGCGCCGAGCACGGAGGTCAACCAGGGACCGCGCACCGGGCTGCGCCAGGCGTCGGCGGTGGCGTCGACGCCGGGCGGGCGGTGCCGGTCCAGCGCCCGCCACAGCCGTGCCGGGTAGGCGTACCCGTGGGGGGCGGTCGTGCCGGTGGACGGCCCGGCGGCGGAGGGTCGACGCCGCGCGCCGGACGGCCCGGACCGGTCGGACGCCCGCCCTGGCCCGTCCCGGTCGGGCGTCGGGCCGCCGGGCGGTGGCGGCGGATCGGCGGGCACGGGTTCCTCCTGCGGCGAGAGTGCTCGGGCGGGCCGGGCGTGGCGGGCCCTGTGCAGGACGCTAGACGGCGACGCCGCCCGCCGAACGGCTTTGCCGCATTACCGATGGCTTACCGTCCGTCCCTTACGGAGTGCTGACGTCCGGCCCGAACCGGCCCGCCGGGACGGCGGACTGACCTAGCGTGACGGGAATGCGGGTACTGGTCACCGGCGCGGCCGGGTTCATCGGATCGCAGGTCGCGGACCTGCTCGTCGCCGAGGGGCACCGGGTCGTGTGCCTGGACGCGTTGCTGCCGCAGGCGCACGGGGGCGCGCTGCCCGAGTGGTCCCGCCGGCACGACCCGGTGGTCGGCGACGTCCGGGACCCGGGGCTGCTCGACGACCTGCTGGCCGGGGTCGACGCGGTCTGCCACCAGGCGGCGATGGTCGGGCACGGGCTGGACCCGTCGGACGCTCCCGACTACGCCAGCCACAACGACTACGGCACGGCGGTGCTGCTCGCCGCGATGCACCGGGCCGGCGTGTCCCGGCTGGTGCTGGCCAGTTCGATGGTGGTCTACGGCGAGGGGCGCTACACCTGCGCCCGGCACGGCGTCGTCCGGCCCGCCCCGCGCCGCGATGCCGACCTGGCCGCTGGCCGGTACGACCCCACCTGCCCGGACTGCGCCGGCACCCTCGCCCCCGCGCTGGTGCCCGAGGACGCCCCGCTGGAGCCGCGCAGCACGTACGCGGCCAGCAAGCTGGCGCAGGAGCACCTGGCCGCCGCCTGGGCCCGGCAGACCGGGGGCGGGGTGTGGGCGCTGCGCTACCACAACGTCTACGGTCCCCGGATGCCCCGCGACACCCCGTACGCCGGGGTCGCCTCGATCTTCCGGTCCGCGCTGGCGGACGGCCGGCCGCCCCGGGTCTACGAGGACGGCCGGCAGCGGCGCGACTTCGTGCACGTCACCGACGTGGCGCGGGCGAACCTGCTGGCGCTGGCCGCGCCGGCCCCGGACGGCCTGGTGCCGGTGAACGTCTGCTCCGGCGAGCCGCACACCGTCGGCGACCTGGCCGCCGCGCTGGCGGCGGCGATGGGCGGGCCGGC
This sequence comes from Micromonospora sp. NPDC050200, assembly GCF_040656135.1. Taxonomy (NCBI): domain Bacteria; kingdom Bacillati; phylum Actinomycetota; class Actinomycetes; order Micromonosporales; family Micromonosporaceae; genus Micromonospora; species Micromonospora sp. NPDC050200. The sequence goes on from NZ_JBFALG010000026.1 coordinate 71,831, forward strand.
GCCGGTGGTGGTCGGCGGGGCGCGGGCCGCGGACGTGCGGCACGTGGTCGCCGACCCCGGCCGCGCGCGCGAGCTGCTCGGCTACACCGCCCGGGTCGGTTTCGTCGACGGGGTGACCGCCTTCGCCAGCGACCCACTGCGCGAACCCGCCGCCGTGGCCGTCTGACCGAGCGGGGCCCGGGTCCTCTGCCGGCGGCCGGCCCGGGCGTGTCGCCCCGCACCGGACGTAGGTCTGTTGAGCGATATGCCTGTGAGGCATATCGCTCGTACCTGCGTCCGGCTGCGGGGGCGCTACCGTCCGTCCGTAGCCAGCCTGCGGGTCAGGAGACGGTGAGGAGCAGGTGGTTGACGGCCAGGGCGGTGAGCGCCTGCCCGGCCAGCCACCAGCGACGGGCCGGCGCGGGCAGGTGCGCGGCGGCGACCAGCAGCCAGACCGCGAACGGCAGCCAGATCCGCTCCACCTCGGCCTTGCTCATCCCGGACAGGTCGGCGCCGATCACCGCCAGCGCGGCGGCCCCCGGCAGCAGCACGGTCGGCCCGAGCCCCCGCACCCGCGACGCGAGCGCGACCAGCCGGCGGTGCCCGACCAGGCCGCCGAGCGGCCGACCGTCACCCGACCCGGGACCGCCCGACCCGGGACCACCGGCCGCTGCGAACGCGGCCCGCCCCGACGGACCGATCCCGGCCCGCGCCGCGGCCCGCCAGCCCGCCCGGGCCGCCAGCAGCGCGCGGCGCAGCGCCGGCCCGGCCACCGGCCCGGCCGAGAGCAGCAGCGCCGCCAGGTTGGCCCAGACCCAGTAGCCGTACGGGCGGTCGGCCGCCCAGCCCTGGTAGTAGCGCTCCACCACCCGGTCGTACCCCTGCCACCAGTGGAAGCCGGCGAGGGCGAACGCGGCCACCACCGTGGCCACCCCGGCCGCCCCGGCGAGCAGCGCGCCCCGCCGACGTGTCGGCCGCAGCGCCAGCACGGCCAGGGCCAGCGGCCCGACCAGCACGAAGCCGTACGACAGGTGCAGCGCGAAGCCGAGCAGCAGCCCGCCGGCCAGCGCGGTCGCGGGTCCCCGTACCGCCAGCAGGGCCAGGCCGGCGGCGACCACGCCGGCGAAGACGCCGTCGGCGGAGGCGCCCACCCAGACCGCCCCCGGCAGCAGCACCAGGAACGGCAGCACCGTCCGGGCCGCCTCGCCGGCGCCCAGCGCCCCCAGGGCGACCGGCACGGACACGGCCACGCTCGCCCCGACCAGGACGCAGGCCAGCGCCGCCGCCGTCCCGCCGCCCAGGCCGACCCGGTCCAGCCCGACGAACACCAGCAGGGCGCCCGGCGGGTGGCCGGCGGTGTGGGTGGACCACGAGTCCGGCTGGAAGTCGAGGATCCGGTCGGTGAAGCCGGCCAGCATCCCCCGGACGTCGGTCACCCCGGGCACCTCCCGCAGGTACTCCGCCTGCGGGGTGAGCCGCCGGGTCAGCCCCGCCGACCAGCCGTCCACCAGCGCCAGGGCGAGCGTCCAGGCCACCGCCGCCAGGTAGCCGGCGCACAGCAGCGGGCCCCACCGGGCGGTCCGGGCCCAGCGCAGCCCGGGGCCGAGCACGGCGGCGGCGACCAGCAGCGCGGCCGGGGTGCCCCAGCCCAGGTGCGGCCGCCAGGTGGCGTAGAGCGGCGCGGCGTCGGCGTGCAGGCCCACACCCCGGTGGTTGAGCACCGCGCCGACGGCCACCGCGGCGGCCAGCAGCGCCGCCTCGACGCCCAGCACGACCAGGTCGCCCCGGTCGCGGGCCGGGACGCGGTCGGGGGCGGGCGAGCGGGGGAGCGTGGCACCGGGTCTCATGTCGACCGGACGGTACGGGTTGCCCCGCGCATCTGTCAGCCGAACCACGGGTACGTCACCGGACGGTAAGAAATGCCTGCTCGGTAAGCGTTCCGTAAGGCCGAACGCGGCGCGCGCGGCCCCGTGCGGACCTAGCGTCGGCGGTATGCCGACACAGATCGACGTGGTGCTGCCGTGCCTGGACGAGGCCGCCGCCCTGCCCGGCGTGCTGACCGCGCTGCCGCCCGGATACCGGGCGATCGTGGTGGACAACGGCTCCCGGGACGGCTCGCCCGAGGTGGCCGCCCGACACGGCGCCCGGGTGGTGCACGAGTCCCGCCGGGGATACGGGGCGGCCGTGCACACCGGGATCGAGGCCGCCGAGACGGAGCTGGTCTGCGTCCTGGACGCCGACGGCTCCTTCGCCCCCGGGGAGCTGCCCGCCCTGGTCGCCCCGGTCGCCGAGGGGATCGCCGACCTGGCCGTCGGTCGCCGCCGGCCGGTCCGCGTCGGGGTCTGGCCCTGGCACGCCCGGGCCGGCACGGCGCTGGTCGCCGCGCTGCTGCGGCACCGGGGCGTGCCGCTGCGCGACCTCAGCCCGATCCGGGTGGCCCGGCGCGAGGCGCTGCTGGGTCTCGGCGTCACCGACCGGGCCTTCGGCTACCCCCTGGAGCTGCTGATCCGGGCCGCCGCCGCGGGCTGGCGCATCCACGAACTCGACGTCGCGTACGCACCGCGCGCCGCGGGCACCCGCTCCAAGGTCTCCGGTTCGGTCCGCGGCACCCTGCGCGCCACCCGGGACTTCGCCGCCGTGCTGCGCAGCGTGGAAGGCCCCCGGTGAGCGTGCTGCTGGTGGTCGCCAAGGCGCCCGTGCCCGGCGCGGTGAAGACCCGGCTCTGCCCGCCCGCCACGCCGGAGCAGGCGGCCCGGATCGCCGCCGCCGCCCTGCTCGACACCCTCGACGCGGTTCGCGCCACCCCCGGCGTGACCCCGGTGCTGGCCCTGGCCGGGCGGATCACCGACGCCGTCGACCCGGTCGGGCTGGCCGCCGCGACCACCGGCTGGCCGGTGCTGGCGCAGCGGGGCGCCGACCTCGCCGCGCGGCTCGCGCACGCCCACGCCGACGTGGCGGACGCGTACCCCGGCCGGTCGGTGTTCCAGATCGGCATGGACACCCCGCAGCTCACCCCGGCGCGGCTGGCCGGGGCCGTACGCCGGCTCGCCGGCACGGACGCGGTGCTGGGCCGGGCCGCCGACGGCGGCTGGTGGGGGCTGGGCCTGCGCGAGCCCCGGCACGGGGCCGCGCTGCGCGCGGTGCCGACGTCCACCCCCGACACCGGCCGGCTCACATGGGCGGCGCTCGCCGGGCGCGGCCTGCGGGTCGCGCCGCTGCCGATGCTGCGGGACGTGGACGACTGGGCCGACGCGGTCGCGGTCGCGGCGGCCGTCCCCGGCGGTCGGTTCGCCCGGGAGGTCGCCGCGCTGCGGCGCGGCCTGGTCGTGGGGGGCTGGCGGTGACCGCCGACAGCTTCGCCGCAGCCCTGCGCGGCGGGCAGGCCGAGGCCCACTGGTTGGTGCACCCCGACGGGTTCCGCATCCGGCTGCCGGTGGACCGGTGGCACGGGCCGGCCGAGTCGGCGACCGAGGCGGTGATCGCGCGGTGCGCCGGCCCGACGCTGGACCTGGGCTGCGGGCCCGGGCGGCTCACCGTGGCGCTTACCCAGGCCGGGCTGACCACCCTCGGCGTCGACGTCTCGGCCCGGGCGGTCGCCCTGACCCGGGCCCGGGGCGCGGTGGCCGTGCAGGCCGACCTGTTCGACCCGCTGCCGGCGGAGGGCCGGTGGGCCCACGTCGTGCTGTTCGACGGCAACATCGGCATCGGCGGCGACCCGGTAGCGCTGCTGCGCCGGTGCCGAGCGCTGCTTGACGCCAGGGGCACCGTCCTGGTCGAACTCGACCCGCCGGGCACGGGCGTCTGGCAGGGACAGGTCCACGTGCTCTCCGGGCGGGACCGGGGCCCGACCTTCCAGTGGGCGCGTCTGGACACCCGGGCGGTGCCCGACACGGCCGCGTCGGCGGGGCTGGTCGTCCGCGAGGTGTTCCGCCGGGGCTGGCGCTGGTTCGCCGAACTGGTCACGGCGTAGGGCGTGGCACCGTCCTCCGTCGCCTCCCCGGCGAAGGGGGAGAGAAGGGGGAGAGAAGGGGACCGGTTTGTCACCTACCGGCGTCGCACCGGTGCCTGGTTTCCTGACCTGCGGCTGATCATGCGCGTCCGGTCACCGCGACCCGGAGCGTGGTCCAGCCGTCCCACCGGCACCGACGAGAGGAACCCGGGTGAACACGAACCGGACGCTGGCGAGCGTCGGCACGGTCGCGGCGCTGGCCGCCGGCACCATCGCCGTCACCGCTGCCCCGGCCCGGGCCGCCGGCTACAACGGCGCCTGCGGCAGCGGCTACACGGTGATCGACAAGATGGACGCCGGCAACAGTCGGGGAACCATCTACCTGACGTACAACAACGGCTGGAACTGCGTCGTCACCATCACCAACACCCCCGGCACCAAGCAGTTCATCTCCGCGATGGTGGAGCGCTCCGGCGGGGACTGGGTCGAGGACGAGGGCAACTACACCAAGTTCGCCGGACCCGTCTACGTGTACGCCCCGAGCAGCTGCATCGACTGGGGTGGCATCGTCGGCGACAAGTACATCCGCATGATCGAGTGGAACGACCACTGCGGCTGAGCCGCGAGGAGGTGACCGGCGGTCCGGCCCGGCCGCCGGCACGCCCCTCGAATGCGTCGGCCAGGACCCGGATATGGTCACTGACGGTGTTCGACCCGGCGTTGCCGGGTCGCAGCGGCCTGGCGAGGGACTCGCCGGTGTTGGCGTACCAGGCTCCCAGGGGATGGAAGCCGAATCCCCGTGCGATCAGCGCACCGGCGCAGCAGCACCGCACCGACGTGGCCAACCAGGCTCCTGCCCCCGACAGCCAGCGACAACCGTCGCTCACTGAGTTGCCGGCGCTTGCGGACGTCCTGCCGCCCTGCGGCGCGAGCGGCGGGCCAGGAAGGCCAGCCCGGTGACCATGACCAGTCCGATCACCAGTAACCCACCCGCCATCGCCCAGAGGGTACGCAGCTGGGCGAGAGGCCTGCTTGCCTCACCGACCTCGCCCGGGTTCGGAAATTTGATGTTCGTGACCGCGCTTCGTTTCACCATCCCGCTCTCCAGGTTCACCTCGATTCGCCACGGCCCATTGGCCAGTTCCCTGGGGAAGAGCACGTTGACCGTGCCGGAACTGCCCGGCGCCAGCGTGGTGCTTTTCACCACCTCGAACGGCCCTGCGCGCGTACCGCCGGGTCCTTCGGAAAGGTTCACCGAGCCGCTCATGTCCAGCGCCCGGCCCCCGGTGTTGTTCACCTTGATGGCGACCGAGGGTTGCCCGTGCTTGCTGCGGGCCGGCACCAGCTCCCCGATGGTGAAGTCCGAGGCGGGCTCGCCGCCCGAACCGATGTCGAGGTAGATCCGAACACCGATGCGGTGGATCTGGTTGACGTTCGCGGACGGCCGCGGGGCGGAGGCGACCGAGGCCCACACCACTGCGTACCGCTCGCCGGCCGAGGCGTTCCACGGCACCTGGATGGTCACCTTCACCCGGGCCTCGCCGTTTGGCGGCAGGTCCAGCTCGGTGCGGTCGAGGGATATCCAGGACGTCAGTTCGTTGGCCGCGCGGCCGTCCCCGATCTGGAACGCCTCTTTGTCGACCGTTGCGGCGCCCGGGTAGAGCTCGATGTGCAGCCGCTTCGAGGATTCGTTTTTGACCAGCACCTTTCGGTGGATAGTCGTGCCCGGCGGCAGATGGTCCACAATAGATCTCTGGGCGCGGGGGTCCGCGCGGCGGTTGACCGGTGCTTCCAGCAACTGGATGCCCAAGCCGCCGTCCGATTGCGGTTCAGCCGCGCTGGCCTGGGCCGGAAGGCCCAGGCCAGCGAGGAGCAGCACCGTCAGCGAGGCCCACAGGGCCAAGCGGCCGTGCTGACTAGACACCCGTCACCGAATGGGTCACGGTGCCGCTGTAGGTGCCCGCCACGTTGGTCGTCGCGACCGTGACGACCAACGTGGGGTTCCAGGAGCAGGTGTTGTTGCCGCTGCCGCCGGTGTGGGAGGCCGCGGTTATTGGGGTCGTGTTGTCCAGCGGCGTCGCGGTGGATGCGTTGCAGGTACCCGTTTGGCCGGCGCCTGGGGTTACCGTGCCCGACGCGTAGGTGATGCTGGTGGCCGGGACGACCTGGCCGGTTCCGCCGGCACCGGTGGTGAAGTCCGTCGAGATCACACTGGCCGTCCAGTTGGGGGTGGTCGAGGCCCGTTGGTCGCTGACCGAGACGGCGCCGAGTGAGCCGGTGATGGCGCTGCCCGGCGTACCGGTGCCGAGGTCCGCCGTGTCGGGCACGGTGATCTCCAATACGCCGGCGGTTACGTCAAACGTAGCGGCGGTCTCGCAGGGGGCGTCTGCTGCGCACGTGACGGGCGCAGCCTGGGCCGGCGAAGCGACGGCCACCCCCGTCGCCAGCGCGGCGGCGCTCAGCAGCGCCGCGCCAGTTCGTCCCGTTACCCGTGCCCGGCTGCGAGCGGCGGTCGAAAAGCCTCGCCGGCCGTCGGCGATCCCGCCGTCCTTGGTGAACCCCTTCATCGCATGAACCCCCGTCGAACTCGTTGTGCTGTTATTTGCCCGTATTGTGGCGGTTTCGATGTTACATCGAATGGATCGCTAAAGGTAGTTTTGCCCGATTCCGTCGACTGGGTGACCCTACGTCGTCCCGAACGGGCGGACGATGACCCGCGCGCCACGGACCGCCTCGACCATTCCGGCAAAGGTCACGGTGGTCGAGGCGTGCCGGTCAGCGTAGCGGCGGGCGGGGCCGGCGACGGGGCACGGAACCTTGCGATGTCCTTACGGCGCTCGGCGTGCTCCCTGGGGCGACGGGGTCCGCCGGCGCGTGCTCCCGTCCGGTCGGGGCGTTCCTCGTGTACGCCCCGAGCAGCTGCATCGACTGGGGCGGCATCGTCGGCGACAAGTACATCCGCATGATCCGGTGGGACGACCACTGCGGCTGAGCCGCGAGGAGGTGACCGGCGGCCCGGGCCGCCGGCACGCCCTACGCATCCGCCAGGGGCAGCCGGACGACGAACCGGCACCCGTCGGCGACGTTGCGCACGTCGACCCGGCCGCCGTGCGCCTCGACCAGCCCGCGCACGATCGCCAGGCCCAGCCCGCCGGAGCCCTCGACGCCACCGTTGCCGGGCCGGGGGGTGCGGGCCGGTTCGCCCCGGAACGCCACGTCGAACAGCCGGGGCAGGTCGGCCTCCGGGATGCCGCCGCAGGTGTCCGCGACGGCCAGCCAGGCGGCGTCGCCGTCGCGGCCCGCGTCGACCCGCACGGTGCCGTCGTCCGGGGTGTAGCGCACCGCGTTGAGCAGCAGGTTCCCCACCACCCGGGCCAACTCCGGCTCGCTGGCGGCCACCGTCGGCCAGCCCGACTCGGCGGCGACCAGCCGGATCCGGCGGGCCGCGGCCAGCGGCGCGGTGCCGGCCAGGGCGTCGGAGACCACGTCACCCAGCGGCACGGCGGACAGCGACAGCCGCAACGCCCCGGCGTTGATCCGGGACAGTTCGAACAGGTCGTCGACGAGCCGGGTCATCCGGTCGGTCTCCACCCGGATCCGTCGGTGGTACTCGTGCACCGTCTCCGGGTCGGCGACCACCCGGTCCTCCAGCGCCTCGGCCATCGCCCGCAGCCCGGCCAGCGGCGTACGCAGGTCGTGCGACACCCAGGCGACCAGGTCCCGGCGGCCCTTCTCGATCCGCCGCTCCCGCTCCCGCGCCTGGTCCGCCCAGACCGCCGCCGCGGCCAGCCGCCGGCCGAAGAGCCAGCCGACGGCGAGGCTGACCACCGCCGCCGCGGAGACGGTGATCAGCACCACCTCCAGGTCGTGCGGGGAGAGGAACATCGCCTCGGCGATCACCGCGACGCCGGCCACCACCGCGGTCACCGTCATCACCAGCAGGACGGAGATGTGTACGGTGATCGACCGACCGCGCAGCAGGCGCAGCGCCGCCGCGCCGAGCAGCCCGACGCAGCAGGCCGCGCCGAGCGCCGCGCCGAAGATCAGCGCCAGGTCAGCCATCGACCGGCTCGTACCGGTAGCCGACGCCCCACACGGTGACGATCCGGCGCGGGTCGGCCGGGTCGGCCTCGATCTTCTCCCGCAGCCGGCGCACGTGCACGGTGACGGTGGACTGGTCGCCGAAGCTCCAGCCCCAGACCCGCTCCAGCAGTTCGGTCCGGCGGAACGCGTGCGCCGGGTGGCGCATCAGGTGGGCCAGCAGGTCGAACTCGCGCAGCGTGAGGGCCAGTTCCCGGCCGTGCAGCCGGGCCACCCGGGGGCCGGTCTCCACGGTGAGGCCGCCGTCGGTGAGCACCTCCGCCGTCGCGCCGGCCGGCTCGCCGCCGGCCCGGCGCAGCACCGACCGCACCCGCAGCACCAGCTCGCGAGGGGAGAAGGGCTTGCTCAGGTAGTCGTCCGCGCCCAGTTGCAGGCCGAGGATCCGGTCGGCCTCGTCGCCGCGCGCGGTCAACATCACGATGGGTACGCCGTCCGGCCGCTCCCGCAGCCGGCGGCAGACCTCCAGCCCGTCGAGCCCCGGCAGCATCACGTCCAGCACGACCAGCTGCGGCGGCGCCGCGGCGACGGCGGCCAGCGCGGCGGCGCCGTCCCCGACGTGGTCCACCTGGTAGCCGGCGTGTGCCAGGTAGCGGCAGACCACGTCGCTGACCGTCCGGTCGTCGTCGACGACCAGCACCCGTTGCGGCACGCTCACCTCCCCCTCGTGCCGGTCAGCGTAGCGGCGGGCGGGGCCGGCGACCGGCCCCGCGAACCTTGCGATGTCCTTACGGGACGCGACCGGGTCGGCGGGTCAGCCGGCGCGGGTTCCCGTCCCGTCGGCGCGCTCGGCCATGGCCTCGACCAGGTCCGCCCTCGCCCGGGCCACCCGTGACCGGATGGTGCCGACCGGGCAGTCGCAGACCTGCGCCGCCTCGGCGTACGACAGGCCGAGGACCTGGGTGGCGACGAAGGCCTCCCGCCGCTCGGTGGGCAGCTGCCGCAGCAGGGCGTCCAGCACCACGCCGTTCTCGAACAGGCCTGCCGCCGGCGGGTCCCACCCGTCCAGGTTGGTGGTCGACGGGCGGGCCCGCCGCGACCGGAGGTGATCGGCGGCGACCCGCCGGGCGATGCCGAACAGCCAGGTCCGCGCCGAGGAGCGGGCGGCGAACCGGGGCAGTCCGCGCATCGCCCGCAGGTACGTCTCCTGCACCAGGTCGTCGGTCTCCGCGTCGGCGCGCAGGTGGTGCAGGAACCGCCAGGTCGGACCCTGGGTGGCCCGGACGAACGCGGCCAGCGCGAGCGGGTCGCCCCGTCCGGCGGCCAGCGCCCACGCGGTCACCTGCTCGTCGCTCTCGTCCACCACACCCGCCCCCTCGTCCGCCGACCCATCCGTTACGACGCAGCGTAGTAGGGCGGCTCTCCGTGTCGGCCGGTGGTACGGACGAAGCCTGCCGACCGGTTCACCGCCTCAGGCCTCCGGGCAGCGCTCCGAGAGGGCGTACCGGACCAGCACCACGTCACCGATCCGCCGGGTCTCGACCAGCCGGGCCCGCCGGCCGGGGTGCCACGGGAACCGACCGTCGCCGACGAAGCGGGGCGCCCCGGGGTCGCCGACGAAGAACGGGGCGACCACCAGGTGCAGCTCGTCGGCGAGACCGGCGGTGAGGAACTGCCCGTGCACCGACCCGCCGCCCTCCACCATCAGCCGGCCCACCCCGCGCCCCGCCAGGTCGGCCAGCGCCCGGGCCGGGTCCAGCGGGTCACCGGCGTCCACGACGGTGGCCAGCCCGTCCAGCAGCTCGGTGGTCTTCGCCACGGCCGGCGACGCGCAGTACACGATCCGGTCCGCGTCGCCGACGGTGAAGAACCGGGCGGCGGGGTCGAGGTCGCCCCGCCCGGTCAGCGTCACCTTCACCGGCGACGGCGGCAGCCCGCGGGCCACCCGCGCCCGGCGCAGCCGCTCCGAGCGGACCACCAGGCGCGGGTCGTCCCGGCGTACGGTGCCGGCGCCGACCAGGATCGCGTCGCACCCGGCCCGGACCGCGTCGATCCGGGCCAGGTCCTCGTCGTTGGACAGCACCAACCGCTCCTCGGTGGTGTCGTCGATGTATCCGTCGATCGACGTGGCGCAGCTGAGCAGCACGTAGGGCCGCCCACCCGCCGGCACGACACCCATGTCAGGTCAGCGACGGCGAGTCGACGGTACGGGCGACGGCCCGGCTCGCCTTCGCCGTGGTGGCGTACCCGGCGGGGAAGCGGAGGGGGACCGTGACCTGCGTGCGGACCGTGGCGACCGGCAGCGCTCCGTACATGTGTCTCCTCCGTCAGGCGCTGCCGGCCAGGCCGGCAGCGGGTACCGCGGCAGAACCACCCTGGTTCACCGTACGTGCCGTGGACCGGTGCGGGAGCCGGGCCGGACGCCGACGCAGCAGCAGCACGGCGGCGCCGGGCAGGGCGGCGAGGACCACCAGCGCCCCGTACACCAGCGCGGCGGACACCCCCTGGGCGGCGCCCAGGCCGGCGGCCCCGAACGCCCACGCGGCCACGCCCTCGCGTGGACCGAACCCGGCCACGTTCGCCGGCAGCCCCATCGCCAGCAGCGCCAGCAGGGTCAGCGGCACCAGTTGCGCCAGCGGGGCGGTGACGCCGGCGACCCGGGCCGCCACCACGAACGTGCCCAGGTGGCCGAGGACGGCGACCACCGAGGCGAGCAGCACCCCCGGCCCGGTCCGGCGGGCCAGTAGGCCGGCGCGGACGTCGGCCGCGGCGGCGCGCAGCGCCCGGGCCCGGCGGGACGGCCCGGAGCGGGGCAGCGCCCGGGCCAGCAGCAGCACGCTGAGGGCGACCGCCACGGCCAGCCCGGTGGCCTTCGGCAGCCACGGCCGCACCGGCGACGGCAGCGCCAGCAGGAGCACCACGGCGAGCGTGACCTGGACGACCTGACCGGCGGTACGTTCCCAGACCACGGCCCGGACGGCCCGACCCACGTCGCCGGCCTCCCGGCCGTGCCGCACCGCCCGGTGCACGTCGCCGAGCATCCCGCCGGGCAGGGTGGCGTTGAGGAAGACCGCCCGGTAGCAGTCGGCCACGGCGGCGCCCAGCGGCAGCCGGACGCCGAGCCCCTCGGCGACCAGCCGCCACCGCCAGGCGCAGCAGACGGTGCTGAGCGCGCCGAGCAGCAGCGCCGCGACCACCGCCGGGGTGTCGATGCGGCGCAGCGCGGCCAGCAGCGGCCCGGTGCCCAGCCACCACAGCAGCGCCGCCACCAGCGTGACGCCGCCGAGGTTGCGCACCCAGGCCCAGATCGGGCGGACCGGGGCGGTGGGTGTGTCGCCGGCAACCTGTGGCACGCGCACCTCCTCGGAAGATCTTTTCTTTTCTCCACGTACCGGCGGGCCGTCGGGTTCAGTCCGCCCCGGCGAGCAGGTCGTCGTGGCCCACGGTGACGGTCAGCCGGCCGGCCGCCGCCTGAGCCAGCCGGCGGCGGGCGTATCCGGCCGTCCGGGCGGCCAGCTCCGGGCGCTGCTCGACGGCGGCGTCGTACCAGCCGGTGAACCACTCGGCGGTCAGCGCGGCGTGCATGGTGCCCAGCCGCCACGGGCTGGACCGGACCGTCACCGCGATCCTGTGCCGTCGGAACGCGGCGACGGTGGCCGCGGCGGCGTCCGGCCCGAGCAGGGTCCGGCCGTCGACGGTCCGCCGCTGGTGCGCGTCGAACGCGGCGGCGATCTCCGCGTCCAGCGGGTCCGGCGGGTCGAGCCGCACCCGGCCGACCACGGAGAGCGTGAACAGGGCCGGGCGGCCCGCCCCGGCGCAGGCCGCCACGATTCGGTCGATCTCCTCGGCGGTCAGCATGTCCAGCAGCGCCGAGGCGGTGACCAGGTCGGCGCCGGCCAGGTCGTCGACGGTGAGCCGGGTGATGTCGCTCCGCCGGGTCTCCACGCGCACCGGGCTGCCGTCGGCGGCGCGGGGCGGGGCGGCGCGGGCCCGGTCGAGCAGGTCGGCGTCCCGGTCGTGGAGGACCCAGTGCTGCGGGCCGGGCAGCCGGGGGGCCAGCCAGCGCGCCATCGACCCGGTGCCGCTGCCCAGGTCGTGCACCACCAGAGGCCGGTCGGCGGCCGGTCGGGCGCGTACCCGGTCGACCAGGTCGCCGGCGCGGGCGGCGGCGTCGGCGGGCTCGCGCAGCGCGAGCCAGTCGGCGAACGGATCGGTGGCGTGCGTGGTCACACCCGCACTCCGTCCAGGACGTGGGCGATCAGGGTGGCGGTGGCCGGCCAGCCGGCCAGGCCGTCCCGGCGGGCCAGGGCCGCCTGCCGCAGCCGGTGGCGCAGCGGCGCCCCGGTGAGCCAGCGGCGCAGCGCGCCGGCCAGCGCGGCCGGTTCGTCGGCGGGCACCAGCAGGCCGGGCGGGTCGCCGTCCGGGGCCCGGCCGAGCGCCTCGGGCACCCCGCCCACCGCTGGGGCCAGCACCGGCAGGCCGCGGGCCAGGGCCTCGGTGACCACCATCCCGTACGTCTCGGCGCGGGAGGCGAGCACCAGCAGGTCGGCGGCGGCGTACGCGGCGTCGAGGCCGGTCCCGGTGCGCGGGCCGAGCAGCCGTACCCGCCCGGCCAGCTCCAGGTCGTCCACCTGCCGGCGCAGCCCGGCGACGAAGCCGGGATCGCGGGTGAGCGCGCCGACGCAGTCCAGCGTCCAGGGCAGGTCGGCGACCTCGGCGAGGGCGCGGACCAGCACGTCGTGTCCCTTGAGCGGGGTGACCGCCGCGACGCAGAGCAGCGCCGTGCCCGCCCCCGTTCCGGGGGCCGGGGGCGCCGGGTCCACCCCGGGGGCGGCCACGTGCACCCGGTCGGCGGGCAGCGGATACCGGTCGAGCAGGCGGCGGCGGGTCCACCCGCTGGTGGTGACGACCGCGGCGGCGCAGGCCAGCGCGGCGGCCTCGGTGACGTCCTCCAGCGGCAGGTGCACCAGCAGCACCAGCCGCAGCCGCCGGGCGTGCGGGGCCAGCACCTCCGGCACCGCCGAGGCGACCAGCCCGTCGAGCAGCACCACCGCCCCGTCGGGCAGCGCCGCGAGCACCCCGGCCAGCTGGACCCGGGACGGCCCGTCGGGGCGCGGCCACCGCCCGGGTACGCCGTGCTCGCGCACCGCCCACCCCCGCTCGGCGAGCCCCCGGCAGACCCGGCGGTCGTACGTGTTGCCGCCGCTCGGGGTCGCCGGGTCGTCGATGTCGCCGGGGAGGACGACGTGCGCCACGGGCACGTCTACAGCGACCGCTCGTAGCTGGCCCAGGCGATGTGCGACTCGTGCAGCGTCACGGTGATCCCGGCCAGCTCGCGGGCCCCCGCGCCGAGCCCGCCGGCGTGCGCCCGCTCGGCCAGCCGGTCGGCGACGGTCCGGCACAGCACCTCGGTGGTGGTGTTCACCCCGGCGAAGGCGGGCTCGTCGTCGAGGTTGCGGTAGGTCAGCTCGGCGAGGACCGCCCGCAGCTCCGCGGTGGCCCGGCCGATGTCCACCACGATGCCGTCCGCGTCCAGCTCGGCGCGGCGGAACGTCGCGTCCACCACGAACGTCGCCCCGTGCAGCCGTTGCGCGGGCCCGAAGACCTCGCCCCGGAAGCTGTGGGCGACCATCATGTGGTCCCGTACGGTCACGCTGAACACGGCGTCACTCCCCGTCGTAGGTGATGAGGTGGCAGAGCGCGGGGAGGCTTCCCGCGGCCAGTCGGTCGAGCACGTCGGGCAGCTCCGCGAAGCGGGACCGGCCGGTGAGCAGCGCGTCGAAGACCGGGTCGGCGAGCAGCTCCAGGGCCAGCGCCAGCCGGTCGGCGTAGCCGCGCCGCGCCGCCCGGGCCGGCGAGACCGTGCCGACCTGGCTGCTGCGGACGGTCAACCGGCCGGAGTGGAACGACCCGCCCAGCGACAGCTGCACCGGCCGGTCGCCGTACCAGCTCAGCTCGACGACCGTGCCCTCCGGGGCGAGCAGCTCCAGCGCGCGCTGCAACCCCTGGCCGGTCGCGCTGGCGTGCACCACCAGGTCCCGGCCGTCGGCCGCGTCGCCCGGCAGCGCGAATTCGACGCCCAGCGCCGCGGCCACCGCCGCCCGCGCCGGGTCGGTGTCCACCAGCTCGACGCGTACTCCGGGGAAGCGGGCGAGCAGCGCCGCGACGGCGCAGCCCACCATGCCGCCGCCCACCACGCTGACCCGGTCGCCGACCAGCGGCGCGGCGTCCCAGAGCGCGTTCACCGCTGTCTCCACCGTGCCGGCCAGCACCGCCCGCGCCGCCGGCACGTCGTCGGGCACCGGCGTCACGGCCGAGGCCGGTACGACGTACGCCGTCTGGTGCGGGTGCAGGCAGAAGACGGTCCGCCCGCGCAGCCCCGCCGGACCGGTCTCGACGACGCCGACGCTGAGGTAGCCGTACTTGACCGGGGCGGGGAAGTCGCCCTCCTGGAACGGGGCGCGCATCGCCGCGTACTGGCTCTGCGGCACGCCCCCGGTGAAGACCAGCGTCTCGGTGCCCCGGCTGACCCCCGAGTACCCGGCGCGCACCAGGACCTCGTCCGGGCCCGGGGCGGGTAGCGTCACCGGCCGGATCTCACCCACTCCGGGGGAGCGGAGCCAGAAGGCACGGGCGTCGCGGATCACGGGGGATGTTCTCCTCATCTGGCGGCGGGACCGAACCGAACGGCCGCGCGCTCCGTGTTTCCTGTCGAGGCCGTCGATCATAAACACGGAGGCAGGGTGTCCAAGGTTCGAATCGGTCCGGTGGTCGGGCTGACCGCCCAGATCGTCCTGCTCGCCGGGCTGGCCGCGACCGTCGGGCTCGACGTCGCCGGCTGGCTGGCCGGCGTCGCGTACGGCATCGTGCTCTGCGGGGCGCTCGACCGTGGTCTGCGCCGGCGCGGCGCGGACCGGCTGGGCCCGGCGGACCGGGTGACCCTGACCCGGGCGGTGCTCGTCGGCGGGGTGACCGCCCTGGTGGTGGACGCTCTCGACGGGGTGGCGCCGCTGGCGGTGCTGGTGCCGATGGCCGCGGTGGCCCTCGCCCTCGACGCGGTGGACGGCTGGGTGGCCCGGCGCACCGGCACCGCCAGCGGGCTCGGCGCGCGCTTCGACATGGAGGTCGACGCCTTCCTCATCCTGGTGCTCAGCGTCCACGTGGCACCGGTCACCGGTGGCTGGGTGCTCGCCATCGGCGCGATGCGGTACGCCTTCGTCGCCGCCAGCCGGGTGCTGCCCTGGATGTGCGGGACGCTGCCGCCGCGCTACTGGCGCAAGGTGGTGGCGGCGGCGCAGGGCGTCGTGCTGGCGACCGCCACGGCGGACGTGCTGCCCCGGCCGGTGACCGCCGTGGTGGTGGCGGCCTCGCTGGCGCTGCTGGTCGAGTCGTTCGGCCACGACGTGGGCTGGCTCTGGTGGCACCGTCGCGTCCGGACCGCGCCCGGGTGGCGGCCGGTGCCGGCGGCCCGACCGGGGCCCGGGACCGTCGCCGACCGGCCGCTCGCCGCGCACCAGCCCGTCTGAGCCGCACCGGCCGCCCGGCCGCCGTGGACGGGGGTCGTCCAGGGAAGGGGACATCGCAGTGTCGGTGCTGTCGCGCCTGCGCCGCCGGACGGCGGTGGACGGACCCGCCCTGGCCGACCCGTCACCGGAGACCGGTCCGTCCCCGCAACCCCGGCCCGAACCGCCCGCCGACTCCCCGTCCGGGCCGGAGTCGGTCGGCGTCGACTCGGGCGGCACCGGTGGGCGCGGTCGGGTGCGTCCCGTCGCGGCGCGGGTGAGTACCGTGGCGGCCGGCCTGCTCGTGCTCGCCGTGCTGGTCGCGCCGAACCGGCTCGACCAGCTCGGCCCCGCCGCGTTCCTGCGTATCCCGGTCGAGGGGCTGGTCGCCGCCGCGCTGCTGCTGGCGCTGTGCGGCGCGGCCCGGCGGGCGGTGGCGCTGGTGTTCGGCGTCGCGCTCGGGCTGCTCGCCGTCGTCAAGCTGCTCGACATGGGCATGTCCGCCAGCCTCGCCCGCCCGTTCGACCTCGTCCTCGACTGGGTGCTGCTGGACGACGCGTACGGCTTCGTCCGGGACTCCGTCGGCCGGGTCGGCGCGGTCGGCGCGATCGTGGCGCTGGTCGCCGGAGTCGGCGCGCTGCTGGTGTTGACCACCCGGTCGGTGCTGCGGCTGACCCGGCTGGTGGCCCGGCACGACCGGCGGGCGGTCCGGGTGCTGGCGGCGTTCGCCGCGGTCTGGCTCGCCGGCGCGGCGATCGGCGTGCCGGTCGCCGACTCGGGGACGTCCGCGCTGGTCGGCCAGCACGTCGGCCAGGTGGGCGCGGGACTGCGGGACCGGGACGCCTTCGCCGCCGAGGTCGCCGCCGACGCCTTCCGGGACACCCCGGGCGACCAGCTGCTCACCGCCCTGCGCGGCAAGGACGTGATCGTCGCCTTCGTCGAGAGCTACGGCCGGGACGCGGTGCAGGACCCGGAGTTCGCCCCGCAGGTCGGCGCGGTGCTCGACGGCGGTACGCGCCGGCTCGCCGAGCGGGGCTTCCACGGCCGCAGCGGCTTCCTCACCTCGCCGACGGCCGGCGGGGGCAGCTGGTTGGCCCACGACACGCTGCTGTCCGGGCTCTGGGTCGACAACCAGCAACGCCACCTCAGCCTGCTGGCCGGTGACCGGCTCACCCTCAACGGCGCGTTCCGGCGGGCCGGCTGGCAGACGGTGGGGGTGATGCCGGCGGCCACCCAGCCCTGGCCGGAGGGGAGCTTCTTCGGCTACGACCGCTACCACGACGCGGCGGGGCTCGGCTACCGCGGCCCGAAGTTCAGCTTCGCGCCCATGCCCGACCAGTACACCCTGGCCACCTTCCAGCGCCGGGAGCGGGCCACCCCGGGACACGCGCCGATCATGGCGGAGATCCCACTGATCTCCAGCCATTCGCCCTGGGCGGCGATCCCCCGCATGCTCGACTGGGACCACGTCGGCGACGGGTCCGTCTACCACCGGCCGACCTCGGTCGCCGCCAACCCGAAGGACGTGGTGGGGCGTAGCGCCACCGAGGTCCGCACCGGCTACCGGCGCTCGATCGAGTACTCGCTGAACAGCCTCATCTCCTTCGTGCAGACGTACGGCGACGACGACCTGGTGCTGGTCTTCCTCGGCGACCACCAGCCCGCGCCCGTGGTGACCGGGGAGGACGCCGGCCGGGACGTGCCGGTCACCATCGTGGCCCACGACCCGGCGGTGCTGGCGCGGGTCGCCGGCTGGGGCTGGGACGAGGGACTGCGGCCGGGCCCGGAGGCGCCGGTCTGGCGGATGGACACCTTCCGGGACCGGTTCCTCACCACGTTCGGGCCGCAGCCGCCGGCGGCCGCCCCGTCGCCCCGCTGAGCCGGGGCGATCCTCCGGTCCGCGTTCGCTGGCCGCGGTCGGTATCGGGCTGCTGGTGGGCTTCGCTGGACGAGCAGGATGCGTTGGCGCAGATGACCCAGGTTGGCGGGTACGCCGCGGCGTTGGCCGGGTCCTCGACGATCCGGCACGGAACAGTTGCGGGCCGAGGCGCTCGCCTGACCCGGTCCGCCCCGGCCGCATTCCGAGTGGGTGCGCGGCACCACTCCGACTCCTCGGGACGGGTGCCGCCGCGCGCCCCGTCGAACGGCGGTCAGCCGTCGAGGACCGCCAGGTCGAGCCGGCGCAGCCGGTCGGCGTCGGAGAGCACGTCGACGGCGACGATCCGGCCGCCGGTGACGGTGAAGCCCATCACCGACAACGGCCGGCCGTGCGCGGCGACCACGACGCCGGCGGCCCCGTTGACCAGCGCCGGCCGGACGAACGGGTAGAGCCGTCCGAAGGTGACCGCCTGTCCGGCTACTGCCCGCGCGCCGGTGACCACGACCGTGTGGCGGCTGCCCGCGCCGCCGTCGGAGCGCAGCACGACCTCGGGGTGGAGCACGGCGACGAGCGCGTCGAAGTCGCCGTCGCGGGCGGCGGCGAAGAACGCGTCGACGACCACCCGCTGCCGGGTGAGGTCGGCGTCGGGCACGGGGGCCTGCCCGCGTACCCGCCGGCGGGCGCGGCTGGCCAGTTGCCGCGCCGCGGCCGGGGACCGCTCGACCATCGGGGCGATCTCCTCGAACGGCACGGCGAACATGTCGTGCAGCACGAACGCGAGCCGCTCGGCCGGGGTCAGCGTCTCCAGCACCACCAGCAGCGCGAGCCCGACCGAGTCGGCCAGCACCGCCGCGTCCTCCGGGTCGTCCCCGGACTCGCGGCCCACGATCGGCTCCGGCATCCGCACGTCGAGCGGTTCCTCCCGGCGCCGGTCCCGCGAGCGCAGCACGTTTAGGCACACCCGCGCCACCACCGTGGTCAGCCACCCACCGAGGTTCTCCACGCCGCTGGCGTCGGCCCGGCTGATCCGTAGCCAGGCGTCCTGGACGGCGTCGTCGGCCTCGCTCACCGAGCCGAGCATCCGGTAGGCCACCGCCCGCAGCCGGGTCCGGTGCTCCTCGAACCGCTCCGTCAGCCATTCGTGCTCGTCCACCGCTGCCACGTCGCCCCCTCATCGTGTGTCACAGCAGTAGACACACCAGATCCGGCTGATGTGACCGGGGGTCGGCTCCGGGATCGGACGAGTGGAGAATGCTGGCTGATCCTCGGCCGAGTTCGCCGCTCTCCGGGAGCACCTGCCACCGGCCTGAGCCGGTCGCGGCCACAACCACCCGTTCCGGTGGTTTGCGGCGCACCGACCCGGGCATGCGGAGCCACACGGTATCCGACGGAGGTGGCTGACATGGTGAACAGACCCGGCCGAGGGGCACCGGCGACCGCCGTGTCCCCCGTCCGTCGCGCCGCCCAGGTGGTCGGCGCGGTCTTCCTGCTGATCGGGGTGCTCGGGTTCATCCCCGGCATCACCAGCGACTACTACGATCTGATGTTCGCCGGGCACGAGTCGGAGGCGAAGCTGTTCGGGCTGTTCCAGGTGTCGGTCCTGCACAACATCGTGCACCTGTTGTTCGGCGTCGCCGGGCTCGCCCTGTCCCGTGCCGTGTCCGGCGCGCGGACGTATCTGGTCGCCGGTGGCGCGATCTATCTGGTGCTCTGGCTCTACGGCCTGGTCGTCAACCACAACAGCGCCGCCAACTTCATCCCGCTCAACGGCGCGGACAACTGGCTGCACCTGTTGCTCGGCATCGGCATGATCGCGCTCGGGGTGGGACTGACCCGCCGCCCCGCCGGCGCCCGACGCTGACCCTCGTCCGACGACGCCGTGCTCCCCGGGGAGCACGGCGTCGTCGTGGGCGGGGGGCGGGCGCCGCGCCCCCCGCGGTTCGGGCCGTCGGGGGCCAGGGGGGGGGGGGGGCGCACAACGCGGGGATGAAATCCCCCGAGCCGGG
>NZ_JBFALG010000026.1:91193-96316 GCF_040656135.1 Micromonospora sp. NPDC050200
CGCCGGCCCCCCCCGCTGACCCTCGTCCGTCGACGCCGGGCCCCGGGGGCCGCAGGGCGTCGTGGTGCGCGGCGGCCGGCCGCCGCGCCCCGCTCGTTGCGGACATCGTGTGCCATGGCCGGGGGCATGCCGCAAACGGAGTCGATCAAGCCCCGATCGCGGTGCCGCCCGGCTCGGCGGGAGTGGGTGCCGGACGGGCTGCCGGTCCGGGCCGGGACCCAGGCTCGGCGTGCCCGGCCCAGGCCGTGGTGATCAGGACCAGCGCCCCGACGTAGGTGACCATCACCAGCAGCCCGCGCCCGGGCAACTGCGCGCCCGCCGCGCCCACCCCGATCAGCAGGTCCGAGAGGAGGAACAGGGCGCCGCCGGCCGCCGCCCGCCGGGAGAACCCCACTGCGGCGGCAGCCATCAGGCCCAGCGCCAGGCTGTAGCCGAGCACCGGCAGCCGCAGGTCGCCGAGCCGCCCCCAGAGCAGCGCGTTCGCGCCCGCCCAGAGCGTCAGGTAGCCGGCGAACGCCGTCAGCGGCGCCCGCCGGTGCCGCAGGAACGCGGCCAGGAGGCAGAGCTGGGTGCCGAGGAAACACCCCATCCCGGCCAGGAACGCGGCCGTGCCGGGCAGCAGCAGTGCCACGTCACCCGCCGTCGCGAACACCAGGCCGGTCGCCACCGGGTCCCACCTCCGGCGTACGCCCAGCAGCCAGGCCAGCAGCAGCGGTGCCAGCAGCGGCTTCGCCGCCCACTGCAGGGCGGGTACGTCGATCGCGACGCCGACCAGCTCGACGGCGACGACCGCCCCGTACAGCCCGGGCCGGAGCCGCCTCATCGGGCGGGCTGCCAGCCGGGCCGGCCGAGGACGTGCCCCAGCCGGTGCCGCCAGGAGGTGGCGCGCCGGGTGTCGTTCCAGATCGCCGCGTACTCGTGGGTGGCCACCCGCAGCGGGTTGTGGGTGTCGATGTTCCTGGTCAGCCCGTACCGGACGGTGGCGCGCTCGGGCTCGAAGCTGCCGAAGAGCCGGTCCCAGACGATCAGGATGGCGCCGTAGTTGCGGTCGAGGTACTCCTGGTTGGCGCCGTGGTGGACCCGGTGGTGCGACGGCGTGTTGAAGATCCACTCGATCGGCCGGGGCAGCCGGTCGATCCGCTCCGTGTGCAGGAAGAACTGGTACAGCAGGCTGATCGACTGCTGCAGGAAGATCATCCACGGCGGGATGCCGAGCAGCGCCAGCGGCAGCCAGAACGGCAGTGAGGTCATCGGAGTCCAGCTCTGCCGCAGCGCGGTGGAGAGGTTGAAGTACGTGCTGGAGTGGTGCACCACGTGGCTGGCCCAGAACAGGCGTACCTCGTGGTGGGTGCGGTGGAACCAGTAGTAGGCCAGGTCGTCGGCGAGGAACAGCAGCACCCAGGTCCAGACGCTGGCGGGGGAGAGCTGCACCGGGGCCACCGTCCACAGTGCCGCGTAGAGGCCGACGGTGAGCAGCTTCCACGGGAAGCCGATCACCTGGCTGCCCGCGCCCATGGTCAGGCTGGTGGTGGTGTCGCGCAGCTCGTAGCCGCGTTCGTCGTCGTCGGGGGCGAACCGGTACGACAGCGCTTCCACGACGATGAGCAGCAGGAACGCCGGTACGGCGTAGAGCACGGCGGGGATCACGCTCGGCGTTCCCTTCCTGGCGGGGTGGTGGGGGTGGTGAGCGGGGCGGTGAGCAGCGCGTGGGCCTGCGCGGCGGCGTCGTCCCCTCGCCCCTCGGCGACGGCCGCGCCGAGACGCCGGTGCCCGGCGACGTCCAGCAGTTCGGCGGCGCGTCGCTCGGGCGGCACGTCGCCGACGGCCACCGCCCCGGCGACCAGACTGTTGAAGGCCAACAGGTACGCCGTGTTGCCGGAGCCGTCCACGATGTGCCGCCAGAGCACGATGTTGACCTCGCCCATCGCGTGCAGGTCCGGGGCGAGCGCGGCGTACTCCTCGACTGCCCGGGTGACGGTGCTCCGCAGCGCGGCGTCGGCCCGCTCGGCGCAGAGCCGGGCGGCGTCCACGCCGACGCAGGCGCGCATCTCCATCATGTCCCGCACCAGCGTGTCGACGGGGAGTACGTCGCCGGACTGGGCGAGGGACAGGGCCAGGTCGAGACCGGCGTGCACCCGCCAGTCCAGCACCCGGGTGGCGCCGCCCTGGCTGACCCGGAGCAGGCCGAGCTGTTGCAGGCGGCGCAGCGCCTCCCGGACGGCGTGCCGGTTGACCGCGAACACGGCGGCCAGCTCACGCTCGCCGGGCAGCGGGTCGTCGGGGCGGTAGCGGCCGCTGACGATGGCGTCGCGGAGCTGCGCGAAGACGTGGTCGGCCACGGAGCTGCGGGAGACGGGTACGAAGGCCACGGCAGCAGTGTGGCCCCGCACACATCAACCCGTCAACTGGTTGGACCAGTTTGCGTACCCGAAGAACGGCGGCCGGGTCGCCGACCCGGCCGCCGCCGCGTGGAACTCAGCCCCGGCCGCGCTCCCGCCGGTAGCGGCGGATCAGCCCGGCGGTGGACGAGTCCATCCCGGACAGATCCGGCGCGTCGCCGGTGAGCAGCGGCGCGAGCTGGTTGGCCATCACCTTGCCCAGCTCCACGCCCCACTGGTCGAACGGGTTGATGTCCCAGATCGCGCCCTCGGTGAAGACGATGTGCTCGTAGAGGGCGATCAGCTGGCCGAGGGTGCCCGGGGTCAGCTTCGGCGCGATGATCGAGGTGGTCGGGTGGTTGCCCGGCATCACCCGGTGCGCCACCACGTCGGCCTTCGTACCCTCCGCCTCGACCTGCTCCCTCGTCCGCCCGAACGCCAGCGCGGCGGTCTGCGCGAAGAAGTTCGACATGAACAGGTCGTGCATGTCGCCGAGGTCGTGGTTGGGCTGGCTGAACGCGATGAAGTCGGCCGGGATCAGCAGCGTGCCCTGGTGGATCAACTGGTAGAAGGCGTGCTGCCCGTTGGTGCCCGGCTCGCCCCAGAAGATCTCGCCGGTCCGGTAGTCGACCGGGGTGCCGTCCAGCGTCACCGACTTGCCGTTGCTCTCCATGGTCAACTGCTGCAGGTACGCCGGGAACCGGTGCAGGTACTGCGAGTACGGCAGCACCGCGTGGGTCTGCGCGCCGAGGAAGTTGACGTACCAGACGTTGAGCAGCCCGAGCAGCGCCGGGATGTTGCGCTCCACCGGGGTGGTCCGGAAGTGCTCGTCCACCGCGTGGTAGCCGGCCAGCAGTTCCCGGAACCGGTCCGGGCCGACCGCCAGCATCACCGACAGTCCGACCGCAGACGGCAGCGAGTACCGGCCGCCCACCCAGTCCCAGAAGCCGAACATGTTCTGCGGATCGATGCCGAAGTCGCGGACCCGCTGCTCGTTGGTGCTCACCGCGACGAAGTGCCGGGCGATCGCCGAGTCGTCCTCCGCGTCCAGCCCGCACAGCAGCCAGGTCTTCGCCTGGTTGGCGTTGGCCAGGGTCTCCTGGGTGGAGAAGGTCTTGGAGACGATCACGAAGAGGGTGGTCGCCGGGTCCAGGTCGTGGGTCTTGTCGTGGATGTCGGTCGGGTCGATGTTGGACACGAACCGGCAGTTGATCCCGGCGTCGCGGTACGCCTTCAGCGCCTCGTACGCCATCACCGGCCCGAGGTCGGACCCGCCGATGCCGATGTTCACCACCGTGCTGATCCGCTCGCCGGTGTGCCCCCGCCACTGCCCGGAGCGGACCCGCTCGCTGAACGCCGCCATCCGGTCCAGCACCTGGTGCACGTCGGCGACCACGTCCTGACCGTCCACGGTCAGCGAGGCGTCCCGGGGCAGCCGCAGCGCGGTGTGCAGCACCGCCCGGCCCTCGGTGGAGTTGATGTGCCGCCCGGCGAACATCGCCGCGATCCGGTCGGTGAGCCCGACCCGCTCGGCCAGCGCGGTGAGCAGGCCCAGGGTCTCGTCGGTGACCAGGTTCTTGCTGTAGTCGACGTGCAGGTCGGCGACCTCGCCGGTGAGCCGCTCACCCCGGCGCTGGTCGGCGGCGAACAGCTCCCGCAGGTGGGTGCCGCGCATCGTTTCGGCGTGCTTGCGCAGCGCCTGCCATTCGTCGGTGGTGGTCACACTCGCAGCCATCGGGTCGATCTTCTCCTTCACGACGGGGCGCCGGTGGCGCTCCTCGCGCCGCCCTCGGCTCGGCTCCAGCCTGCCACCCCGGCGGGGCCCGCGCGACGCGACGCGGCAGACCGTCCCGCACCGTGGCCGGCGACCGCCGTGCGACACCCCGCCGACCACCACCCCGCCGACCACCATCCCGTCGCGGGGAGGCCGGTGCGGCGCGGTCAGCCCTGCCGGGCGAAGAAGTCGGCCATCGCCCGGGTGTGCGTGGAGAACGCCAGCTCGACCGGCTCGGTGAGCACCAGCCACTCGGTGGCCTCCTCCGTCGGGGCCGACGGCGGCAGCCCGTCGGCCGGCCGCTCGGGCAGCTCACCGAAGATCATGATGGTGCCGCCGGCCGGCGCCCCGTGCACCGCGAACAGCCGCGCCTGGTCGGCCTCGCCGATCAGGCCGGTCTCCTCGCGCAGCTCCCGGACCAGGCCGTCGGCCCACTCCTCGCCGTACTCGATGAAGCCGCCGGGCAGGGCGAGCAGGCCGCGTGCCGGCTCGATGTCCCGGCGGACCACCACCAGGCCCAGGCCGGCGTCGGTGCGGACCGGCAGCAGCGCCACCGCGACCGGCAGTGGGTTGCGCCAGACCGCCCCGCCGCAGGCCGCGCAGACCCGCGGCCAAACGGCGTCCGCCGGGTAGGCGGCGCCGCAGAACGAGCAGTAGGAGTACGGGGAGCCGGTCATGTCGCCGCACGTTACCGGCCAGGCGATCGGCCCGCCTTCCGTCGGTCGGCCTCAGCGCGCGCCCGGGTGCAGGAGCCGCTCGGCGATCTGCTGGACCTGGGCCGTCGTCATCCCGGTCCGCCGCGTCACCGTGAGCGGGTGGTCGGTCGGCTTCACTTCGACGAACGGTTTCTCACCGACCGGCCGGGTGGGCCGGCGGCTCGGTCGGGTGGTCGTGCCGGTCGCGACGGGCTGAGGGCCACCCGGGCCGCCACGGACTGAGAAGCGCGTCGGGCCGCGCGTGCCCGCGCGGCC
>NZ_JBFALG010000027.1:0-83677 GCF_040656135.1 Micromonospora sp. NPDC050200
GCCCGGCTCGGCGCGGCCTCGGTGACCGTGGTGGCCCGCCGGGCGGCGGCGGTCGACGAGCTGCGGCCGGTCGCCCGGGCGGTCGGGGTGGCCCTGACCGGCGCCGGCTGGGCGGACGCCACCGCGCACGCCGGGGCCGACGTCGTCGTCTCGACCGTGCCGAAGGGGGTCGCAGACCCGCTGGCCGGCGAGCTCCGCTGGCGGTCGTCGACGGTCCTCTTCGACGCCCTCTACGACCCCTGGCCGACCCCGCTGGCCGTGTCGGCCCTGGCCGCCGGTTGCCGGGTGGTCTCCGGGCTGGACCTGCTGCTGGCCCAGGCGGTCGGCCAGTTCGAGCAGTTCACCGGCGTGCCCGCGCCGCGCGAGGCGATGGCCCGGGCGCTGGCCGCGCACCGCGCCGGGCTTCCTTAGCCGCCGGTTGATTCGTCGCGGCGACCGGATCTCCGATGGAAGGTGACCGTCCGGCACCGATACGCTGCTGCCGGTAGTCGTCGCCCGTCCGGGGGAGTGTCCCATGAGCCGGCACCTGCTCCGCCGCGTGGCCTCCCGCCCCGGACCGCCTCGCACTGCCGTCGTCCTGAGCGCCGGCGCGGTCGCCGGCATCGTGGCAACGATGATGCCGCTGGTGGCCGCCGAGGTGCCGCCGCTCGTCGGCATCGCCGGTCCGATCGCCACCCCCGCGCCGTCGCCCGGCCGCAGCGTGGCTCCCACCCCGACGTGGACCGTCACGACAGCGCCGCCGACCACCACCCCACTCGCGTCGTCGCCGACCACCGGCCCCGGCGGCCAGGTCCCGGGCTGGCGGCTGGTCTGGTCGGACGAGTTCGACGGCTCGGCAATCGACCGGTCGAAGTGGAACCTGCGCGACAACGAGGGACGCGACATCGACCGGGGCTGCAACGTCGACGACCCGGACAACACCGTCGTGGCCGGCGGCGTGCTCACCCTGCGCGCGCAGCGGAAGACGACGGTGTGCGGCTCGCAGACCCGCCAGTACACGCAGAGCTACCTGGACACCATCGGCCGGGCGTCGTTCCGGTACGGCCGGTTCGAGGTGCGCGCCCGGTCGCCCAACGGGCCGACCGACTCGACGGGGCTCTGGCCGGCGTTCTGGCTGCGCCCGGACGACGGCGGCCGGGGCGAGATCGACGTGGTCGAGCTGCCCGGCGGCGACCTCCACCGGGCGGCCACCCTGGCCATCTTCTCCGACTACACCCCGGTCAAGCAGGACCAGCGGTATGAGTTCCCGACCGGGTACCCCGGCGACGGCTTCCACACGTACACCACCGAGTGGGAGCCGGACGCGATCCGCTGGTACGTCGACGGCCGGCTGGTCTGGCAGCGCGACCGGAGCACCACGCCCTGGTTCGACGAGGTCTTCCACAAGCCGTACAACCTGCGGTTGAACTTCCAGGTGGGCGGCTGGCTCGGCGACCCGGACGCGGCGACGCGCTTCCCGGCCGACTTCCGGGTCGACCACGTCCGCGTCTGGCAACGCTGACCCGGGCCGCCGGCCGGGCGGTTCCTTGCCCCCGGGCCCTACCGTGTCCGCCAGCGCGGGCCGGGTGGCGGTCCGGGCGGACGGGAGACGGCATGGCGGCGCTCCGGGCCGACGATCCCCGCGAACACGGGGACGGCATCGGCTGGGTGAGCCGGGCCGTCTTCGGCGACCCCCGGTTGTGGCTGGACGTCTCCGCCGGCGCGCCCCCGCCCGGTCACCGCGTCGCCGCCCGCTACGCGGTGGTGCCGTCCGTGGCGCGGGCGAAGTTCCTGCTGCCGCTGGTCTCCCGGCGGGTGGGGGCGGCGTCGACGCTGGCGTACAACGCGCTGCGGCCGCCCCGGGTGCGGGCCAACCGGCTCGCCGTCGGCGTGCTGGCCGGGCTCGGCGCCACCGGGCTGGCCCGGATGCCGGTGCTGACGGTCGCCGTGCCGGACGGCGTCGACCCGTCCGAGCTGCTGCTGGCCGCGTACCTGGGCCGGCTGGCGGGGCGCCGGTTGCACGCGGCGATCGGCATCCGCCCGCCGGACCCGCACCACAAGCCGACGTTGCAGCTCTTCGACGACCGGGGCGCGGCCCACGCGTACGCGAAGGTCGGCTGGAACGACGCGACCCGGGCGATGGTGGCGGCGGAGGCCGTCGCGCTGCGCGCGCTGCCCCGCGCCGGCGAGGACTTCCCGGACGTGCCCCGGCTGCTGCGCGAGCTGCGCTGGGGCGACCTGGCGGTGACCCTGGTGGAGCCGATGCCCGCGCGGGTCCGCCGGCTGCCGCACCCGCAGCGTCCCGAGGTGGCCGCGATGTTGGCGGTCGCCCGCCGGGGCGGTCCGGCGGCCGAGCCCCGTCCGCTGCGCGGTTCGCCGTTCCTGGCCGACCTGGGCGCGCGCGCAGGGCGGGCCGGTGGCCCCGTCGTCGACGCGGTGGCCGCGCTCGTCGCGCGCGACGGCGACACCGCGCTGGAGTTCGGCCACTGGCACGGCGACTGGGTGCCCTGGAACCTCGGCCGGCACGGCGGCCGGCTGGTCGCCTGGGACTGGGAGAACAGCGGTGCGGCGCGGCCGGTCGGGTTCGACCTGGCCCACCAGGGGTTCCAGAGCGCGCTGTCGTTGCGCGGCCGGTCGGTGCCGGAGGCCGCCGCCGAGCTGGTCGCGGTGCTCCAGCGGCACGGCGACGCGTTCGGGCTGGACGCGACCCGCCGCCGGCTGGTCGCCGACGCGTACCTCGTCGAGCTGTGGCTGCGTACGGCGGAGCTGGCCGCGGGGGGCGGCGGCTGGAGCGACCGGCTGCACTCCGCGCTGCCGCGTCTGCTCGCCGACCGGTTGACCGGTTAGCACCCGGGCGGGCGGGGCCGGGGAGTCGAGGAGCCGACCCGGAAATCGGTGGAAAAGCCGCAGCGATGGACCTGTCTCTATCGCTTGCCCGGCCCATCCTCTAATGTGTCACCGTTCGACTACTTTCTGTCGTTGGCGCAGTGGTCCATGCCGCCGGGCGGGCCCGGCGTCCCCACGTCCGGCCGGCTCCGGATGTGGGTCGGCTGGCCGGCGGCATGGCAGGGGGACGGATGGCAACGGCAGGTGACAGCGGGCGAGGGGTCACCCGGTGGACGGCGGCCGGCGGGCCGGCGGCACCGTGGCGCGGCGGTGCCCGTCAGTGATCATCATCTACGCGCTCGGCGCGTTGGCCGTGCTCGTGCCCGCGATCCTGACCCCCCTGGTGGCGGCCCGTTGGGCGCCGGCCGTGCGGGACGGCCCGGTGGCGCGTCGAGTGCGGGTGGCCGTCGCCGGGCTGACCGGGGCGTTCGGCCGGGCCGGCGCCGCGGCTGTCGTGCTGCTCGCCGGCTGCGCGGCGGTGGTCGCGCTCTGCTGGCCGCTCGGCGAGGCGTTGGCGCGCCTCGAACCGCACGTCGACCAACCGGTCTTCGGCCATGTGCACGCCCGCCGCGTCGACGGTTGGGCCGACCTGAACTCCTTCGTCACCGCGATCGGCGACCGGTACCCGCTGACGTGGGTCACCGCGGTCGCCGCGCTGGCCTTCGCCGTGCTCTGGCGGCGCCGCCGCTGGTGGATCCCGCTGACCGCGATGCCGCTGCAGTTCGTCGTCGAGCAGTACACGCAGGAGATCCTCACGCTGGCGGTGGACCGGGGGCACCCGCCGACGGACCTCGGCACCTACCCCTCCGGCGGCTGCGCCCGGGTGCTGCTGACCTTCGGCACGATCGCGGTGCTCGTCGGGCTGACCTGGCGCGTCCCCCGTGCCGGCCGGATCGCCCTGGCGACCGGGCTGGCGGTGCTGGTCGGGGTGGAGGGCTACACCCGGATCTACGCCGAGAAGCACTGGCTGACCGATGTGCTCGGCGGCTGGATCTTCGGCGCCCTGCTGCTCGGGGTCCTGGCGCTGGCGCTGCTCGTCGCCGAGGGCAGGATCCGCCCACCGGTGCCGCCGGGCGCCGCGGCCCCGGCGGTCTTCGACCCCGTGATGACCGGTCCCTGAGCCCGAGGTTCCGGCGTCGCGAGGCCTCCCCGGCCGCCGGGCACCCCGCCATTACCCCTGACAACGGAAGCTGCAAGGACGTGACCACCCTTCTCGTCGCCTCCACCGGTGGACACCTCGCCGAGCTGCACGGCCTCGCGCCCCGCCTCGGCGTGCAGGGCGACTGCGTCTGGGTCACCTTCGACTCGCCGCAGAGCCGGTCGCTGCTTGACGGCCAGGAGGTCATCCACGTCCCGCCGGCCACCACGCGGGACGCCGTGGGTGCCCTGCGGGACCTGCTCGCGGCCCGCCGGCTGCTCGGCGGCGGACGGTTCCGGCGGGTGGTCAGCACCGGCGCCAGCGTGGCCATGTCGTTCTTCCTGCCCGCCGCGCGCCACGGCCTGTCCTGCCACTACATCGAGAGCGCCACCCGCACCGACGGGCCCTCGCTCACCGGGCGACTGGCCGCGAAGGTGCCCCGCACCCGGCTCTACACCCAGCATCCGGGCTGGGCCGACGGCCGGTGGAGCTACGGCGGCTCCATCTTCGACGGTCATGTCGCCACCCGGCAGACGACACCGCGGCCGGTGTCGAGGATCGTCGTCGCCCTCGGCACCCACGACCGGTTCGGGTTCCCCCGGCTTCTGCGCCGCCTGGTCCACGTCCTGCCGCCGGAGGCGGAGGTCCTCTGGCAGGTCGGCTCGACCGTCATTCCGCGGATGCCGGCCGGCGCCCGCCGCGAGGTCCCGTACGCCGAGATGCAGCAGGCCATGCGGGAGGCGGACGTCATCGTGACGCACGCCGGGGTCGGCTGCGCGCTGGCCGCGATGGGGTCCGGGCACCGCGCCGTCTTCGTGCCCCGCCGCCGCCGGCACGGCGAGCACGTCGACGACCACCAGGTGGGGATGGCCCGGGAGCTGGACCGGCGGGGGCTGGCGCTGGCCCGCGAGGCGGACGAGGTGACCGCCGGGGACCTGGCCGAGGCGGCCCGATGGACGGTCACCACGACCGGCGCGGTGACCCCCTTCCGGTGGACGGCGTGACAGCCGGCAGGCCACCGGTGGTGGAGGAATGTGCACTCGTCGCGGGCCGCCCCGGCACGGACCCGGACGGTGGGGTCGGGCCGAGCCGCCGCCCGAATGGGTTGGTCGGTCGAGGGTGCGACAAATGCCTACACAAAAGCCAAACAGGATCTCACTTCGTCATTGGGGGCGCCAGTGCTGCTCAGAACGTCGTCTCGATCGCGCCGGATGCCGGCGCTGCGGCGGTGCCTCGCCGCGCTCGCCGCGCCGGTGCTGGCCGTCGGCCTGCTCGCCGCGCCCGCCCGGGCGGACGGCCTCCCGCCGGTGCCCATGACCCTCACCTCGGCGAACCCGGCCGACAACATCCCGCACGCGCGCAACGGCGACGTGAAGGCCTTCGCGGAGATCGGCAGCACGGTCTACGTGGGCGGGTCGTTCACCTCGGTCAAGGCCGCCGGCGACGCGAGCTGGACGACCCGCAACTACCTGTTCGCGTACGACCGGACGAGCGGGGCGCTGAAGGCCGGCTTCACCCCGGCCCTGGACGGCGCGGTGCACGCGCTGGCGGCCAGCCCGGACGGCAAGCTCATCGTCGGCGGCGCGTTCGGCACGGTCAACGGGGTGGCCCGCAAGAACCTCGTCGAGCTGGACCCGGCCACCGGCGCCACCGTCGCCTCCTGGGTCGGCCGCAGCGACGGCGGCCTCGTGCGGCGCACCATCGTGGCGGGCAACAAGCTCTACATCGCCGGCGCCTTCCACTGGGTCAACGGCACCCAGCACTCCCTGCTGGCCCGGCTCGACGCCACCACCGGCGCGATCGACCCGACGTTCCAGATCGACGCCAGCGTCGCCCGGACCAGCGCCGAACTGGTCTGGGGCCTCGCCGTCGCGCCGGACGGGAGGACCCTGGTCGCGGTCGGCAACTTCACCCAGGTCAACGGGCAGGCGCGCAACCAGGTGGTGGTCGTCGAGCAGCTGACCGGCACCCCGACCGTCGCCGACTGGAGCACCCAGCGGTACGTGGCGCCCTGCCACAGCGGCTTCCCGTTCTACGCCCGCGACGTCGACTTCTCCGACGACGGCAGCTACTTCGTCATCGTCGCGGACGGGGGCCGCGCGGACGGGGCGTACTGCGACGCGATCGCCCGGTTCGAGACCGCCACCCGGGGCGCCGCCATCTCCGGCACCTGGGTGAACTACACCGGCACCGACTCGGTGACCTCCGTCGAGGTGGCCGACGACGTGGTCTACGTCGGCGGCCACTTCCGCTGGCTGAACAACGCCAACGGCGACGACTCCGCCGGCGCCGGCGCGATCAACCGGTTCGGCCTGGGCGCGCTGGACCCGATCAACGGCCTACCGCTGGTGTGGAACCCGACCCGCTCGGGCGCGCCGGCCGGCACCACGGACTGGGGCCCGATCCTGTGGGAGCTGTGGCGGGGCAGCAACGGCCTGCTCGCCGGCTTCGACAACGACGGCCTGGGCAACGAGTACCACGGCCGGATGGGGCTGTTCCCGCTGGCCGGCGGCCGTACGGTGCCGGCGGTCAACGCGCCGTCGGCGGCCTCGGGCCACCTCTACGTCGGCACCGCCGACGGCCGGGCGACCAAGGTGCCGTTCGACGGCACCACGCTGGGCACGCCGGTGAGCACCAGCCAGCCGAACCTCACCGCGGCCGGCGCGTCGTTCTCGATCGGCAACAAGCTCTACTGGTCCAGGACCGACGCGACCGCGCCGAGCGGCAGCTACCTGAACGTGTCGACCTTCTCGGGCGGCTCGGTGGGCGCGCCCTGGATCAGCAGCGGCTACAACTCGTGGTTCACCGCCGCCTCGATGAGCGGGGCGTTCTATCTCGACGGCCGGATGTACTACACGAAGGCCGGCACCAACAAACTGTTCTACCGCTACCTGGAGCCGGACGGCCACATCGTCGGCTGCACCGAGTTCACGCTGCCCAGCCTGAACCTCTACTGGGGCAACGCCCGCGGCCTGGCCTGGGTCAACGGCAGAATCGTGTACGGCAACGCCGACGGCTCGCTGCGTGCCGTCCCGTTCGACCAGAGGGCGGTCGACGGCAAGGCCTCGGTCCAGCTCGCGCCCGCCTCGGCCGGCGTGAACTGGTCGAGCCGGACGTTGTTCTTCGCCACCTCCTGACCCCGCCCGCGTGCCGGGCGGTCCGCCGACGTCCTCGGGCCACCGGGCGGACCGCCCGCACCAGGGGGCCGGACGGTTGTCGACCACGGGTGAGCGGTCGGCCACAATGGGGTGACCACCGGCCCCGGTCCACTCCTCACCCGGCCGGTGCCGCCCCACCCTCATCGCGCAAGGACCCGACCTGATGGACCTCACCGACGTCGCCTCCGCCCGGCAACGCCCGGTCGGCCTCGTGGAGCTGGCCCGCATCCCGCTGCGGCGGTGGCGGACCGTGCTCGGCTGCGCGGCGCTGGTGCTGCTGGCCGTGCTGGGCTACCTGTTCGTCCTGCCGGCCACGTACACCGCGACCACGGCGGTGGTGGTCCGGCCGGTGGTGACCGACCCGTTCTCGGTGCCGTCCGGCGGTGCCGACCGCGCGGTGAACATGACGGCCGAGAGCGGGATCGCCACCAGCAACGACGTGATCGACAAGGTCGCCCGCATCACCGGACGGGAGACCAGGGAGGTGGCCGACGCCCTGGAGGTGGAGACGCCGGTCGGCGGCCAGGTGATGCGCTTCAGCTACGCCGGCCACAGTGAGCGCGAGGCGGTGGACGGCGCGAACGGCGCCGCCGAGTCGTACCTGGCACTGCGCAAGGGTATGTACGAGAACCAGCGGGCCGGAGTGCTCACGTCGTACGACGACACGATCGACCTGGTCACCGCCCAGCGCGCCACGACGCAGCGGTCGCTGCCGGCCAACCAGAGTTCGAGCAACCCGTCCCCACGCACGAGCGCCCTGCTCGACCAGTTGCGGGCGCTCAACGACCAGCTCGCCACCCTTGCCGAGCAGCGGTCCAAGGTGGCCTCGGCCGACCTGAGCCCCGGCTCGGTGACCAGCGCGGCCCGTCCCCCGGTGCCGTCCAGCCGGAACGCGGCGCCGCTGATCCTGGTCGCCGGCCTGCTCGGCGGCCTGCTCCTCGGCGGGCTGGTGGCCTTCGCCCGGGAGTCCCTGGACCGTCGGGTCCGCACCTCCGCCGAGGCCGCCGCGGCGGTCGGCGCGCCGTTGCTGGGCAGGGTGCGGCGCCGCCGGGGCGGGCAGCCGGACGAGTCCGACCTGCGCTACCTGGTGCTGGCCCTCGGCCGCTGGGTCGACGGGCCGCGGCGGAGCCCGCTGGTGGTGCTCTCCCCGGCGACCGACGAGGGGCGCGAGCAGATCAGCGCCGGGCTCGCCGCGGTGCTGGCCGCCGCCGGCCACGAGGTCCGGCTCGGCGTCACGCCAGAGAGCCTGGAGCGGATCCGCCGGCTGATGCTGGACGCGCAGCGTCGCCACCCGCCGGTGGAGTCGGCGCGCCCCCGGGTGCCCCGCCCCCGTCCGGTGCCCGCCACCACGCCTGCCCCGGCGGCCACCGCCGGGCCGGAGGACACCGCCGTCGTGCCGGCGGTCCGCAAGCCCCGGCCGTTCCCCGTCCCCGCCGAGGCGAAGAACGGCGCGGTGTACCGGTCCACCACCACCGCGCAGGACAAGCGGGAGCCGAGCACCCGGCCGGCGACCGCCGACGGCGCGGCGACCGACGGTCAGGAGCTGCGGATCGGCACCGGCAGGGTCCGCCTCGTCGACCTGGACGGCGCCTCGTCGGACGGCCTCACCGTGCTGGACGCCCCGCCCGCGCTGCACGACGAGCGCGGGGTCCGGGCCGCCCGGGAGGGCCGGGCGGTGCTGGTCGCGGCCCGGGACCGGACCCGGACCGGCCAACTGACCCAACTGGTGGACCGGCTGCGCGCCGTCGGGGTGGAGCCGTTCGGGTTCGTGCTGACGGGAGACGGCCGTGACTGACCGCGGCCGGCCGGACGCCGGGACGGGGCCGGCGTACCCGCCGGTGACCGTGGTGGTGGCCACCCGGGACCGCCCGGGGCTGCTGGAGCGGGCCGTCCAGGCGGTGCTCGACCAGGACTACCCGGGCCCGGTCGAGTGCGTCGTGGTCTACGACCACGTCGAGATCCGCCCGCTCGACCTCGACCCGCCGGCCGGGCGCACCCTGCGGTACGTCACCAACACGCACCGGCGCGGTTTGCCCGGCGGCCGCAACACCGGCGCGGACGAGGCGACCGGCGACCTCGTCGCGTTCTGCGACGACGACGACTTCTGGCTGC
The DNA here is from genome assembly GCF_040656135.1 of Micromonospora sp. NPDC050200. NCBI lineage: Bacteria > Bacillati > Actinomycetota > Actinomycetes > Micromonosporales > Micromonosporaceae > Micromonospora > Micromonospora sp. NPDC050200. Next base: position 9,274 of record NZ_JBFALG010000027.1, read on the forward strand.
CGGCCAAGCTGGCCCGGCAGGTGGAGCTGCTGGCAGCCCGCCCCGACGCCGCCGCCGCGAGCTGCGGCATCCGGCTGGAGGGCCCGGGCATCGCCAGGGAGCGCCGGCTCGACCGGGCGGAGGTGGCCCTGCCGGACTTCGTCGAGGACCGGGTCATGGAGGTGCACTCCAGCACCGTCCTGGTCCGCCGCTCCACCTGGGACGCCGTCGGCCCGGTCGACGAGGAACTGCCCGGCGGCTACGGCGAGGACTACGAGTGGCTGCTGCGGGTCGCCGCGCACGGCCCGGTGGTGATCGTGCCGGAGGTGCTGGTGGTGGTCGACTGGCACGGCGGGTCGTTCTTCTTCGGCCGCTGGGCGACGATCGTCGAGGCCACCCGCTACCTGCTGGACAAGCACCCCGAGCTGGCCGGCAGCCGCACCGGGCTGGCCCGGCTGCACGGCCAGATCGCCTTCGCGCTCGCCGCCGGCCGCCGGCGCCGCGAGGCGCTGCGCGAGCTGGGCCGGGTGCTCCGGCTCAACCCCCGGGAGAAGCGGTTGCTGGTCACCCTGCCGGTGGTGCTCGGCCTGCTCTCCGGGGAACGGGTGCTCCGGCTGGCCCAGCGCCGGGGCCGGGGTGTCTGACCGGCGGCCCCCGGCGACCCCGCCGCCGCTGCCCGTCTGGCCGCTCACGGCCATGTTCGCCCTGGTGCCGCTCTGGTGGGCGCTGGGCGCGTTCTACCTCGGCTGGTCGGTCTTCGGGGTCGTGCTGCTCGCCCTGCTCGTCACCCGCGGCCGGGTCGCGCTGCCCCCCGGCAGCGCCGCCTGGCTGGTCTTCCTCACCCTGGTGCTGCTCAGCGCCACCCGGCTGGACCGGGCCACCGCGTACCTCACCTTCGGGCTGCGCTTCGGCTTCCTGGCGACCGCCCTGGTGGTCTGCGTCTACGTCCACACCCTGGTCCGCGAGGGTGCCCGGTGGGACCGGGTGCTGCGTCCGCTGGGCTGGTACTGGCTGGGCGTGGTGGCGTTGGGCTGGCTGGCCGTGCTCGCGCCCACCTTCGCCCTGACCACGCCGGTGGAGATGGCGTTGCCGCACGGCATCTCGGGGGAGCGGTTCATCCAGGCGTTGACCCACGTGCGGGCCAACGAGTTCAACCCGCAGTCGCGTTCGCCGATCTACCGCACCGCCGCGCCGTACCCGTACACCAACAACTGGGGCACCGCGTACGCGGTGCTGGTGCCCTGCGTGCTGGCGTACCTGACCTCGGTGCGTACCGGGCGGTTCCGGGTGGCGCTGTGGGTGTCGCTGCCGCTGTCGGTGGTGCCGGCGTTCCTGACGCTCAACCGGGGCATGTTCCTCGGCCTCGGCGCCGGCCTGCTCTACCTGGCCCTGCGTGCCCTGGTCCGGGGCAACGCCCGGCTGATCGTCTCGATCGCCGGGCTGGTCGGGCTGGTCTGGGTGGTCAGCCTGGTCGTGCCGGTGCAGGAGATGATCGACGCCCGGGTCGGCAGCACCGACACCGATGTCGACCGGATGGATCTCTACGTGCGGACCTGGCAGGCGGTGGAGCGCTCGCCGCTGCTCGGGTACGGGGCGCCGAGGAGCGTGGACACCACCCTCGCCGGGGAGCCGCTGGGCACCCAGGGCCTGGTCTGGCAGGTCCTCTACAGCCACGGCATCCCGGCGCTGCTGGTCCTCCTCGGCTGGCTGGTGCTGGTGGCCCGGCGGCTGGCCACCGCGGTCTCGCCGGCCGGGCACTGGCTGAGCACCGTGCCGGTGATCGCGCTGGTGGTCATCCCGGTCTACGCCTACGTCGACCCCAACCTGTCGGTGATCTTCTTCGCCGTCGGGGCCGGGCTGGCGGCGGTCGGCGGGCCGGTGAACCGGGCGCCGGCCGGACCGTCCACCATGGCCGGCCCGGCGCCGCTCACGCCGTGGCGTACCCGGGGGTTCGTCACCCCGCCGGTACGAGCGGCCGCCCGCGTTCACAGGCAGGCGGGTACCGAGGTGGACGGGGAGCGGGCATGAGTCATCCGGGCACCGGGACGACACCGGTGACCACGGCGATCCCCCGGCAGATCCACCCGAGCACGCCCTCGGCGGGCGGCGCGGGGGTGTCCACCGGTCAGGGCGAGGCCCGGCGCAGCGCCCGCAACGGCGCGGTCGGGCTGGCCGGCGCCATCGTGAACGGCGCCTTGGGCTTCGCGCTCACCGTGGTGATCGTGCGCGGCTTCGGCGCCGCCGGGTCCGGCGCGCTCTTCACCGCCATCGGCGTGGTCTCCATCCTGGGCGCGGTCTGCTGCGCCGGCGCCGACACCGCCCTGGTCTGGGCGCTGCCGCGGCGGCGGCCCGGGGCCGACGGCGACGCGGCGCGGCTGCTGCCGGTCGCGCTGCTACCCGTGCTGCTGCTCACCGGCGTCGTCGCTGCGGCGGGCGCGCTCGCCGCCGACGGGCTCGCCCCGGCCTTGTTCGACAGTCCGGACGGGCCGGCGCTGCTCCGCCTGGCCTTCCTGGCGCTGCCGGTCACCGCCGCGATGACGGTGCTGCTCGCGGCCGTACGCGCCGTCCGGCCGGTGACCGCGGTGGTCGGGATCCAGTACGTGCTGGTGCCGCTGGCCCGCCCGGTGCTGCTACTGGCGGCGGTGGCGACCGGGGCCGGCGTGGCGGTCGGCTTCGGCGGCTGGCTGCTGCCGGTCGCTCTGGCGGTGGTGGCCGCCGCGGCCCTGCTGATCCGGCCCCTCGGCCTGCTCGCCGGCGTGCGGCTGCGACCGGACCGCGCGGACTGGCGTACCCTCTGGGGTTTCGCGCTGCCCCGCGCCGTGTCGGCGGCCATCGATGCGAGCAGCATGTGGGTCGGGGTGCTGCTCACCTCGGCGTTGGCCGGCGCGACGGAGTCCGGTGTCTTCGCCGCGGTGGGCCGGTACGCCCTCGCCGGGCTGCTGGTCATGCAGGGACTCCGGGTGGCCGTCGCGCCGCAGTTGTCCCGGCTGCTGGGGCAGGGGCGCAGCGCGGACGCGGCGCTGGTCCATCGGCGGGTCACCGTCGTGATCATCATCCTCTCCTGGCCCGCGTACCTGCTCCTCGCGGTCTTCGCGCCGGGCTTCCTCAGCCTCTTCGGCGACGGGTTCGTCGCCGGCGCCACCCCCTTGGCGGTCCTCGCCGGCGCCATGATGGTCAACTCCGGGGTCGGCGTCGTCCAGACGCTGCTGCTGATGAGCGGCAACAGCGGCCGGCACCTTCAGGCCACCCTGATCAATCTGGTGCTCACCGTCGGCCTCGGTGTGCTGCTGATCCCCGGGCACGGCGCGCTCGGCGCCGCGTACGCCTGGACGGCCGGCATCGTCGCGGAGAACGTCCTGGCCGCGGTGTCGGCCCGGGTCGCCGTCGGGGAGCGGCTGCTCACCCGGTCGGTGGGCTGGACGGCGGCCGCGGCGGGCGGGGGTGCGGCCGTGGTCGCGGTGCTCAGCGCCCTGCTGGCCGGGCGGGGCGTGGCGGGCCTCGTCCTCGCCCTGGCGGTGCTGGCGGTCGCCGTCGCCGGGCTGCTGCTGGTCCGGCGGGTCCGCCGAACGGTCCGCGCAGCGGTGACGATGCTCCGGCCGGGACCGGCGTGACGAAAGGGAGAGAATGGCGATCCGCGATCGGCTCAAGGGTGTGGTGCCGCACCAGGTGACCCGCCAGGTCCGCAACTCACTCGTACGCTACGGCGAACGAACCAGCGACCGGCGGCCGCTGCCCGACTTCCTGATCACCGGCACCAAGCGGGGCGGCACCACCTCGCTGTGGCGGTACCTGCTGGAGCATCCCCTGGTGCCGCGGCTCTTCCCGGCCTGGAACACCAAGACCTCGCACTACTTCGAGGAGAACTGGGGTCGGGGGGAGGCGTGGTACCGCTCGCACTTCCCGACCGAGCGCCGGCGTGGGGCCCTGGAGCGGCGGCACCGCGGACCGGTCCGGGTCGGCGAGGCGGCGCCGCTGTACATGTTCCACCCGCTCGTCCCGCAGCGGGTGGCCGACCTGCTGCCGGATGTCCGGCTGATCTTCCTGCTGCGCGACCCGGTGGAGCGGGCGTACTCGCACTGGAAGGAGCGGCGCACCGAAGGGAAGGAGCCGTTGGACTTCCCCGAGGCGCTGTCCCGCGAGGAGGAGCGCACGGCGGGGGAGCGGGAGAAGTTGATCGCCGACCCGACGTACTTCAGCGAGGCGTACGACTGGTACACCTACCGGGCCCGGGGCCGCTACCTGGAGCACCTGGAACCCTGGCTGGAGCGCTTCGACCCCGCGCAGTTGCTCATCCTGCCCAGCGAGACGCTGTATGCCGAGCCGGCCGCCAGCCACGCCCGGGTGCTGGACTTCCTCGGCCTTCCGCCGCACCGGCTGCGGGCGTACGAGGCGCACAACCATCGGCGTGGCAGCGCGATGGACCCCGAGGTCCGAGTGGAGCTGAGCCAGTACTTCGCGCCGTACAACGCCGCCCTGGCGGAGCGCCTCGGGCTGCGCTTCGATTGGTCCTGACGCCTACCGCAGCGGGGGAAGGTGCCGCGGTAGGCGCCTCTACGTGGAACTCAGCAGGACGGGATGTTGCTGGCAACTACCGATCCAGCGGGGTTGTCGTCGTCCGCGTCACCAGCCGTATCCGCAGTGTCGCTCGGAGCCAGGGAGCGGATGCGGGGTATCGGTGAGGGCAGTAGCCAGAGCAGCGACAGGGCTCCGCCGACGGCGGCGATGAGGAGGGTCGCCCTCAGGCCGATGAGGGTAGCGAGTAGCCCGCCGACGACGGCGCCGACGGGGCGTACGCCGTAATTGATCGTGCTGAACGCGCCGGCCACGCGACTGCGCATGCCGTCGGGGATCACCGTGGCCTGGAGGGAGTTGAGGTTGACGTCGAACAGCATGACGCCAAAACCTGAGAGGAACTCGACCGCGGCCAAGGCTCCGGCGCGGAGCCAGAGCGGGCCGTCCGCAATGGCGGCGATGGCGATCGGCGCCGGGAACAGCACCGCGCCCACGACGATACTGCGCCCCACACCGAACCGTCGCGAGACCCTCGGGGCGAACACCGCGCCAAGGAGGGTACCGGTGGCGCCGATCCCGAACGCGATGCCGATCACTCCCGCGGACAGTCCGAGGCTCCGGTTGGCGAACAGCACGATCAGCCCACTGCCTGCCACAAAGGTGAAAAAGTTGACGGTTGCCGCGCAGCCGAGGCTGGCCCGCAGTACTGGGTGACGGACGATGAACGTCAGGCCTTCCTTGGCCCGCCGCAACAGCGAGGGCGCCGCTGCGGTGCCGGAGGCGGTCGGCGGTTCGTCGACCGAGACCCGGCTGATCAGGACCGCTGACGCCAGGAAGGTCAGGGCATCCACGACGATGGCCACGGGTGCGGTCAGCGCCTGGACCAGTAGGCCCCCGATGGCCGGGCCAGCGACATACGATGCGGACCGGCTGGCACTGAGCTTGCTGTTGGCGTCGACGTAGGACGCGCGCGGCACGAGGCGCACGAAGAATGGCGGATAGGCGGTATTGAACAGCACCCCGGCGGCGCCGGTCAGCAACGCCACGGCATATAACTGCCCCAGTGTCACCGCTCCTAGCAGGTAGGCCGCCGGGAGGCTGAGCAGCACTGCCGCCCGCACCAGGTCGGCGAGGATCATGAGACGGCGTTTGTGGGCTCGGTGGTCGACCCAGGCCCCCAGGAAGATTGCGAGCAGGTTCGGGGCCCAGATGAGTGCGGTCAGCCACGCCACCTGGTTGGCCGTAGCGTTCAGGGCGCTGACGGCGATCAGGGGCAGGGCCAGTTCGGTGATCCGGTCGCCGAACTGCGAGACCGACTGACCGGCCCAGAAGCGGCGGAACCGTCGATCCCGCCACAGCGATATCGCAGCGGTCTGCTCCAGGGTGTTCACCGTGTCTGTCCGGTCTGCTCCCCGGCACCTTCCGGCAGGACGTAGCGCATCAGCCGGACGCCGCGGCCGTCGGTGGGCCGCTCGGCCGGGTCGCGAGTGACGTACGGCGCAAGAATGCGCTCGATCCCGTCCTCGATGGCGGCGAGTTCCTCAGCGGAAACGACGACGCGGGTGTTGGCCAGCCCGGCCAGCCTGCGCCACGCTGGATCGAGTTCGGATTCGACTTCGGCAGCCCATCGGCTCGGGAAGTCGGCATAGCGCCGGAACATCTGCTGCGACAGCACCCGCGCGGCTGACTGGCCCGCCTCATCAGCCGGGTCTTGCGGCGTCTCGAATCGGAAGCCGCGTGCCACTGCCTCCCACCGCCGTTGGCGGCGGTCCGGGCCGGGATCACTGTCGCGGACCAGTCCAAAGCTGGCCAGGTGACGCAGATGCCAACTGGTCACCGACGGCGTCGCTCCCACGTCGGGCGCGAGTTGCGTGGCGGTCGCGGGCCCGTCCCGCTGAAGGTGGTCAAGGATCGCCAGCCGCACCGGATGCGCCAACGCCCGCATGGCTTGCGGATCAGTGATCTCGATATCGCCCAGGCGATTATTGGAGTCCATGACGTGAGAGTCTCCTCTCATGATTCGTGAGAGTCAACTCTCACGCCTGTGGCGGCCTGTTGCCTGTTGCCAAGCCGCGCTCAGTGACAACGCCCGGGCGCGGCAAGGTGATCTTGCGGGCTCCGGTCAACCGGTCGTGTCCGCAGGACGGGACGCGGCGGGCGGAGCGTCGGGTCGGCCACCGGGCGTGACAGACTGACCGCTGTGTTGCGCTGGCTGACTGCAGGTGAATCGCACGGACCCGCCCTCGTCGCGTTGCTGGAGGGGGTGCCCGCCGGGGTGGCGGTGACCACCGGCGACATCGCCGACGAGCTGGCCCGCCGCCGGCTGGGCTACGGCCGGGGCGCCCGGATGTCGTTCGAGCGGGACGAGGTCGAGGTCATCGGCGGCCTGCGGCACGGCGTGACCCTGGGCAGCCCGGTGGCGATCCGGGTCGGCAACTCCGAGTGGCCCAAGTGGCAGACCGTGATGGCCGCCGACCCGGTCGACGCCGACGAGCTGGCCCGGCAGGCCCGCAACGCCCCGCTGACCCGGCCCCGGCCGGGTCACGCCGACCTGGCCGGCATGCAGAAGTACGGCCACACCGACGCCCGGCCGATCCTGGAGCGGGCCAGCGCGCGGGAGACCGCCGCCCGGGTCGCCGTCGGCACGGTGGCGAAGGCGCTGGTGAAGCAGGCCCTCGGCATCGAGATCGTCTCGCACGTGGTGGAGCTCGGCCCGGTCGCCGCCAAGCCGGGCCTGCGACCCCGGCCGGAGGACGCCGAGCGGATCGACGCCGACCCGCTGCGCTGCCTGGACCCCGACGCCAGCCTCCGGATGGTCGCCGAGGTCGACGCCGCGAAGAAGGCCGCCGACACCCTGGGCGGCGTGGTCGAGGTGCTGGCGTACGGGGTGCCGCCGGGCCTGGGCAGCCACGTGCAGTGGGACCGCAAGCTCGACGCCCGGCTGGCCACCGCGCTGATGTCCATCCAGGCGATTAAGGGCGTGGAGATCGGCGACGGCTGGCAGCAGGCCCGCTCGCGCGGCTCCGAGGCGCACGACGAGATCATGCCGACCGCCACCGGCGTCCGCCGGGTCACCGACCGGGCCGGCGGCCTGGAGGGCGGCATCACCACCGGTGAGCCGTTGCGGGTGAAGGCCGCGATGAAGCCGATCTCCTCGCTGAACCGGGCCCTCGCCACGGTCGACGTGACCACCGGCGAGCCGGCCACCGCCATCAACCAGCGTTCCGACGTCTGCGCCGTGCCGGCCGCGGCGGTGGTCGCCGAGGCGATGGTGGCGCTGGTGCTGGCCGAGGCGGCCACGGAGAAGTTCGGCGGCGACTCGGTGGCGGAGATCCGCCGCAACCTCGCCGGCTACCTCGACGCGCTGGTGATCCGGTGAGCGGCCGGGTGGGCCAGGGGCCGCGTCCCGCTGACCGGCCGCGCCGCCACGGATCGGAGCGTGATCCGGTGACGAAGCCGGTCTGCGTGCTGGTCGGGGCGCCCGGCTCCGGCAAGACGACCCTCGGCGAGAAGTTGGCGGCGCTGCTCGGGGTCGAGTTCCGGGACACCGACGCCGACATCGAGCGGCTGGCCGGCAAGCCGATCCCGGAGATCTTCATCGACGAGGGGGAGGCGCACTTCCGTACCCTCGAACGGGCGGCGGTGGCGGCGGCGCTGGCCTCGCACGGCGGGGTGCTCGCCCTCGGCGGCGGCGCGGTCCTCGCCGAGGAGAATCGCGCCGCGCTGGTCGGGCACACCGTGGTGCACCTGTCGGTGGAGCTGCCCGACGCGGTGAAGCGGGTCGGCCTCGGCGTCGGCCGGCCGCTGCTCGCGATCAACCCCCGGGCCACGCTCAAGCACCTGATGGACCAGCGCCGCCCGCTCTACGCCGAGGTGGCGACCGCGACCGTGGTCACCGACGGGCGTAGCCCCGCGGAGATCGCCGCCGAGATCGTCGGCCTGCTCAGGCCCTGACCCGGCTCAGGCCGACACCGGCGACGGCGCCGAGCACCAGCCCGACCGCCATACCTGCCCTGCCGTCGGCATTGTCGCTTGCCACCAGGTGGACGACCGCCGTCGCGGCGGTACCGACTGCACTAGGCTGCCCTGCGATGGACGAGGTGACCCGGATTCCGGTCGGCGGCGAGCGGCCGTACGACGTGCTGGTGGGACGAGACCTGCTCGATGCGCTGCCGCGGCTGCTGCCCGGCGCGGAGCGGGTCGCGCTGCTGTTCGCGCCGCCGCTCAAGGACCTGGCCGACACGCTGGCCGAACGGCTCCGCGCGCTCGGCGTCGCCCCGCTGCAGATCGAGGTGCCCGACGCCGAGGCGGGCAAGCGGATCGAGGTGGCCGCCGACTGCTGGGAGCGGCTCGGCGCGGCCGGGTTCACCCGTACCGACGTGGTCGTCGGCATCGGCGGGGGCGCCGTGACCGACCTGGCCGGCTTCGTCGCCGCCTGCTGGCTGCGCGGGGTGCGCTGGTTGCCGGTGGCGACCTCCCTGTTGGGCATGGTCGACGCCGCGGTCGGCGGCAAGACCGGCGTGAACACCGCCGCCGGCAAGAACCTGGTCGGCGCGTTCCACCCGCCGGCCGGCGTGCTCTGCGACCTGTCGACGCTGGGCAGCCTGCCCCCGGCCGACCTGGCCGCCGGGATGGCCGAGGTGGTCAAGTGCGGCTTCATCGCCGACCCGATGATCCTCGACCTGGTCGAGCGGGACCCGGCTGCCGCCGTCGACCCGACCGGCCCGGTGGCCCGCGAGCTGATCGAGCGGGCGATCCGGGTCAAGGCCGACGTGGTCTCCGGTGACCTGCGCGAGTCCGGGATCCGGGAGGTGCTCAACTACGGGCACACCCTGGCGCACGCGATCGAGAAGGTGGAGGGTTACCGCTGGCGGCACGGGCACGCCGTCGCGGTCGGCACCGTCTACGCCGGCGCCCTGGCCCGGCTGGCCGGGCGGCTCGACGCCGCCACCGCCGAACGGCACCGGACGGTGCTGGCCGCGCTCGGCCTGCCCACCAGCTACCCGGCGGACGCCTGGCCGGAGCTGCTGACGGCGATGCGGGTGGACAAGAAGGCCCGGGGCAGCAGGCTTCGTTTCGTGGTGCTCGACGGCCTGGCCCGGCCGGCGATCCTGGAGGGGCCGGACGACGAGCTGCTGCACGCCGCCTACCGGGAGGTCACCTCATGAGGGTGTACGTGCTGAACGGGCCGAACCTGGGCCGGCTGGGCACCCGGCAGGTCGACGTGTACGGGGTGACCAGTTACGCCGATCTGGAGACACTCTGTGCCGACACCGGCCGTGAGCTGGGGCTGGACGTGACCGTCCGGCAGACCGACGCCGAGCACGAGCTGCTGGGCTGGCTGCACGAGGCGGCCGACGAGGGGGCCGCCGTGGTGCTCAACCCGGCCGCCTGGTCGCACTACTCGATCGCGGTCCGGGACGCCTGCGCGATGCTGCGCGGGCCGCTGGTGGAGGTGCACATCTCCAACATCCACGCCCGGGAGGAGTTCCGGCACCACTCGGTGGTCTCCGCCGTGGCGACCGGGGTGATCTGCGGCCTGGGCGTCGACGGGTACCGCCTCGCCCTGCACCACCTGGCCACCCTCGCCGCCTGACAGCTCCCGCCCCGCCCCGCCCCGCCGCTTCGGCCGCCGACAGGACATACATCACGCTGTGTGGCCCTCGTCACCCCGCGCGCCGACCGCCCCGGCCGCTTTTGCTCTGCCGCCTCCGATGCAGCAGTGGCCTGACCTGCGGGTTTCCCACATCACCTCGGGTGCGGCCGGGGGGCATGTCGCCTACGCCGGGTGACCACAGGTCGCAGCCCGCGCGACAGCGACGAGCCGCCGGGCATCGCCACGACCGGGGGCGGAGGACGAAGGGCGACGGGCTGCGCGGCTTCTTCTCTGGCCCCGTACCCGGTACCCGGATGCCGTCCCCATGGGCGCCGCCGGTGGGGTGGGAAGAGACGGTGCAGTCGCCGGCTCGACACTGCTAGTAGACTTGCGAGGTCTGTCCGCCAATTGATGATCAAGGCAGGAAATGGCATCCACCAACGACCTCAAGAACGGCCTGGTACTCAACCTCGACGGGGAGCTCTGGGCCGTCGTCGAGTTCCAGCACGTCAAGCCCGGTAAGGGTGGGGCGTTCGTCCGCACGACGCTGAAGAACGTGCTGTCCGGCAAGGTCGTCGACAAGACCTTCAACGCGGGCACCAAGGTCGAGACCGCGACCGTCGACAAGCGCACCATGCAGTACCTGTACGCCGACGGCGAGGACTACGTCTTCATGGACCTGGAGACGTTCGACCAGATCACCGTCCCCGGCGGCACCGTCGGCGAGGCGGCGAACTACCTCCTCCCCGAGGCCGAGGCGACCGTCGCCACCCACGAGGGTCTTCCGCTCTACATCGAGCTGCCGACCTCGGTAGTGCTCGAGGTCACCTACACCGAGCCGGGTCTGCAGGGCGACCGGTCGACCGGCGGCAACAAGCCGGCCACCGTCGAGACCGGCGCGACCGTGCAGGTGCCGCTCTTCATCACCACCGGCGAGAAGATCAAGGTCGACACCCGCGACGGCCGTTACCTCGGCCGAGCCTGATGGCCGAGGGTCCCAAGCAGCAGATGCCGTCGCGCCGCAAGGCGCGGAAGCGGGCGCTGGACGTGCTCTACGAGGCCGACCTGCGTGACCGGCCCCCGGTCGAGGTGCTCGCCGGCTACGTCGAGCGGATCGAGAAGCCGCGGCCGGAGCACCTGGGCTACGCGGTCGGCCTGGTCGAGGGGGTCGCCTCCCACCTCGACCGGATCGACGAGGTGATCGCCAGCTACGCCGAGGGGTGGACGCTGGACCGGATGCCGGTGGTCGACCGCAACCTCGCCCGGATCGCCGTCTACGAGCTGCTCTACGTCGACGAGATCGACGACGCGGTGGCGATCAGCGAGGCGGTGGAACTGGCCCGGCAGATGTCGACCGACGACTCGCCGCGCTTCCTCAACGGCATCCTCGGCCGGATCGCCGAGTACGCCACCCGCTGAACGACGGCGGCGTCAGCCGCACCCCGTACGCAGGAAGGGCCCGTGCCGGACGGCACGGGCCCTTCCTGCGACAGCCCCTCAGGACGCGAAGAACGCCCGCGGGTCGGCGACCAGCACACCGTGCTCGGTGAGCCGCTCGATCAGGCCCGACGGCGAGGCGTCGTAGACGATCGCCAGCGCGCGCAGGTCGTCGGCGCGGATGGAGAGCACCCGGCCGTTGTAGTCGCCACGCTGCTGCTGGATGGCGCGGGCGTACCGGGCGACGTAGGCGAGGTCCTCGGAGGCCTCGTCGTAGAGCCGCTCCAGGTCCAGGACGATCTTGCTGGTGGGCTCGTGCCGCACCCCGCTGCCGTCGGGCAGCAGCTCCGAGACGGGAACGCGGTAGAAGTCGGCCAGCTCCGCCAGGCGGGACACGGTGACGGCCCGGTCGCCGCGCTCGTACGAGCCGACCACCACGGCCTTCCACCGGCCGTTCGACTTCTCCTCCACACCCTGCAGGGACAGGCCCTGCTGCTGGCGGATGGAGCGCAGGCGGGCGCCCAGCGACTTGGCGTATTCAGAGGGCATTCGGACACTCCCAGTGCTGCTTTGGGGTTCTCCCAGCGATCGCTACGGAGCGTGACGGTACGGGGATTGCGACACGTGGTCAAGTGGTCGTGACCTTACCGTTGGGGAGCGCGGGGTGACTTATCCCCATTTCGCCACCCTGATCCGGGGATCAGTGGGTGCTGGCGGTCGGCCCGGTGACCGCTGGTAACGTGGCGTGAAGTCCCGGTCCGGGCCGCCCGCGATCCGACCGGAAATCCAGACGTCCTTTAACGACCCGTCCCGTGAGGCGGGGAAGGAGGTCCGCCGTGGCCTGCCCACCGGCTGCCCTTTCATCGCCGGCGCGACAACCCTCGGTGAAGGTGATCCTCGCCAGCGCCGACGTTCAGCGCGTCGTCGACCGGATCGCCCACCAGATCCTGGAGAAGACCCAGGGCGCCGCCGACACCGTCCTGCTCGGCATCCCCACCCGGGGCGCCCCGCTCGCGCGGCGGCTCGCCGCCCGGATCAGCACCTTCGAGGACGTCGACGTCCCGGTCGGGGTGCTCGACATCACCCTCTACCGCGACGACCTGCGCCGGCACGCCACCCGCGCGGTCGGCCCGACCCAGCTCCCGCCGGGCGGCATCGACGGCAAGCGGGTCGTCCTCGTCGACGACGTGCTCTTCTCCGGCCGCACCGTCCGGGCGGCGCTCGACGCGCTCAACGACGTCGGCCGGCCGGCCTGCGTGCAGCTCGCCGTCCTGGTCGACCGCGGCCACCGCGAGCTGCCGATCCGCGCCGACTACGTCGGCAAGAACATCCCGACCGCGCTCACCGAGAGCGTCAAGGTCACCCTCGCCGAGACCGACGGCGCCGACGAGGTCAGGCTCTTCGGGGGTGCCACCCTGTGAGCGCGAGGAGTGCAGCGGAGCGGAGCCCCGCAGTCGCGAACGAAAGGCAGGCACAGTGATCCGGCACCTGCTCTCCGGGGCCGACCTGGACGCGGCCACCGCCACCCAGATCCTCGACACCGCCGCCGAGATGGCCACCGTCGCCGGCCGGGAGGTCAAGAAGCTCCCCGCGCTGCGCGGCCGGACCGTGGTGAACCTCTTCTACGAGGACTCCACCCGGACCCGGATCTCCTTCGAGGCGGCCGCCAAGCGGCTCAGCGCCGACGTGATCAACTTCTCCGCCAAGGGCTCCAGCGTGGCCAAGGGGGAGAGCCTGAAGGACACCGCGCTCACCCTCCAGGCGATGGGCGCCGACGCGGTGGTCGTCCGGCACCCCGCCTCCGGCGCGCCGCACCGGCTGGCGAACTGGGTGGACGGGTCGGTGGTCAACGCCGGCGACGGCACCCACGAGCACCCCACCCAGGCGCTGCTCGACGCGTACACGATGCGCTCCCGGCTGGGCCGGCTCGCCGGCCTGCACGTCGCGGTGGTCGGGGACGTGCTGCACTCCCGGGTGGCCCGCTCCAACGTGCTGCTGCTGTCCACCCTCGGCGCCAAGGTCACCCTGGTCGGCCCGCCGACGCTGATCCCGGTGCACATCGGCCAGGCGCTCGCTCCCGGCACCGACGTCTCCTACGACCTCGACGCGGTGCTGCCGCAGTCCGACGTCGTGATGATGCTGCGGGTGCAGCGGGAGCGGATGAGCGACTCCTACTTCCCCTCCGCCCGCGAGTACGCCCGCCGCTACGGCCTCGACGGCCCGCGCATGCGACGCCTGCCCGAGCACGCGATCGTCATGCACCCCGGTCCGATGAACCGCGGCATGGAGATCACGCCCGAGGTCGCCGACTCGCCCCGCTCCACCATCGTCGAACAGGTCGCCAACGGGGTCTCCGTGCGGATGGCCGTCCTCTACCTGCTGCTCGGAGGGAACAACCTGTGACCTCGTACCTCATCCGCAACGTGAGCGTCGTCGGCGCCGCGCCGACCGACCTGCTGATCCGCGACGGCGTCGTCGCGGAGACCGGCGCCGGGCTGACCGCGCCGGACGCCACCGTCGTCGACGGCACCGGGCTGGTTGCCCTGCCCGGCCTGGTCGACCTGCACACCCACCTGCGCGAACCCGGCCGGGAGGACGCCGAGACCGTCGAGTCCGGCTCCCGCGCGGCGGCGCTCGGCGGCTACACCGCCGTCTGCGCGATGGCCAACACCTCCCCGGTCGCCGACACCGCCGGCGTGGTCGAGCAGGTCTGGCGGCTGGGCCGGGAGGCCGGGCTGGTCGACGTGCAGCCGATCGGCGCGGTCACCGTCGGGCTGGCCGGCGAGCGCCTGGCCGAGCTGGGCGCGATGGCCGACTCCGCCGCCCGGGTGCGGATCTTCTCCGACGACGGGCACTGCGTCGCCGACCCCAAGCTGATGCGCCGGGCCCTGGAGTACGTCAAGGCGTTCGACGGGGTGGTCGCCCAGCACGCCGAGGAGCCCCGGCTCACCGAGGGCGCGCAGATGCACGAGGGTGAGGTCTCCACCCGGCTCGGGCTGACCGGCTGGCCGGCGGTCGCCGAGGAGGCGATCATCGCCCGGGACGTGCTGCTGGCCGAGCACGTCGGCAGCCGGCTGCACGTCTGCCACGTCTCCACCGCCGGCAGCGTCGAGGTGCTGCGCCAGGCCAGGGCGCGCGGGGTACGGGTGACCGCCGAGGTGACCCCGCACCACCTGCTGCTCACCGACGAGCGGGCGGCCACCTACGACCCGGTCTACAAGGTCAACCCGCCGCTGCGCACCGCCACCGACATCGCCGCGCTGCGTGCCGCGCTGGCCGAGGGCGTCATCGACGTCATCGCCACCGACCACGCCCCGCACGCGGTGGAGGACAAGGAGTGCGAGTGGGCGTACGCCCGGCCCGGCATGCTCGGGCTGGAGACGGCGCTGTCGATCGCCCTGGACGTGTTCGGGCCGGAGTGGGACCTGATCGCCGAGCGGATGTCGCGCACCCCGGCCCGGATCGCCGGGCTGGACGGGCACGGCCTCGATCCGGCCCCCGGCGTGCCGGCCAACCTCACCCTGGTCGACCCGGCCGCCCGCCGGGTGATCGAGCCCGCGGAACTGGCCAGCCGCAGCCGCAACACCCCGTACGCCCGCATGACGCTGCCGGGTCGCATCGTGGCGACCTTCCTGCGTGGCGAGCCGACGGTCCTGGACGGAAAGGCAGTCAAGTGAGTCGCAGGCGTTCAGCGATCCTCGTCCTGGAGGACGGGCGCACGTTCCACGGCGAGGCGTACGGCAGCATCGGCGAGACCTTCGGCGAGGCGGTCTTCAACACCGGCATGACCGGCTACCAGGAGACCCTGACCGACCCGTCGTACCACCGGCAGGTGGTGGTGCAGACCGCGCCGCACATCGGCAACACGGGGGTGAACACCGAGGACGACGAGTCCGGCCGGATCTGGGTCGCCGGGTACGTCGTGCGTGACCCGGCCCGGATCGGCTCCAGTTGGCGGGCCACCGGCGGGCTGGAGGACCGGCTCGCCGCCGAGAGTGTGGTCGGCATCGCCGGAGTGGACACCCGGGCGCTGACCCGGCACCTGCGCGAGCGCGGCGCGATGCGGGTCGGCATCTCCAGCGTCGACGACGACCCGCGCGCCCTGCTGGCCCGGGTCCGCCAGTCGCCGCAGATGGTCGGCGCGAACCTCTCCGCCGAGGTGACCACCGCGAAGCCGTACGTGGTCGAGGCGCAGGGCGCGCACCGGTTCACCGTGGCCGCGCTCGACCTGGGCATCAAGCGCAACGTGCCGCGCCGGCTCGCCGCGCGCGGCGTCACCACCCACGTGCTGCCGGCCGGCTCGACCATCGACGACCTGCTCGCCACCGGCGCGGACGCGGTCTTCCTCTCGCCCGGCCCGGGCGACCCGGCCACCGCGGACGGGCCGGTCGCGCTCGCCCGGGAGGTGCTGCGCCGCGAGGTGCCGCTGTTCGGCATCTGCTTCGGCAGCCAGATCCTCGGCCGGGCGCTGGGCTTCGGCACCTACAAGCTCGGCTACGGCCACCGCGGCATCAACCAGCCGGTGCTCGACCGGGCCACCGGCAAGGTCGAGGTGACCAGCCACAACCACGGCTTCGCGGTGCAGGTGCCGGGCGCCGGGCAGGGTGCGGTGGTCCCCGACCAGGTGATCGACACCGAGTTCGGGGGCGTCCAGGTGTCGCACGTCTGCCTCAATGACAACGTGGTCGAGGGGCTGCGGGCCAGGGACGTGCCCGCCTTCACCGTCCAGTACCACCCGGAGGCGGCGGCGGGCCCGCACGACGCGGACTACCTCTTCGACCGCTTCGCCGAGCTCATCGAAGGCGGTAAGAATGCCTAAGCGGACCGATCTCAAGCACATCCTGGTGATCGGCTCCGGGCCGATCGTCATCGGGCAGGCCTGCGAGTTCGACTACTCCGGCACCCAGGCGTGCCGGGTGCTGCGCAGCGAGGGGATCCGGGTCAGCCTGGTCAACTCCAACCCGGCGACCATCATGACCGACCCGGAGTTCGCCGACGCCACGTACGTCGAGCCGATCACCCCGGAGTTCGTCGAGCTGGTCATCGCCAAGGAGCGCCCCGACGCCCTGCTGCCCACCCTCGGCGGGCAGACCGCGCTGAACACCGCGGTCGCCCTGCACTCCGCCGGCGTGCTGGACAAGTACGGCGTGGAGCTGATCGGCGCGAACATCGACGCGATCAACCGCGGCGAGGACCGGCAACTGTTCAAGGACATCGTCGCCAAGGCCGGCGCCCGGATCGGCGTCGAGGACCCGACCGGCCTGGTGCCCCGCTCCCGGGTCTGCCACTCGATGGCCGAGGTCGAGGACACCGCCGCCGAGCTGGGCCTGCCGGTGGTGATCCGGCCCTCGTTCACCATGGGCGGACTGGGTTCCGGCATGGCGCACACGGACGAGGACCTGCACCGCATCGCCGGGGCCGGCCTGGCCGCCAGCCCGGTGCACGAGGTGCTCATCGAGGAGAGTGTGCTCGGCTGGAAGGAGTACGAGCTCGAACTGATGCGCGACCGCCACGACAACGTGGTGGTGGTCTGCTCGATCGAGAACGTCGACCCGATGGGCGTGCACACCGGCGACAGCGTCACCGTCGCCCCGGCCATGACGCTCACCGACCGGGAGTACCAGCGCCTGCGTGACCTGGGCATCGCGGTGCTGCGCGAGGTCGGGGTGGACACCGGCGGCTGCAACATCCAGTTCGCGGTCAACCCGGCCGACGGCCGGATCGTCGTGATCGAGATGAACCCGCGGGTGTCCCGCTCCTCGGCGCTGGCGTCCAAGGCGACCGGCTTCCCGATCGCCAAGATCGCCGCGAAGCTGGCCATCGGCTACACCCTGGACGAGATCCCCAACGACATCACGCTGAAGACCCCGGCGGCGTTCGAGCCGACCCTGGACTACGTGGTGGTGAAGATCCCCCGGTTCGCGTTCGAGAAGTTCCCCGGCGCCGACCCGGAACTGACCACCACGATGAAGTCGGTCGGCGAGGCGATGAGCCTCGGGCGTAACTTCACCGAGGCGCTCAACAAGGCGATGCGCTCGATGGAAACGAAAGCAGCCGGGTTCTGGAGTGTGCCGGATCCGCGCGGGGCGACGAAGGAGAACACCCTCGCCGCGCTGCGGATGCCGCACGACGGCCGGCTCTACACCGTCGAGCGGGCACTGCGGCTGGGCGCCTCCATCGCCGAGGTCGCCGCCGCGTCCGGCGGGATGGACCCCTGGTTCCTGGACCAGATCGCCGCCCTGGTCGAGCTGCGGGCGGAGATCGTGGACGCCCCGGTGCTCGACGCCGAGCTGCTGCGCCGGGCCAAGCGGGCCGGCCTGTCCGACCGGCAGTTGGCCGCGCTGCGCCCGGAGCTGGCCGCCGAGGACGGCGTCCGTACCCTGCGGCACCGGCTCGACGTCCGGCCGGTCTACAAGACGGTGGACACCTGCGCCGCCGAGTTCGAGGCGACCACCCCGTACCACTACTCCACGTACGACCAGGAGACCGAGGTCGCGCCCTCGGACCGGCCCAAGGTGCTGATCCTGGGCTCCGGGCCGAACCGGATCGGGCAGGGGATCGAGTTCGACTACTCCTGCGTGCACGCCGTCATGGCGCTGCGGGAGGTCGGCTACGAGACCGTGATGGTCAACTGCAACCCGGAGACGGTCTCCACCGACTACGACACCGCCGACCGGCTCTACTTCGAGCCGCTGACCTTCGAGGACGTGCTGGAGGTCTGGCACGCCGAGGACTCCTCGGGCCGGGCGGCCGGCGGGCCGGGCGTGGTCGGGGTGATCGTGCAGCTGGGCGGGCAGACCCCGCTGGGCCTGGCCCAGCGGCTCAAGAACGCCGGCGTGCCGGTGGTCGGCACCTCGCCCGAGTCGATCCACCTCGCCGAGGAGCGGGGCGCGTTCGGCGCGGTGCTGGCCCGGGCCGGGCTGCGCGCACCGGCGCACGGCATGGCCACCTCGTACGACGAGGCGAAGGCGATCGCCGACGAGATCGGGTACCCGGTGCTGGTCCGGCCGTCGTACGTGCTCGGCGGGCGGGGCATGGAGATCGTCTACGACGACGCCACCCTGCGCGGCTACATTGGCCGGGCCACCGACATCTCCCCGGACCACCCGGTGCTGGTGGACCGCTTCCTCGACGACGCCATCGAGATCGACGTGGACGCGTTGGTCGACGCCGACGGCGAGGTCTACCTCGGCGGGGTGATGGAGCACATCGAGGAGGCCGGCATCCACTCCGGCGACTCGTCCTGCGCGCTGCCGCCGATCACCCTGGCCGGGTCGCACCTGGCCCAGGTGCGCCGCTACACCGAGGCGATCGCCCGCGGGGTGGGGGTCAAGGGTCTGCTCAACGTCCAGTACGCGCTCAAGGACGACATGCTCTACGTGCTGGAGGCCAACCCCCGGGCGTCCCGGACGGTCCCGTTCGTCTCCAAGGCCACGGCGGTGCCGCTGGCCAAGGCGGCGGCCCGGATCGCGCTCGGCGCCACCATCGCCGAGCTGCGCGCCGAGGGGCTGCTCCCGCCGACCGGGGACGGCGGCACGATGCCGGCGGACGCCCCGATCGCGGTCAAGGAGGCGGTGCTGCCGTTCAAGCGGTTCCGCACCCCGTCGGGCAAGGGCATCGACTCGCTGCTCGGCCCGGAGATGAAGTCCACCGGCGAGGTGATGGGCATCGACACCAACTTCGGGCACGCCTTCGCCAAGAGCCAGTCGGCCGCGTACGGGTCGCTGCCGACCGGCGGCAGGATCTTCGTCTCGGTCGCCAACCGGGACAAGCGCGGCATGATCTTCCCGATCAAGCGCCTCGCCGACCTGGGCTTCGAGATCGTCGCCACCACCGGCACCGCCGAGGTGCTGCGCCGGCACGGCATCGCCTGCGAGCAGATCCGCAAGCACTACGAGTCCGGCGAGGGCGAGGACGCGGTGTCGATGATCCTCGGCGGCGACGTTGCGCTGGTGGTCAACACCCCGCAGGGCTCCGGCGCCAGCGCCCGCTCCGACGGCTACGAGATCCGCAGCGCGGCCGTCACGGCGGACATCCCCTGCATCACCACCGTCCCCGGCGCCGCCGCGGCGGTCATGGGCATCGAGGCGAGGATCCGCGGCGACATGCAGGTCCGCCCGCTCCAGGAACTCCACGCCGCCCTGCGAGCGGGCGAGTGACCCCCGACGCGGTTCCCGCGTCGATCATGAAGTTGGCGGCAGCCGAGGAGATCGACACCGCCGTCAACTTCATGATCAACCCGGGGGAGGGCCCGGGGAGAGCGCGGTGATGTTCGAGAAGGGACTGCGGCCCTGGCTGTTCCGGATCGGGGGAGGGGACGCGGAGGCGGCGCACGAGTGGACGCTCGGGCGGCTGGCGGGGCTCTCCCGGCGGCCGGCCGTGCTCGCCGCGCTGCGGGCCCGTTACCTCGTGCGGGCGCCGCGCACGGTGTTCGGGGTCGAGTTCCCCAACCCGGTCGGGTTGGCCGCGGGGATGGACAAGAACGGCGTGGCGCTGCCGGCCTGGCCGGCGCTGGGCTTCGGCTTCGTCGAGGTCGGCACGGTCACCGCGCACGCCCAACCGGGCAACCCCCGGCCCCGGCTCTTCCGGCTGCGCGACAGCGAGGCCGTGGTCAACCGGATGGGCTTCAACAACGCCGGCGCCGAGGCCCTGGCGGCCCGGCTGGCGGCGCTGCCCCGCCCGATCGGGGCGCCGCTGGGCATCTCGCTGGGCAAGTCCAAGGTCACCCCACTGGCCGACGCGGTCGAGGACTACCTCGCCTCGTACCGGGCGCTGCGGGCGCACGGCGACTACTTCGCGGTCAACGTCTCCTCGCCCAACACCCCCGGCCTGCGCGCGTTGCAGGACCGGTCCCATCTGGACGCCCTGCTGGCGGCCCTGGTGGGGGAGAAGCCGGTGCTGGTGAAGATCGCCCCCGACCTGACCGGGCCGGCCATCGCCGAGCTGCTGGAGGTCTGCCTGGCCCGCGGCGCGGCCGGCGTGATCGCCACCAACACGACCCTGGCCCGCGACGGCCTCGCCCCGGCCGACCGGGACCGCGGCGCGGAGACCGGCGGGCTCTCCGGGCGTCCGCTTGCCGCGCGCGCCCGGGAGGTGGTCGCCTTCGTGCACCGGGAGACCGGCGGGCGGCTGCCGGTGATCGGCGTGGGCGGCATCCTCGACCCCGACGACGCCGCCCGGATGTTCGACGCCGGGGCCAGCCTGGTCCAGCTCTACACCGGCTTCATCTACCGGGGCCCGGCGCTGGTCCGGGCCGCGGCCCGCGCGGCGGCGGGCGCCACCGCGCCGGTGCCGGCCGGGTGACCCCTCCCGGCCGGGCAGACCCCGAGGGTACGAAGGAGAGCGCGTGACGCCCGAGGAGATCCTGGCCGTCGACCGGGCCCACGTGTGGCACCCGTACGCGGCGCTGCCGCCGGCCCACCCGCCGTACGTGGTGCACAGCGCCGAGGGCGTCCGGCTGCGGCTGGCCGACGGCCGGGAGCTGGTCGACGGGATGTCGTCCTGGTGGGCGGCGATCCACGGCTACCGGCACCCGGTGCTCGACGCGGCGGTCACCGACCAGCTCGGCCGGATGAGCCACGTGATGTTCGGCGGGCTCACCCACGAGCCCGCCGTGCGGCTGGCGCGGACGCTGGTGGAGCTGGCTCCGGACGGCCTGGAGCACGTCTTCCTGGCCGACTCCGGCTCGGTCAGCGTCGAGGTCGCCATCAAGATGTGCCTGCAGTACCAGCGGGCCACCGGCCGCCCGGAACGCCGCCGGCTGGGCACCTGGCGGGGCGGCTACCACGGCGACACGTTCCACCCGATGAGCGTCTGCGACCCGGAGGGCGGCATGCACCACCTCTGGGGTGACGTGCTGCCCCGGCAGGTCTTCGCCCCGGTCCCGCCCGGCGGCTTCGACGACCCGCCCGACCCGGCGTACGTGGCGGCGCTGACCGACGCGGTGGAGCGGCACGCCGGCGAGCTGGCCGCGGTGATCGTCGAGCCGGTGGTGCAGGGCGCGGGCGGGATGCGCTTCCACCACCCCGGGTACCTGCGTGTGCTGCGCGAGGTGACCCGGGCGCACGGGGTGCTGCTGGTCTTCGACGAGATCGCCACCGGCTTCGGCCGGACCGGCGCCATGTTCGCCGCCGAGCACGCCGGGGTGAGCCCGGACGTGCTCTGCGTCGGCAAGGCCCTCACCGGCGGGTACCTCACCCTGGCCGCCGCGCTCTGCACCCCGGAGGTCGCCCGAGGCATCTCCGCCGACGGGGTGCTGGCGCACGGCCCCACCTTCATGGGCAACCCGCTGGCCTGCGCGGTCGCCAACGCGTCCCTGGGGCTGCTGCGGGCCGGCGACTGGGCCGCCCAGGTCGCCAGGGTCGGTACGGGGCTGCGGGCCGGCCTGGAGCCGCTGCGCGGCGCGCCCGGGGTGGCCGACGTGCGGGTGCTGGGCGCGATCGGCGTGGTGCAGCTGGACCACGAGGTGGACATCGCCGCGGCGACCGCCGCCGCCGTGGCGCAGGGCGTCTGGCTGCGCCCGTTCCGCGACCTGGTCTACACCATGCCGCCGTACGTGACCGACGACGCCGACCTGGCCCGGATCGTGGCCGGGATCGCCGCGGCGGTGAAGGCCGGCTGAGCCCGGCGGGCAGGACGGGGCCGGCGCGGCCGGGTCCCGAGCGCGAGTGTGAGGAGAGGAACGCCGATGGAGAGTTTCGGGACCCGGCTGCACCGCGCCGTCGCCGAGCGGGGGCCGCTCTGCGTGGGCATCGACCCGCATCCCGGGCTGCTGGCCCGCTGGGGGCTGCCGGACGACGTCGACGGGTTGGACCGGTTCGCGCGGACCGTCGTGGCGGCGATCGGTGACCGGGTCGCGGTGGTCAAGCCCCAGTCGGCCTTTTTCGAGCGGTTCGGTGCCCGAGGTGTCGGGATTCTCGAGTCAACTATCCGACAGTTGCGGGAATGTGGCGCGCTCGTGCTCCTGGACGTCAAGCGTGGCGACATCGGCTCGACCGTCGCCGCGTACGCCTCGGCCTACCTCGACCCGTCCAGCCCCCTGCACGTCGACGCGGTGACCGCGAGCCCCTACCTGGGGGTCGGATCGCTGGCCCCGATGTTCGAGTTGGCGGCGGCGCACGGCGGCGGGGTCTTCGTGCTGGCGCTCACCTCCAACCCCGAGGGGGCCGCGGTGCAGCGGGCCCGTACGGCCGACGGGCGCACCGTCGCGCAGACCGTCATCGACGAGATTTCCCAGCTCAACAGGGGTGCCGAGCCGCTGGGCAGCTTCGGGCTGGTGGTCGGCGCGACCATCGGCGACACCGGCCACGACCTGTCGACGGTGAACGGCCCGCTGCTCGCCCCGGGGCTCGGCGCGCAGGGCGCCACGGCGGCGGACCTGCGGACCGTGTTCGGATCCAGCCTGCGGTCGGTGCTGCCCTCGTACTCCCGGGAGGTGCTCGGTGCCGGCCCGGACCCGGCCGCCCTGCGGACCGCCGTGGACCGCGTGCTGGCCGACTGTCGGGGCGTGCTGGCTGACTGACGGCTCGGTCACTTTTGCTGATCTTCGCGCGCCCACGTTGCCGAAAGCGTCCGCGACCGCTAGTTTTCCCCGCGCTGGGAACCACGGACCCCTTTGGTTGCCAGCGACACCACGTTTCACAGAGCGGCGGTGCGTTCCGCCCGTCGCGATAGGGACCTGAGGAGAACTGGTGCCGCTCCCGTCACTGACCCCCGAGCAGCGCGCTGCCGCGCTGGAGAAGGCCGCGGAGATCCGCAAGGCCCGTGCTGAGCTGAAGGAGCAGCTCAAGCAGGGCAAGACCACCCTCGCCGCCGTCCTCGAGCGGGCCGAGTCCGACGACGTCGTCGGCAAGCTGAAGGTTTCGGCCGTCCTGCAGGCGATGCCGGGCATCGGCAAGATCCGGGCCACCCAGATCATGGAGAAGCTCAAGATCGCCGACAGCCGTCGCCTGCGCGGGCTCGGCGAGCAGCAGCGCAAGGCTCTGCTCGGAGAGTTCGCCGCCAACTGAACGGCGCACCGTGTAGAAACAAGCGGTGAGCACGGATGACGAGGCGCGCCCGGCGGCTCGGCTCACTGTCCTGGCGGGGCCCTCGGGCGCCGCGCGGGAGAGTGTCGTCGAGCTGGTCCGGGCGCGTTCTCCGTCCGTGTGGGTGCCGGTGCCGGTGACCACCCGGCCCCGACGCCCCGACGAGGTCGACGGCGTCGACCGGCGCTTCGTGGACCCGGTCGGCTTCGACCGGATGGTCGCCGCGGGCGAACTGCTGGAGTGGTCACGGACCGGCGGGCACCGGCGCGGCACGCCCCGCGGGCCGCTGCGGGCCCGGTTGGCCGACGGGCAGCCCGTGCTGCTCCCGCTCGACCTGCCCGGCGCGCTCGCCGTCCGGGAGGCCCTGCCGGACGTCCGGCTGGTCCTGCTGGTGCCCCCGGGGTACCGTCCGGACCCGGCGGTCGTCGCGGCCGTCGGACACACCGTGGTCCACGACCGCTCCGAGCGGGTCGTGGCCGAACTGGTAGGCTTGCTCGGTTCTTCCTATCTGGCTCCCGCCCAGCCGCGACTGTGCGGTTGAGCGACCAGCCGCGCTCGCGCGGACACTTCAGACGCAGAGGGTATTTCGTGGGATCCATCGCCAACCCCGAGGGCATCACCAACCCGCCGATCGACGAGCTCCTCGAGAAGACCACCTCGAAGTACGCGCTGGTGATCTTCGCCGCCAAGCGTGCCCGCCAGGTCAACGCCTACTACAGCCAGCTCGGCGAGGGCCTGCTGGAGTACGTCGGCCCGCTCGTGGAGACCACCCCGCAGGAGAAGCCGCTCTCGATCGCGATGCGTGAGATCAACGCGGGCCTGCTCACCGCCGAGCCGACCGACCAGCCGTAACAACCGCGCCCGCCGATGCCCGCCGAGATCGTCCTCGGGGTCGGCGGCGGCATCGCCGCCTACAAGGCGTGTGAGCTGCTGCGGCTCTTCACCGAGTCGGGCCACCGGGTCCGGGTCGTGCCGACCGCGTCGGCGCTCCGCTTCGTCGGGGCGCCGACCTGGGCGGCCCTGTCCGGCCAGCCGGTCGCCGACGACGTCTGGTCCGACGTGCACGAGGTGCCGCACGTCCGGCTCGGCCAGCGCGCCGACCTGGTGGTGGTCACGCCGGCCACGGCGGACCTGCTCGCCAAGGCGGCCCACGGCCTCGCCGACGACCTGCTCACCAACACCCTGCTCACCGCCCGCTGCCCGGTGGTGCTCGCCCCGGCGATGCACACCGAGATGTGGGAGCACCCGGCCACCGTCGCCAACGTCGCGACGCTGCGCTCGCGCGGCGTACGGGTGATCGAACCGGCCGTCGGCCGGCTCACCGGCGCCGACACCGGCAAGGGGCGGCTGCCCGACCCGGCGGAGATCTTCGCCGTCGCCCGCCGGGCCCTGGCCCGGGGCGTCGACGCACCCGCCGACCTCGCCGGCCGGCACGTCGTGGTCACCGCCGGCGGCACCCGCGAACCGCTGGACCCGGTCCGCTTCCTCGGCAACCGCTCCTCGGGCAAGCAGGGGTACGCCTTCGCCCGCGCGGCCGTCGCCCGGGGAGCCCGGGTCACCCTGGTCGCGGCGAACGTCGCCCTGCCCGACCCGGCCGGGGTCGACCTGGTCCGGGTGGGCACCACCGAGGAGTTGCGCGCGGCCACCCTGGCGGCCGCCGAGCACGCCGACGTGGTGGTGATGGCGGCCGCGCCCGCCGACTTCCGTCCGGCGACCTACGCCTCTGGCAAGATCAAGAAATCGGAGGACGGCACCGCGCCCACCATCGCGCTGGTCACCAACCCCGACATCGCCGCCGAGCTGGGGCGGCGCCGCCGGCCGGAGCAACTGCTGGTGGTCTTCGCCGCGGAGACCGGCGACGCCGAGGCCAACGGCCGGGCGAAACTCGCCCGCAAGCGGGCCGACCTCATCGTGATCAACGAAGTGGGCGTGGACAAGGTCTTCGGGGCCGAGACCAACGCGGCGACCGTGGTCGGCGCGGACGGCAGCGTGGCCACGCTGCCCGAGCAGTCCAAGGAGGACCTGGCCGATCGCGTCTGGGACCTTGTGGTGACCCGACTGGCCGCCGTGTCCTGACCGCTGGTCACTTTCGCGTTGGCTGCGTCACTCTGGAGGTGGGTGACTAAACTGCCGCGGAGTGACCTTTCAGTAGAGACTCAAGTGCTTAGGAGTGCCGTGACACGTCTTTTCACGTCCGAATCGGTCACGGAGGGCCACCCGGACAAGATCGCCGACCAGATCAGCGACGGCATCCTCGACGCCCTGCTGGCCAGGGACCCGCACAGCCGTGTCGCGGTGGAGACCCTCATCACCACCGGGCAGGTGCACATCGCGGGCGAGGTGACCACCAAGGCGTACGCCGACATCCCGACCATCGTCCGGGAGACCATCCTCGGAATCGGGTACGACTCGTCGAAGAAGGGCTTCGACGGCGCCTCCTGCGGGGTCAGCGTCTCGATCGGCCAGCAGTCCACCGACATCGCCCAGGGCGTCGACAACGCCTTCGAGTTGCGTACCGGTGAGTCGGAGAGCGCGCTGGACGCGCAGGGCGCCGGCGACCAGGGCATGATGTTCGGCTTCGCCTGCTCGGAAACCCCGGAGCTGATGCCGCTGCCGATCGCGCTGGCGCACCGGCTGGCTCGCCGGCTGGCCGCCGTGCGCAAGGACGGCACCATCCCCTACCTGCGGCCCGACGGCAAGACCCAGGTCACCATCGAGTACGAGGGCCTGCGCCCCGTCCGGCTCAACACCGTCGTCGTCTCCAGCCAGCACGCCGCGGACATCTCGCTGGAGTCGCTGCTCACCCCGGACGTGCGCGACCACGTCATCGCCCCCGAGCTGGAGAGCCTCGGCCTGGACACCGAGGGCTACCGGCTGCTGGTCAACCCGACGGGCCGGTTCGAGATCGGTGGCCCGATGGGCGACGCCGGCCTGACCGGCCGCAAGATCATCGTCGACACCTACGGCGGGTACGCCCGCCACGGCGGCGGCGCCTTCTCCGGCAAGGACCCGTCGAAGGTGGACCGGTCGGCCGCGTACGCGATGCGCTGGGTGGCCAAGAACGTCGTGGCCGCCGGCCTGGCCGAGCGCTGCGAGGCGCAGGTCGCCTACGCGATCGGCAAGGCCCACCCGGTCAGCCTGTTCATCGAGACCTTCGGCACCGAGACCGTGCCGGTCGCCTCGATCGAGAAGGCCGTCACCGAGGTCTTCGACCTCCGCCCGGCCGCCATCATCCGGGACCTCAACCTGCTCCGCCCGATCTACCAGCAGACCGCCGCGTACGGCCACTTCGGTCGCGAGCTGCCGGACCTGACCTGGGAGAGCACCGACCGGGCCGCCGACCTCAAGTCGGTAGCGGGAGCCTGACCGGCACCAGGCGCAGCGACCGGCGGCCCGCGCAGCGGTCGCCGGTCGCTCGTGTCTGCGTGGACGTGCCGCTGCCGCACCTCGACCGCCCTTTCGACTACCTGGTCCCCGCCGAGCTGGATGCCGACGCCGTGTCCGGGGTGCGGGTGAAGGTGCGCTTCGCCGGGCAGCTGGTCGACGGCTGGCTGCTGGAGCGCGCCGACGGCTCCGGGCACACCGGCCGGCTGGCGTACCTGGAGAAGGTGGTCTCCCCGGAACCGGTGCTGGCGCCGGAGATCGCCCGGCTGGCCCGGGCCGTCGCCGACCGGTACGCCGGCGGCCTGGCCGACGTGCTCCGGCTCGCCGTCCCGCCCCGCCACGCCCGGGTCGAGAAGGAACTGCGCGCACAGCCCGCGGCCGCCGGCTCCGACACCGCCGCCGCCGACACCGCCACGACGCCGGAGGCGGTCACCGCCGCCGCCTCGTCCGCCGGCACCCCCGCGCCGCCGACGGTGGCTGGTGCCCCGACACCGTCGGCCGGCACGCCTGCGACTCCGGCGATGGCCGTCGCCACGGCGCCGTCCGCCGGCGCGACCTCGGTGGTGGCCGTCGACACGGCGCCGACTGTCGGCGCGACTGCGGTGGTGGCCGTCGACACGGCGCCGTCCGCCGGGTCCGCTGCTGACGCGCCCGGGCCGACCGGGGCGACTGCCCGACCTGACGCCTCCGGGCCGACCGGGGCCGCGCCCCGACGTGAGGCCCCCGGGCCGACCGGGGACCCGGCCCGCCCGACCGTCGACCCGCGGGGCTGGCGGGACTATCCGGCCGGCCCGGCGTACCTGCGGGCGCTCGCCGCCGGCCGCGCGCCCCGCGCCGTCTGGTCGGCGCTGGCCGGGGAGGACTGGGCCGCCCGGTATGCCGACGTCGTCGCCGCCACGGTCGCCGGCGGCCGGGGCGCGGTCGTCGTGGTCGCCGACGCCCGGGACCTGGACCGGCTGGACGCCGCGCTCACCGACACCCTGGGCCCGGGCCAGCACGTCTGCCTCTCCGCCGCGCTCGGCCCGGCCCGCCGGTACCGGGCCTTCCTCACCGCCCGGCGGGGCGGCGTGCCCGTGGTGATCGGCACCCGGGCGGCGATGTTCGCCCCGGTCGACCGGCTCGGCCTGGTCGCGGTCTGGGACGACGGCGACGACCTGCACGCCGAGCCCCGCGCCCCGTACCCGCACGCCCGGGACGTGCTGCTCACCCGGGCCCAGCTCGCCGGGGCCGCCGCGCTGGTCGGCGGGTACACCCGGACCGCCGAGGCGCAGCTGCTGGTGGAGACCGGCTGGGCGCGCGAGGTGGTCGCCGACCGGGCGACCCTGCGGGCGCGTACCCCGGCCGTCGCACCGACCGGCGACGACCCGCAGTTGGCCCGCGACCCCGGCGCGGCGACCGCCCGCCTGCCCAGCCTTGCCTGGACCACCGCCCGGGACACCCTGCGCGCGGACGCCCCGGTGCTGGTGCAGGTGCCGCGCCGGGGCTACCTGCCCTCGATCTCCTGCGCGGACTGCCGCACCCCGGCCCGCTGCCCGTACTGCGCCGGCCCGTTGGCGCTGCCCTCTGCCGACGGGGCGCCCGCCTGCCGCTGGTGCGGCCGGGTCGCCGCCGCGTACGCCTGCCCGGAGTGCGGCGGGCGGCGGCTGCGCGCGGCGGTCACCGGCGCCCGGCGCACCGCCGAGGAGCTGGGCCGCGCCTTCCCCGGCGTGCCGGTACGCACCTCGGGGCGGGAGGAGGTGCTGACCAGCGTTCCCGGCGGTGCCGGCCTGGTGATCGCCACCCCCGGCGCCGAGCCGGTGGCCGAGGGCGGCTACGGCGCGGTGCTGCTGCTGGACTCCTGGGCCCTGCTCACCCGGGCCGACCTGCGCGCCGGCGAGGAGACGCTGCGCCGCTGGCTGACCGCCGCCGCGCTGGCCCGGCCGGCGTCGGCCGGCGGGCGGGTCGTGGTCGTCGCCGACGGCGCGCTGGCGCCGGTGCAGGCGCTGCTGCGCTGGGATCCGGCCTGGTTCGCCTCGCGGGAGCTGGCCGAGCGGCGGGAGCTGGGCTTCCCGCCGGCGATGAAGATGGCCAGCGTCACCGGTCCGGCGGCGGCCGTGGCCGACCTGCTCGCCGCGGCCCGGCTGCCCGACGGCGCGGAGGTGCTCGGCCCGGTCCCGGCCGACGACGACCGGGAGCGGATGCTGGTGCGGGTGCCGCGGGCCCGGGCCGTCGCCCTCGCCGAGGCGCTGCACACGGCCGCCGGGGTGCGCAGCGCCCGCAAGGCCGCCGACCCGGTCCGCCTCCAGGTCGACCCGCTCAGCCTCTTCTGAGCGCTGACCAGCGGTGATTCGCGCACCGGCGCGGGCCGGCGGCCGGCCCGGAGCGGGTGCCGTCGCACACCGTGTCCGGCAAACCGCTGGCGGAGAAGTGGTAGCATCGCCCGTCATGCCCGGGCGCACGGATGGCGCGACGATGGCGGGAATGCGTCGATCCGACGCCATATCGATGATGTCAATCAGCCGGTGATCAGGGGTGGACCAGTCGTGACCGTTCGTCAATCGATCGTCTTCAACGGGGACCTCGGCAGCGGCAAGAGCACCGTCTCCGTCGAGATCGCCAAGCGGCTGGGGCTGCGCCGGGTCAGCGTCGGCGACCTCTATCGCCAGATGGCGCAGGAGCGGCAGATGACCGCCCTCCAGCTCAACCTGCACGCCGAGCTGGACCAGGCCGTCGACGGCTACGTCGACCAGCTCCAGCGCGACATCGCCGCCTCCGGCGAGTCGCTGGTCATGGACTCCCGGCTGGCCTGGCACTTCTTCACCGACGCGCTCAAGGTGCACATGATCACCGAGCCGGGCGAGGCGGCCCGCCGGGTGCTGCTGCGCCCCTCCGGCCCGGCCGAGAGCTACACCTCACTGGACGAGGCCAAGGCCAAGCTGCTCGAACGCAGCGAGAGCGAGCGGAACCGGTTCATCGTCCGCTACGGCGTGGACAAGGCCCGGCTGCGCAACTACGACCTGGTCTGCGATACCACCCGGGCCTCGGCGCCCGAGGTGATCGAGCACATCGTCGACGCGTACGAGGGCCGGCTCGGCGCCGAGGTGCTGCGCGACGCCCCGCCGCTGCTGCTGCTCGACCCGGCCCGGGTGTACCCGACCGAGGACATCACCACCCTGCGCGGGCTCTGGGACTCGGAGTTCGTCGGGGAGGTGGCCGGGGCCGGCGACGAGGCCCTGGAGCCGCTGCGGATCGGCTACACCGGCGAGTACTTCTTCGTCGTCGACGGGCACCGCCGGCTCAGCGCCGCCCTGCAGAACGGCTTCAACCTGGTCCCGGCCCAGCTGGTCGCCGAGGTGGACGAGCCCGTGGTCGGCGGGATGAGCGCGGTGGACTTCTTCGCCGCGCAGGTCCGGCCGAGCATCGTCTACGACTGGGAGGCCGCCCACGGCATCCAGCTGCCGCTGCCCGAGCACGCCCTGCTCGGCGGCGACGCGGTGCTGGCGGGGGAGCCCGGCGCCGGCGCCTGAACCCGCCCACCGCCGGCCGCCTGGGGTCGCCGGGGGACGTCGGGGCCGCGCATGATGGAGCCTCCGACGCATCGACGCGGGAGGCCGGTCATGGACGCAGCCGAGGCACTCGCCCTGCTCATGTCGCCGCAGGGGCGAATCGACGTACCCGACCTACGAGCGGCTGCGCGGCTACGGGCCGGTGGTCCAGGCCGGGCCGGTGTTCTTCGTGGTCACCGGCTACGCCGAGGCCGACGAGATCCTGCGTGACCCCCGGTTCGGGGTGCTGGACGACGCGCTGCGCGACCAGTTCCTGCCCGGCTGGCGGGACAGCCCGGCCGTGACGTCGATCTCCCGGTAGAACGTCAAGAGACCCTGCCGGTGATCATCATCTCATCTCATCATGAACATGGAGTCCGCTGCGCCGCATCGCGGTACGCCGGCCGGGGCCGCCCCCGGCACTCCGTAGACTGGTACGGCAGCGTCCGTCCAGCCGAAGGAGCCACACCGCGTGACCGTCCAGCCCATCCGTCTGTTCGGGGACCCGGTGTTGCGCACGCCGGCCGATCCGGTCGTCGACTTCGACGCCGAGCTGCGTAGGCTCATCGCCGACCTCACCGACACGATGCGGGAGCAGAGCGGCGCCGGCCTGGCCGCGCCCCAGCTCGGGGTGGGCCTGCGGGTGTTCACCTTCGACGTCGACGACGTGCTCGGGCACCTGGTCAACCCGGTGCTGGAGTTCCCCGACGAGGAGGAACAGGACGGCCCGGAGGGCTGCCTGTCCATCCCCGGGCTCTACTTCGACACCAAGCGCCGGCAGAACGTCATCGCCAAGGGCTTCAACGGCTACGGCGACCCGATGCAGATCGTCGGTACCGGGCTGATGGCGCGCTGCGTGCAGCACGAGACCGACCACCTCGACGGGGTGCTCTTCGTCGATCGGCTGGACCCGGCCGGGCGCAAGGAGGCCATGAAGGCCATCCGCCAGGCGGAGTGGTACGACCCGGCCGCCCCGCCCACGGTCAAGCTCAACCCGCACGCCGCCGGCAGCCCCTTCGGTCTGGGGCGGTGACCCGGTGCGTCTGATCTTCGCCGGCACGCCGGCCGTCGCCGTCCCCGCCCTGGCCGCCGTCGCCGCCTCCGGGCACGAGCTGCTGGCCGTGGTCACCCGCCCCGACGCCCCGGCCGGTCGCGGTCGCGGGCTGGTCCGCTCCCCGGTCGGCGCCTGGGCCGACGAGCACGGGATCGAGGTGCTGACCCCGGCGAAGCCCCGCGAGCCCGAGTTCCTCGACCGGCTGCGCGAGCTGGCGCCGGACTGCGTGCCCGTGGTCGCGTACGGCGCGCTGGTGCCGCCGGTGGCCCTGGAGGTCCCCCGGCACGGCTGGGTCAACCTGCACTTCTCGCTGCTGCCCGCCTGGCGCGGCGCGGCCCCCGTGCAGCACGCCGTGCTGCACGGCGACGAGCTGACCGGCGCGAGCGTCTTCCAGCTCGAACAGGGGCTGGACACCGGCCCGGTCTACGGCACGCTCACCGACGAGGTCCGGCCGACCGACACCTCCGGCGACCTGCTGGAGCGCCTCGCGCACTCCGGTGCGGGCCTGCTGGTGGCCGTCCTCGACGCGATCGAGGCCGGGACGGCCCGGGCCGAGCCGCAGCCGGCCGACGGGGTCTCCCTGGCCCCGAAGCTGACCGTGGAGGACGCCCGGGTGCGTTGGACCGATCCCGCCTTCGCCGTGGACCGGCGGATCCGGGCCTGCACGCCGGCCCCCGGGCCGTGGACGACCTTCCGCGGCGACCGGGTCAAGCTCTGCCCGGTGACCCCGGTCGGCAACGGCCCCGAGTTGAAGCCGGGAGAGCTGCTGGTGGAGAAGTCCCGGGTGCTGGCCGGCACCGCGACCGTGCCGGTGCAGCTCGGTGAGGTGCGCGCGGCGGGCAAGAAGGCCATGCCGGCGACCGACTGGGCGCGCGGCGTCCGGGTCGGCGCCGGGGAGGAGCTCGCGTGACCGCCCCCTCGGACCGTTCCGACAGTTCCCGTTCCGACAGCCCCCGCGCCGACCGGTCCGCCGGCCGCGCCGACGGCTCCCGCGGTGACCGGTTCGACCGGTCCGCGCCCCGGCGCTCCGACGCGCCGCGGGGCGACCGCTCGGCAGGTGGCGGTTTCCGCGGCGACCGGGGTGGCGGCCGTACCGGCTTCGACCGGCGCGGCGGTCGGCCCGCCCGCCCGGCCGTCGACCTGCCCCGGTACGCCGCCTACCAGGCGGTCGCGGCGGTGCACCGGGACGACGCGTACGCCAACCTGGTGCTCCCGTTGATCCTGCGCGAGGAGGGACTGGTCGGCCGGGACGCGGCCTTCGCCACCGAGCTGACCTACGGCACGCTGCGCCACACCGGCACCCTGGACGCGATCATCACCGACGCCGCCGGGCGGGACGTCGAACGGATCGACCCGCCGGCCCGCGACGCCCTGCGGCTCGGGGCGTACCAGCTGCTGCACACCCGGGTGCCGGCGCACGCGGCGGTCTCCTCGACCGTCGACCTGGTCCGCTCGGTGGCGCCGGGTGCCACCGGCTTCGCCAACGCCGTGCTGCGGGAGATCGCCGGCCGGGACGCCGACGAGTGGGTGGCGAAGCTCGCCCCGCCGATGGAGACCGACCCGGTCGGCCACCTGGCGCTGGCGTACAGCCACCCGAAGTGGATCGTGCGGGCCTTCGCCGAGGCGCTCGGCGGCGACCTGGGGGAGACCACCCGGCTGCTGATCGAGGACAACGAACGGCCCCCGGTGCACCTGTGCGCCCGGCCCGGCCTGGCCGACCCGGTCGAGCTGGCCGACGAGGTGGGCGGCGCCCCCGGCGCCTTCTCCCCGTACGCGGTCTACCTCTCCGGTGGTGCGCCGGGAGACCTGCCGGCGCTGGCCGACGGGCGGGCGCACGTGCAGGACGAGGGCTCGCAGCTGGTGGCGAACGCGCTGGCCGCCGCGCCGCTGGACGGGCCGGACGGGCGCTGGCTCGACCTGTGCGCCGGTCCCGGCGGCAAGTCGGGCCTGCTCGGCGCGCTGGCCGCGCAACGTGGCGCCCGGCTGACCGCCGTGGAGGTCTCCGAGCACCGGGCCCGGCTGGTCGAGCAGGCCACCCGGGGCCTGCCGGTGAACGTGCTGCACACCGACGGCCGCACGGTCGGCGCGGACCCGAAGCTGCCGGAGGGGCACTTCGACCGGGTGCTGGTGGACGCCCCCTGCACCGGCCTGGGCTCGCTGCGCCGCCGGCCGGAGTCCCGCTGGCGGCGCCAGCCCTCCGACCTCCCGCCGCTGACCCGGTTGCAGCGTGAACTGCTCACCGCGGCCCTGCGCGCGGCCCGTCCCGGCGGCCTGGTCGCCTACGTCACCTGCTCCCCGCACGTGGTGGAGACGCACGTGACGGTGACCGAGGCGGCCCGGCGCGCCGAGGTGCCGGCGGACTTCGTCGACGCCCGTACGCTGCTGCCGGCCGGCATGCCCGGCTTGGGTGACGGCCCGACGGTGCAGCTCTGGCCGCACCGGCACGGCACGGACGCGATGTTCCTGGCGGTGCTGCGCCGCGGCTGAGTGGTGCCGCGCGGATGGTCGGGTCGGCTCAGCGGACCGGCAGGCCCTTCGTGCCGGCGCCGGGGTGCGCCACCGTCGCGTCGTCCACCCTTTCCGGGAGATGACGGCCGGTCGGTGCGGCCCGCGTGGCGTTGCGCTTGCGCGGGGTGTGCCGCACGGGTGACCGTCTCTGATGGAGCGTTGCCGCGTTTCGGTCGGTCGGCCAGTCGGGGGTGGTCGCCGGTCCGGTTTCGCGTTCCGTGGGGCCCGATATTGCACCAGCGGTCACTCCTG
Source organism: Micromonospora sp. NPDC050200 (assembly GCF_040656135.1). Lineage (NCBI taxonomy): Bacteria > Bacillati > Actinomycetota > Actinomycetes > Micromonosporales > Micromonosporaceae > Micromonospora > Micromonospora sp. NPDC050200. The sequence goes on from NZ_JBFALG010000027.1 coordinate 43,546, forward strand.
GGTCACAGGGCGTTCCCGGTGGGCCGCGATGCCCGGGGCGGATGGCCGCATTCGTACACTGGCCCCGTGACCGTACCGCCGCCGATCGTCGCGCCCAGCATCCTCGCCGCCGATTTCGCCCGCCTCGCCGACGAGGTCCGTGCCGTGGAGAACGCCGCGGACTGGCTGCACGTCGACGTGATGGACAACCACTTCGTGCCCAACCTGACCATCGGGCTGCCCGTGGTGCAGAGCCTGCGCGCCGTGACCCAGATCCCGTTCGACGTGCACCTCATGATCACCGATCCGCGTCGCTGGGCCCCGGGCTACGCCGACGCCGGCGCCTACAACGTCACCTTCCACGCCGAGGCCTGCGACGACCCGGTGGCGCTGGCCAAGGACCTTCGCTCGGCCGGCGCGAAGGCCGGGCTGGCCATCGACCGGGACACCCCGATCGAGCCGTACCTGGAGCTGCTGCCGAGCTTCGACACGCTGCTGATCATGACGATCAAGGCCGGCTTCGGCGGGCAGCGGTTCATCCCGCAACTGCTGGACAAGGTCCGTGCCGCCCGCCGGCACGTCGACACCGGCCACCTGGAGCTGCGCATCGAGGTCGACGGCGGGATCGCCGCCGACACCATCGAGCAGGCCGCGGCGGCCGGCGCGGACGCGTTCGTCGCCGGCACCGCCGTCTACGGGGCGGCCGACCCGGCCGAGGCGGTCCGCCGCCTGCGGGGGCTCGCGGAGCGCGCGTTCCCCGGAGCCTGACGTGGATCCGGCCGGCGACCGACCCGACGTCATCCTGGTCGTCGACGACGACGAGGACATCGCCCGCTTCGTCGAGTTCAACCTGCGGCTGCACGGCTTCGAGGTGATCCACGCCGGTGACGGCCAGGAGGCGCTCGAGATGGTCGAGCGGCACCGCCCCGACCTGGCCGTGGTGGATCTGATGATGCCCCGGATCGACGGCCTGGAGCTGACCCGCCGGCTGCGCGCCGACCCGATGACCTCGGCCCTGCCGGTGATCATGCTGACCGCCAAGGGGATGACCGTGGACAAGGTGCACGGCCTCAGCGCCGGCGCCGACGACTACCTGGTCAAGCCCTTCGACACCGCCGAGCTGGTGGCCCGGGTCAGCTCCACCCTGCGCCGCAACAAGGAGTTCCGGGAGGTCTCCCCGCTGACCGGGCTGCCGGGCAACAGCCGGATCCGCCGGGAGATCAGCGACCGGGTGCGCAGCGGCGTCGACTATGCCGTCGGCTACGTCGACATCGACCGGTTCAAGAGCGTCAACGACCGGTACGGCTTCGTCCGCGGCGACGAGTTCATCTGCGCGCTGGCCCGCAGCCTGCACCGGGCGGTGGTCTCGATCGGGCTGCCGCCGGCCTTCCTCGGCCACGTCGGCGGGGACGACTTCGTCGTCGTCTGCACCCCGGAACAGGTCCGGCCGCTGACCTTCCGCGCGGTGGAGGACTTCGAGAAGGCCGCCGACAAGCTCTACGACCCGGCCGACGCCGAGCGCGGCTACGTCGAGCTGAAGGACCGGCGGGGCAACAGCCGCAAGGCGCACCTGGTCACCCTCTCCATCGGGGTCTCCCTCTCCGATGCCAGGAAGCGCTTCACCGACCCGCTCGCCGCGATCGCGGTCGCCTCCGAGATGAAAACGGTCGCCAAGAGCCAGCCCGGTTCGTACGTGGCGGTGGACCGGCGACGCGCCGACGGGGTGTGAGGTAGCACCCGGGAGGTGGCGTACCTCCCGGGGGAACGTGTAAGACTTCCCATGTACCCACCACGCGCTGGCGGGGCTCGGTGAAATTCCGAACCGGCGGTGATCCACGGTCCGACCGTGGTAAGCCCGCGACCCGGACGGCTCAGGCCGCCCGGTGGACCTGGTGAGAATCCGGGGCCGACGGTTGGGAGCGGGGATCGTCCCGCACCCAGACAGTCCGGATGGGAGACAGCGCGCGGGACGGGGCGGGCCTGCGTGGGCTGCACTCCAGCCAGCGCGTGGGCTTCCCGGGGGGCGGCCCTGCCGTTCCCGGATCCGCCGCCGCCTGCCCGCGGCTCCTCCCGTACCGCCCGCGCGCGGACCGGCGAGTGAGAGGGCAGGGGCATGGCCGGCGTCTCCGTCGACGAGGCGATGCGTCGTGCCGTCACGCTCGCGGCCCGTGGCCTCGGCACCACCAGCCCCAACCCGGTCGTCGGCTGCGTGCTGCTCGATCCGGACGACACGGTCGTCGGGGAGGGATTCCACGCGTACGCGGGCGGACCGCACGCCGAGATCGTCGCGCTCGCCCAGGCCGGTGAGCGCGCCCGGGGCGGAACCGCGGTGGTCACCCTCGAACCCTGCGACCACACCGGCCGTACCGGCCCCTGCAGCCTGGCCCTCGTCCGGGCCGGCGTCGCCCGGGTGGTGATCGCCGTGCCCGACCCCAACCCGGTGGCCTCCGGCGGCGCCGCCACCCTGCGGGCCGCCGGCATCCAGGTCGAGTTCGGGGTTCGCGCCGAGGAGGCCGAGGCCGGCAACGTCGCCTGGCTGACCTCGATGCGCCGCGGCTGGCCGTACCTGATCTGGAAGTACGCCGCGACGCTCGACGGCCGGTCGGCGGCGGCCGACGGCACCAGCATGTGGATCACCTCCGAGGCGGCCCGGATCGACGTGCACGCGCTGCGCGGCACGGTCGACGCGGTGATCGCCGGGGTGGGCACCGTGCTCGCCGACGACCCCCGGCTGACCGCCCGGAACCTGCGCGACGGCACCCTGGCCATCCGGCAGCCGCTGCGGGTGGTGGTGGACAGCGCCGGGCGTACCCCGGAAGGGGCCCGGGTCCGCGACGGCGCCGCCCGGACGTGGATCGCCACCGCAGCGGAGGTCGGGGCCGGCCCGGACGGCCGGGTCGACCTGCCGGCGCTGCTGGCGGAGCTGCACCACCACGGCGTGCGGGCCGCACTGCTGGAGGGCGGCCCCCGGCTGGCCGGCGCGTTCCTGGCCGCCGGGCTGGTCGACAAGATCGTCGGGTACGTCGCGCCGAAGCTGCTCGGCGCCGGCCCGACGGCGCTGCTCGACGCCGGCGTGACCACCATCGCCGACGCCATCGACCTGGAGATCACCGACGTCGCGCAGGTCGGTCCCGACCTGCGGATCACCGCGCTGCCCCGAAAGGTAACGGAGGCCTGACATGTTCACCGGCATAGTCGAGGAGTTGGGCGAGGTCGTCCGCGTCACGGACACCGGGGGTGACTCCGCGCTGCTCGCCGTCCGCGGCCCGCTGGTCACCTCCGACGCCCGGCACGGCGATTCCATCGCGGTCAACGGCGTCTGTCTGACCGTGGTGGACGTCTCCGACGGCGTCTTCACCGCGGACGTGATGGGGGAGACGCTGCGCCGTTCCGCGCTCGGCGCGCTGCGCGTGGGCGACCCGGTCAACCTGGAACGGGCCGCCGCGCTGAACAGCCGGCTCGGCGGACACATCGTGCAGGGCCACGTCGACGGGGTGGGCGAGATCCTCGCCCGGGAACCCGCCGAGCAGTGGGAGACGGTCCGCTTCCGGCTCCCCGCCGACCTGTCCCGGTACGTGGTGGAGAAGGGCTCGATCACCATCGACGGCGTCTCGCTCACCGTCGCCGCGGTCGGCGACGACTGGTTCGCCGTCGGGCTGATCCCCACCACGCTCAAGCTGACCACGCTGGGCGCCAAGGGCGTCGGCGACCCGGTCAACCTGGAGGTCGACGTGTTGGCCAAGTACGTCGAGCGACTGCTCGGCGCCCGCGTCGGAGGAGGTGGGCGCTGATGGGTCCGCTCGGCTGGCTGCTCGACGCCCAGCTCCAGGTCGCCGGCTCGCCGGTGCTGGTCCGGGAGATCGTCGGCAACGTCTTCGGCCTGGGCTCCGCGCTGCTCGGGCTGCGCCGCCTGGTCTGGGCCTGGCCGGTCGGCATGATCGGCAACGCGCTGCTGTTCACCGTCTTCCTCGGCGGCGTCTTCACCACCCCGCAGGCGCACGACCTCTACGGTCAGGCCGGCCGGCAGGTCTTCTTCTTCGCGGTGAGCGTCTACGGCTGGTGGCGCTGGTCGCGCAACCGCCACCAGGGCGACGACCAGCCGGCGGTCAGCCCACGCTGGGCCACCGGCCGGGAGCGGCTCGGCCTGCTGCTGGCCGCCGCCGTCGGCACCGCCGCCGCGTACCCGGTGCTCGCCGCGCTCGGCTCCTGGGGCCCGCTGCCGGACGCCTGGATCCTGACCGGCAGCCTGCTCGCCACGTACGGCATGGCCCGCGGCTGGGTCGAGTTCTGGCTGATCTGGATCGCCGTCGACGCGGTGGGGGTGCCGCTGCTGCTGCGCGGCGGCTTCTACCCGTCGGCCGCCATGTACCTGGTCTACGGCGCCTTCTGCGTCTGGGGTCTCGCCGCCTGGTGGCGTACCTCGCGGGCCGTCGCGTCGGCCGCCCAGCCGATCCCGTCCACCTACTCGGAGGCCGTCGCATGAGCGAGCGAATCATCAGGTTCAGTCCGGTGGTGCCGGCATGAGCGCCTTCGCCAGCATCGAGCAGGCGGTGGCCGACATCGCCGCCGGCCGGCCCGTCGTCGTGGTCGACGACGAGAACCGGGAGAACGAGGGCGACCTGATCTTCGCCGCCGAACTGGCCACGCCGGAGCTGGTGGCGTTCATGGTCCGGTGGACGTCCGGCTACATCTGCGCGTCGCTGACCGAGTCGGAGTGCGACCGGCTGGATCTGCCGCCCATGCACCACACCAACCAGGACCGGCGCGGCACCGCCTACACGGTGACGGTGGACGCCCGGGAGGGGATCAGCACCGGCATTTCGGCCGCCGACCGCTCGCACACCATCCGGCTGCTCGCCGATCCGGCCACCGATCCGACCGACCTGTCCCGCCCCGGGCACGTGGTGCCGCTGCGCGCCCGCGAGGGCGGGGTGCTGCGCCGCCCCGGGCACACCGAGGCGGCCGTCGACCTGACCCGGCTGGCCGGGCTGCGTCCCGCCGGCGTGCTCTGCGAGCTGGTCAACGACGACGGCACCATGATGCGGGTGCCCGACCTGGAGAAGTTCTGCGCCGAGCACGCCCTGACCCTGGTGACCATCGCCGACCTGGTGGCGTACCGGCGGCGGCACGAGAAGCAGGTGGAGCAGGTCGCGGACGCCCGGATGCCCACTCCGTACGGGGTGTTCCGGGCGCTGGGCTACCGCGCCGAGCACGACCCGGCCGAGCACATCGCCATGGTCTACGGGGAGATCGGCGACGGGCAGGACGTGCTGGTGCGGGTGCACTCGGAGTGCCTGACCGGGGACGTCTTCGGCTCGCTGCGCTGCGACTGCGGCCCGCAGTTGCAGGCGGCCCTGGCCCGGGTCGCCCGGGAGGGGCGGGGGGTGGTGCTCTACGTGCGCGGCCACGAGGGGCGCGGCATCGGGCTGCTGCACAAGCTCCAGGCGTACCAGCTGCAGGACCTGGGCCGGGACACCGTGGACGCCAACCTCGACCTGGGGCTGCCCGCCGACGCCCGCGACTACGGTACCGGCGCGCAGATCCTCTACGACCTCGGCGTGCGGTCCATGCGGCTGTTGACCAACAACCCGGCCAAGCGGGCCGGGCTGGAGGGGTACGGCCTGACCATCACCGGCCGCGAGGGGCTGCCGATCCGGCCGCACCCGGAGAACGTGCGGTATCTGCGGACCAAGCGGGACCGGATGGGGCACCTGCTGGACGAGCTGGACGAGGTGACCGAGGCGCCGATGGGCCGCCCGGTCGACGGCGACGAGATCGGAGTGTAGACATGGCCGGATTCGGCGAGCCCGGGGTAACCACGGTGGACGCGGCGGGGCTGACCGTCGGCGTGGTGGCCGCGCGCTGGCACGGCGACCTCACCGACCACATGCTCGACCGGGCGGTGGCGGCGGCGCAGGCGTGCGGCGCCGGGTCGGTCGTCGCCCGGGTGGCCGGCTCGGTGGAGCTGCCGGTGGTGGCCCAGGCACTGGCCCGCCGCTGTGACGTGGTGGTCGCCCTCGGCGTGGTGGTGCGGGGCGCGACCGCGCACTTCGACTACGTCTGCCGGTCGGTGACCGACGGCCTCACCCGGGTCGCGCTGGACGAGGGGAAGCCGGTGGCGCACGGGGTGCTCACCGTGGAGACCATCGAGCAGGCCCGGGACCGGGCCGGGCTGCCCGGCTCGGCGGAGGACAAGGGCTGGGCGGCCACCGTCGCCGCGCTCGACGCCGCGCTGGCCATCCGGGGCGTGGCCGCTGCGAACGGCCACCGGGTCGGCTTCGGTCGCTGACCGCTCGCCGGGCCGTCCCAGCCCAGGACGACTCCCGTCGCGCGACGTGGCGGTGCCCCGGACGCCCGGACACCGCCACGCGGGCTTCCGGAGCGCGAGCTAGCGGGCGGCGCCGGTGACCGGCACGGCTGCGTCGTGGGCAGGCTCCGGTCCGGGGGCGTGGCCGGGGTCGGGGGCGGTGAGACGGCGGCCCGTGACGAGGTAGCCGGCGGCGGCGGCCAGCACCGCCCCGATCACCCCGTAGAGCACCCGGTAGTCGACCAGGCCCACCAGCAGCGCGCCCGCGCCGATGGCCACCGCCTGCGGGCCGCTGATCAGCGCGTCCAGTGCGGCCGACACCCGGCCGACCAGGTGGGCCGGGGTACGCCGCTGCACCAGCGTCATGGTGCCCACCATGGCGACCGGCAGGCCGAGGCCGATCAGCACGCTGCCCGGCAGCGCCAGCGCCAGCGCCGGCCGGACCAGGGCGAGGGTGCCGGCGGCGACGGCGGTCACCCCGACGGCGACCGCGCCGAGTTCCCCGAGCCGCCGTACCAGCGCCGCCGAGGCCACCCCACCGAGCAGCCCGCCGACCCCCTGCACGGAGACCAGTACGCCCAGGAAGGCGGTCTCCCGGCCCAGCCCGGAGTCGACGTACGCGAACCAGAGCGTCTCGCCGAAGCCGATCGCGACGGTGGCGACCGTGGCGGCGACCAGCACGCGGCGGAGTGCGGGCTCGCCGACCAGGTGCCGGATCCCGGCGCCCAGGCCGCCCTGGCCGGCGCCGCCGTCCGCGGCGGTCACCGGGGGCCGGGGCGGGTCCGCCGCGGGGATCGCGGGTACGGCCCGCAGCAGCAGACCGGCGCCCGCCGCGGCCACGAACCCGAGCGCGCAGGTGGTGGTCAGCCGGGGTCCACCGAGTACGACGTAGAGCCCGGCGCCGAGCAGCGGCCCGGCCAGCCGCAGTCCCTGCTTGACGGTCTGCAGCACCCCGTTGACGTCCGGCAGGAGCGTCGCCGGCACCAGCTCCTGCACCAGCGCGGTGACGGTCGCCCCGAGCGCGATGTACGACAGCCCGTAGCCGGCGGCCACCGCGTACACGATCCAGAGCCGGTCGGCGCCGGTGACGGTGAGCAGCGGGGTGAGCAGCGCGGCGGTGACGACGTTGAGCACCACGAACAGCGATCTCCGGGGTGCCCGGTCCACCACCCAGCCGACCAGCGGCGCGAGCACCATCGGGGCGGTCAGCGCGACGAAGGTGGCGCCGGCCAGCCCGTCGGATCCGGTCAGGTCCTTCACCCAGACCGCCAGGGCCAGGATGAGGACCGACTCGGCCACCATGCTGACGGTCAACGCGACGAAGAGCAGCCGGATGTCCGGCCGGCGCAGCAGCTGTCTCATGATTCCCCGTTCTCCGTGCCGGTTCGGGCGGGCCCGCCCCCGGCGGGCATGTCGACGGCGCGGCCGTCCACCGCGGGCACGCCCCAGGCCATCAGCCGGACCGGCCGGGACCCGGGCGGGCGGGCCGCCGGGTCGTCGAGCCGGTCGAGGTGACGGGCGAAGAGCTCGCGTACCTCCGACTGCAGGGCGCCCAGTTCCTCGGCGGTGTACCAGCTGAGGAACTGGTTGATGAAGCCGGCGTCCCGCCAGGCCGGGGACTCCTGGCGGCGGGCCGCCATCCAGGCGTGCAGCGCGCGGTACTCCAGGTCGAGGAGCACCTGCGCCGCGGCGTCGCCGGCCCGGGCCAGTTCGGGGCTCTCCTCGCCGTCGCCCCAGCGGTGCCCGTCGGTTACCAGCCGCCACGGGCGCTGCCGCCCGGTGCCGCCGCCGGCCTCGGCGATGAACCCGTACTTCGCGAGCTGGCGCAGGTGCCAGGAGCAGTTCGCGGGGCTCTCGCCGACGTGGTCGGCGACCTGGGTGGCGGTGAGTGGGCCGTGCAGGGCGACCGCTTCGAGGATGCGCAGGCGCAGCGGGTGGGCGATGGCCCGCAGGGCCTGCGGGTCGGTGATGTCGCGGACGGGCTGGTCGGGCATGGGTCAAAGGATACGCTTCAAAAGAACTCTTTCGAAAGCCCACCTTTCATTCGTCGTTGTGGTTGACTCGCCGGATGGGGGAGATCGACTTCGTGAACCTGCCCGGACTGCGGACGGCTTACCGGACCTGGGGCCCGCCCGACGCGCGGCCGGTGGTGGCCCTGCACCCCGGCTCGGTGGACGGCGCCACCTGGGCGCCGCTGGCCGACGCGCTCGGCGACCAGGTCCGCCTGTACGCCCCGGACCTGCGCGGTTACGGGGCCACCGACCGTCCGGGCCGGTACGGGTTCGCGCCGATGACCGACGACCTGGGCGCACTGCTGGACGCGCTCGGCCTGGCCCGGGTGACCCTGCTCGGTCACTCGCTCGGCGCGGTGCTGGCCTACCGGTTCGCCGCAGCGCACCCGGACCGCCTGGCCGCCCTGGTGCTGGAGGAGCCGGTCCCGCCCGTGCCGATGGGCTTTCGTGTTCCGCCCCGGCCGGCCGGGCCGCAGCCCTTCGACTGGGCGGCGCGCGAGGCCGTCCTGGTCGAGCTGAACGACCCCGACCCGGCCTGGTGGGACCGCCTCGACGGGATCAGTGTGCCGACCCTGGTCGTCGCCGGTGGTCCGAGCAGCCACCTGCCGCAGGACGAGCTGGCCCGGATGGCCGCCCGGCTGCCCGCGGCGGAGCTGGTGACCATCGACGCGGGGCACGCCGTGCACGCGTCCCGGCCCGCCGAGTTCCACGCCGCGGTGTCGGCGTTCCTGTCCCGGGCGCCCGCCTGACCCACGCCGGAGGCGTCGATCCCCGGTCCGCTTGGGCGCGGGGCCCGGTCAGAGCCGCCCAGCCTCCCAGGTCAGGGCGGACAGCGTAGGCCTGGCCGGCGTCACCTCGAAGGGTGTCCCATCCGTTAGGTAGGGAATTGTCGCCGGCCCGTTGCCCTCTCCGCCGGCCCGGCACTCGCGGCGCCCCGGTCCACCGATCCGCCGGCGGGACCCGCCGCACGCCGCCGCCATCCGAGGCTGGAAGAATCGCGGCGTGAAGACGTTCGAGGAGTTGTTCGCCGAGCTGCAGGCCAAGGCCGCCGCCGGCACCCCGGGCTCCGGCACGGTCGCCGCGCTGGAGAAGGGGGTGCACTTCATCGGCAAGAAGGTTGTCGAGGAGGCGGCCGAGTCGTGGATGGCCGCCGAGCACGAAGGCCCGGAGCGGGCCGCCGAGGAGATCTCGCAGCTGCTCTACCAGGCCCAGGTGCTGATGCTCGCCACCGGTCTCGAGCTCAAGGACGTCTACCGACATCTGTGAGTGCGCCCCGTCGTTGATCTGATTCGATCGAAGGAGCACTCGTCATGCTGCGTGTCGCCGTACCGAACAAGGGCGCCCTGGCCGAGAAGGCCGCCCAGATGCTGCGTGAGGCGGGCTACCGCCAGCGCGCCGACCCCAAGGACCTGGTCTGCCGGGACGAGCCCAACGACATCGAGTTCTTCTACCTGCGTCCGAAGGACATCGCCACCTACGTCGGCTCGGGTGACCTCGACGTCGGGATCACCGGCCGCGACCTGCTGATCGACTCCGGCGCGCCGGCCGAGGAGGTGGTGGACCTCGCCTTCGGCCGGGCCACCTTCCGCTTCGCGGCCCGCCCCGAGGACGTCCACTCGGTGCAGGAGCTGGGCGGGCACCGGATCGCCACCGCGTACCCGGGGCTGGTCGAGCGGTACCTCGGCGACCTGGGCGTCAAGGCCGACGTGATCCGGCTGGACGGGGCGGTGGAGAACGCCATCCGGCTCGGCGTCGCCGACGTGGTCGCCGACGTGGTGGAGACCGGCGCCACGCTGCGCCAGGCCGGCCTGGTCGTCTTCGGCGACCCGTTGCTGCGGTCGTCGGCGGTCCTGGTCCGCCGCGCCGGGGCCCCGACCCACCCGCAGGCCGAGCAGCTGCTGCGCCGCCTGCACGGGGTGCTGGTGGCCCGCCGTTACGTCATGCTCGCCTACGACGTGCCGGCCGGCCTGCTCGACCGGGCCAGCTCGCTCACCCCCGGGATCGAGTCGCCGACCGTCTCCCCGCTGCACCGGGAGGGCTGGGTCGCCGTGCAGGCGATGGTGCTCCGCGACGACGTGCACCGGATCATGGACGAGCTGTACGAGCTGGGCGCCCGCGCCATCCTGGTCACCAACATCCACGCCTGCCGGCTGTGAGGCCACTGCCGCCGACGGCCGCGCTGGCCCTGGTCATGCTCGGCGGTACGGCCTCGGCCGCTCAGGGGGTGGCCAATGCCGGGCTGGGCGAGCGGGTGGGCAGCCCGGTGCTCGGGGCGGTGGTCAACAACGCCGGTGGCACCCTGCTGATCCTGGTCGGGTTGCTGGTGCTGCCGTCGATGCGGGCCGGGCTCGCCGCGCTGCGCCGGTCCCGGCTGCCGTGGTGGTGCTACCTGGGTGGGCTCGGCGGGGCGGCGATCGTCGTGATCGGCACCTACGTCGTGCCGGTGCTCGGGGTGGCCGTCTTCACCATCGCCCAGGTCGCCGGGAGCAGTCTCGGCGGCCTGGCGGTGGACCGGGCCGGGCTCGCCCCGGTGGGCCGGCTCGCGCTCTCCCCGCCCCGGGTGGCCGGCGCCCTGCTCGGTACGGCGGCGGTGGGGCTCGCCCAGCTGGGTCAGCCCCTGGGCGAGCTGGCCGTCGGCCTGGTCCTGCTCGCCGTGGTGGGTGGGCTGGCGGTCGCCGCGCAGTCCGCGCTGAACGGCCGGGTCGCCGTGGCGGGCACTGCCGCGGCCAGCACCGCGGTCAACTTCGCCGTCAGCACACCGGCCGTGCTGGCCGTTGCGGCGCTCGCCGGCGCGTTCACCGTGGTCCGGCCCGCCTGGCCGCCGGCCTGGTACCTGTACACGGGCGGACTGCTCGGTGTGGGCATCGTGGTCAGCCTGCTGGTCGGCGTGCGGGCGCTGGGGGTGCTGCGGACCGGTCTGGCGTTGGTCGCCGGGCAGCTCGGTGGAGGGCTGCTGCTGGACCTGCTGCTGCCCGGCGGTCCGGGGCTGCGCTGGCCGGTCCTCGCCGGCGCGGTGCTCACCCTGGTCGCGTCGGTGGTCGCCGGCCGTCAGGTGCGTCCGCCCGCCCGGACCGTCCCGGCGTCGCCGACCTCCACCGTCACCCGATCGGCCCCGAGGGCCCGGTCCGCCCCGGACGATCCGGCACCGCACGCGGCGGGACGGGAGCGGCGGGCCTCCGCGCACGCCGACCGGCCGGATCCGCCGGCCGGCTGACACCGCCGTGCCGTGGACGGGGCATGGATTTCGGCCGCCGGCCGTCTGCCGGGGTCCGTGTGGCGACGGAACGCCGCCCGGGCGGGGATGGCAGACTGGTGGGGTGAGCGACAGCGAGCTGGTCCGCCTGAAGCCCCGTCGGGTCCGGGTCGTCTGCTGGGCCTCGGCGGCCACCCTCCTGGTGGTCTTCGGCCTGGTGGCGACCTCGCTCTCCGGTTCCACCGGCGAGGGGTACGGCACCTTCCAGCGCGGCGACCAGCTCGCCATGATCGGTCTGGGCGTCTTCGGCGCGCTCGCCATCCTGCTCTTCACCCGGCCCCGGGTCGAGGCGGACGCCCGGGGCGTGCGGGTGCGCAACGTGATCGGCTCGTACGAGCTGCCCTGGGAGGTCGTCCGCGGGGTGCGCTTCGACCGGGGCGCCCCCTGGGCCAGCCTGGAGCTGCACGACGACGACCTGCTCCCGATGGTCGCCCTCCAGGCTGCCGACAAGGAGTCCGCGGTGGAGGGGGTCCGCGCGCTGCGCCGGCTGCACCAGGCCCACCTGGCCGCGCTCTCCGCCGGCCCGACCGGCCGCTGAGCGTCCGGTCACACCGCGCTGACCTGCGAGCCCGGTTTGGGGATGCCTGGGGCGAGGGTGTAGTGTTGCCGAGTCGACCAGACTGCCCCCGTTCCGGCGTGCGGGCAGTCCCGAAGCGGAGCGCCTGCTCCCACCCGTGTCGCCCCTGACGGTGGCCGGGTCCGGTCACCGGTTCCGGGCACATCCCGGTCCCGGATGCGCGATCATGTGATCGTGCCGACCGGTCGAGCGGGCCCTGGCATGCGCCGGGGCCTTCTGCTTTCCGGGCGGCCCCCACCCGGGGGCCCGCGGGGTCGGACACGCAGGAGACTTGACTCGAGGAGGCCCCATCAGCGTCGAACCACGCGTGAACGAGCAGATCCGGGCACGTGAGGTCCGACTGGTCGGCCCTGAGGGTGAGCAGGTGGGCATCGTCCCGCTGGAGCGCGCCCTGCAGCTGGCCGCGGACGTCGACCTGGACCTGGTCGAGGTTGCGCCGATGGCGCGCCCGCCGGTGTGCAAGCTCATGGACTTCGGCAAGTTCAAGTACGAGAGCGCACTGAAGGCGCGCGAAGCGCGGCGTAACCAGCAGCAGACCGTCATCAAGGAGATGAAGCTCCGGCCGAAGATCGACCCGCACGACTACGAGACCAAGAAGGGTCACGTGGTGCGGTTCCTCAAGGCGGGCGACAAGGTCAAGGTGACGATCATGTTCCGCGGTCGCGAGCAGAGCCGCCCGGAGCTGGGTTACCGGCTCCTGCGCCGGCTCGAGTCCGAGATCACGGACCTGGGATACGTCGAGGCCGCGCCGAAGCAGGACGGCCGAAACATGATCATGGTTCTCGCTCCGCACCGGGCCGTGAAGGCCTCCGCGGTCGCCGCCACGGCGTCCCGCGGCGGGCCTCGGGAACGGGCCGCGGAGGAGTCCGGCGCCCCGGAGGTCGGTGAGATCCCGGCGGCAGGCGAGACCGCAGCAGCCGGCGAGACCGGCCCGACCGCTGAGACCAGCGGCCAGTAACAGGGAGAAGACGTTCCACATGCCGAAGATGAAGAGCCACACGGGTATGGGCAAGCGGGTCAAGGTGACCGGCAAGGGCAAGATCGTTGCCCAGCAGGCCGGCCTTCGCCACAACCTGGAGAAGAAGCCCTCCACCCAGACCCGGCGGCTGACCGGCACGGTCGAGCTGGCCAAGGCTGACGTCAAGCGAATCAAGAAGCTGCTCGGCCGCTGACGCGCGCCACCTGAGCCGAAGAAGGAGTTGAGATGGCACGCGTCAAGCGGGCTGTTAACGCCCAGAAGAAGCGTCGTACCCTGCTGGAGACCGCGAGCGGTTACCGCGGTCAGCGCTCCCGGCTGTACCGCAAGGCCAAGGAGCAGGTGCTGCACTCGATGCAGTACGCCTACCGGGACCGTCGCGATCGCAAGGGCGACTTCCGGCAGCTCTGGATCCAGCGGATCAACGCTGGCGCCCGGGCCAACGGCATGACCTACAACCGGCTGATCCAGGGCCTGCGCCTGGCCGGCATCGAGGTCGACCGCAAGATCCTGGCCGACCTGGCCGTCAACGACGCCGCGGCGTTCGCCGCGATCGTCGAGCTGGCCCGCGCCGCCGTGGCGGCCGAGGGCACCGGTGGCGCCGCGGCCCAGGCCGCCTGATCCACCCGCAGCAGATCGAGGCGTCTCCCATGCAGTCACCATCGCGCGGGAGGCGCCTCGACGCTGTCTCCGGCCCGTTCACCCCGCGTACCCCCAGGGTCGTCGCCGCCCGCCGGCTCCAGCGCCGCCGGGACCGCGAGGCCACCGGCCGGTTCCTGGCCGAGGGCCCGCAGGCGGTCCGCGAGGCCCTGGCCCGCGCCGGGACGGTCACCGAACTCTTCGGTACGCCGGCCGCCCTCGACCGGTACGCCGAGCTCGCCACGACCGCCGCCCGCGCCGACGTTCCCGTCTCCGAGGTGACCGACGAGGCCCTGGCGGCGCTCGCCGAGACCGTCGCCCCGCAGGGCCTGGTCGCCGTCTGCCGGCACCTCGACGTGCCGCTGGAGCGGGCGCTGGCCGCCGGGCCGCGCCTGGTCGCGGTGCTCGCCGAGATCCGCGACCCGGGCAACGCCGGCACCGTGCTGCGCACCGCCGACGCGGCCGGCGCGGGCGCGGTGGTCTTCGCCGGCGACGCCGTCGACCCGTACAACGGCAAGTGCGTGCGGGCGTCGGCCGGCAGCCTCTTCCACGTCGACGTGGTCCGCGCCGCCGACCCGCGCCAGGTGGTCGATGCGCTACAGGCCGCCGGGCTCTCCGTTTTCGCGACCACCGGGTACGGCGACAGCGACCTCGACGACCTCGCCGACGCCGGCCGGCTCGCCACGCCCACCGCCTGGCTCTTCGGCTCCGAGGCGCACGGCCTGCCGGAGGAGCTGGCCGCCGCCGCCGACGCCCGGGTCCGGGTGCCGCTGCACGGCCGCGCCGAGAGCCTCAACCTGGCTGCGGCCGCCGCCGTCTGCCTGTACGCTTCAGCCAGAGCACTGCGCTGACCTCGTCACGCGTGCACAGAGCACAGGGGAGTCGTCCGCATGGTGAACGCGCCACGGCGTTCGTTTAGCCAGTCCGCCGGTGTCGGCGGGCGGCGGGCCTGACCCTTCCTCCCGCGTACCTCCCACCGGCGGGCTGCGGCACAGCCGCGCGTCCGTAGACTCGCCTAGCCGCCCGTGAGGGCCGGCGCCGCCGTGAGGGAGTGCCCGTACGCCATGAGCTACCGCAACGATCCGTACGACCCGAAGCAGGTCGCCCTGCTCGACCCGGCCGCCCTGGCCGAGGCCGTCGCCGACGCCGAGAAGGCGTTCGCCTCCGCCGCCGACCCGGACGCGCTGACCGCGCTGCGCCCCGCGCACCTCGGCGACCGGTCCCCGGTCTCCCTCGCGCGCCGGGAGATCGGCGCCCTGCCACCGGCCGCGAAGTCCGACGCGGGCAAGCGGGTCAACGAGGCCCGCCGGGCGATCGAGACCGCCCACGCCGCCCGCCAGGAGGTCCTGGAGCGGGAGCAGGCCGCCCGGGTGCTGGTCGAGGAGCGGGTCGACGTGACCCTGCCGTACGACCGGCACCCCCGGGGCGCCCGCCACCCGCTGAGCACCCTGATGGAGCAGATCAGCGACCTGTTCGTCGGGATGGGCTACGAGGTGGCCGAGGGCCCCGAGGTCGAGCTGGAGTGGACCAACTTCGACGCGCTGAACATCCCCGCCGACCACCCGGCCCGCGGCCTGATGGACACCTTCCACATCGCACCGCCGGAAGGCGCGGAGAGCTCCGGTCTCGTGCTGCGCACCCACACCTCGCCGGTGCAGGCGCGCACCATGCTCACCCGCAAGCCGCCGATCTACGTGGTCGTACCCGGCCGGGTGTACCGCACCGACGAGCTGGACGCCACCCACGCGCCGGTCTTCCACCAGGTCGAGGGCCTGGTGGTGGACAAGGGCATCACCATGGCGCACCTGCGCGGCACGCTGGACCACTTCGCCCGGGCGATGTTCGGCGAGGGCGCGAAGACCCGCTTCCGGCCGCACTACTTCCCGTTCACCGAGCCGTCGGCCGAGTTCGACGTCTGGTTCCCCGAGCACCGGGACGGGCCGCGCTGGGTGGAGTGGGGCGGCTGCGGCATGGTCAACCCGCGGGTGCTGCGCGCCTGCGGCATCGACCCGGAGGTCCACTCCGGATTCGCGTTCGGCATGGGCATCGACCGGACGGTGATGTTCCGGCACGGGGTCAGCGACATGCGGGACATGGCCGAGGGCGACGTGCGGTTCACCCGCGCGTTCGGGGTCGGGGCGTAGGGCGATGCGGGTACGAGTCACGGGAACGGTGGTCTGAAGTCATGCGAGTTTCTGTCAGTTGGCTGCGGGAGTACGTCGACCTCCCCGCCGACCTGCCCACCGGCGACCTGGAGCAGGCCCTGGTCGACCTCGGCATCGAGGTCGACTCCGTGGTGGACCTGCGGGAGACCGTCACCGGTCAGCTGGTGGTCGGCGAGGTCCTGGAGATCGAGGAGCTGACCGGCTTCAAGAAGCCGATCCGGTTCTGCCGGGTCGACGTCGGCGCCGCCAACGGCACCGGCGCGCCACAGGAGATCGTCTGCGGGGCGCGCAACTTCGCCCAGGGCGACCGGGTGGTGGTGATCCTCCCCGGCGGCGTGCTGCCGGGGAACTTCGCCATCGGCGCGCGCAAGACCTACGGACGCAACTCCGCCGGCATGATCTGCTCGGCGAAGGAGCTGGGCCTCGGCGACGACCACTCCGGCATCATCGTGCTGCCCCCCGACACGCCGGCCAAGCCGGGCGACGACGCGCGCCCCGTCGTAGGGCTCGACGACGTCGTGGTCGAGCTGGAGATCACCCCCGACCGGGGGTACGCGCTGAGCGTGCGCGGCCTCGCCCGCGAGCTGGCGCACGCCCTCGGCGTGCCGTTCCGCGACCCGGGCCTGGCGCCCGCGCCCGGCGGCACGGCCGAGCCGGCGTACCCGGTCGAGGTGCGCGACCCGGTCGGCTGCGACCGCTTCGCCGCCCGGCTGGTACGCGGGATCGACCCGACCGCGCAGACGCCCGGCTGGATGCAGCAGCGGCTCACCGTGGCCGGCGTCCGCAGCATCTCGCTGCCGGTCGACATCACCAACTACGTGATGCTCGAACTCGGCCAGCCGATGCACGCCTTCGACGCCGACCGGATCACCGGCCCGCTGGTGGTCCGCCGCGCCGAGGCGGGGGAGAAGCTGACCACCCTGGACGGGGTGGCCCGCACCCTCACCGCCGAGGACATGGTCATCTGCGACGACACCGGGCCGATCTCGCTCGCCGCGGTGATGGGCGGCGAGACCAGCGAGGTCATCGGTGGCACCACCGACGTGCTCTTCGAGGCCGCCCACTGGGACCCGGCGATGGTGGGGCGCACCGCCCGCCGGCACAAGCTGTTCAGCGAGGCGGCGAAGCGCTGGGAACGGGGCGTCGACCCGGCCCTGCCGCTGGTCGCGCTGGAGCGCGCCGTCCGGCTGCTCACCGAGCACGGCGGCGGCGCCGCCGGCGCGCAGATCCTCGACATCGACCACGTCCGGCCGGTGCGGCCGGTCACCCTCCCGGCCGACCTGCCGTCCCGGCGGGTCGGGGTGGCGTACTCCCCGGAGCGGGTGGTCGCCCTGCTGGAGCAGGTCGGCTGCACCGTCGTCCGGGGCGCCGACCGGCTGGGCGAGGACCCGGGCGAGGTCGGGGTCGCCGCCGGTGTCGGCGACGCGCTCACCGTGACCCCGCCGACCTGGCGGCCCGACCTCACCGACCCGGCCGACCTGGTGGAGGAGGTGGTCCGCCTCGACGGGTACGACCGGGTGCCGTCGGTGCTGCCCACCGCGCCCGCCGGGCGTGGCCTCACCTGGCAGCAGCGCCGCCGCCGGGCGGTGGCCCGCGCGCTGGCCGAGCGCGGCCACGTCGAGGTGCTGTCCCACCCGTTCACCGCGCCGGAGCTGGCCGACCAGCTCGGCCTGCCCGCCGACGACCCGCGCCGGGCGGCGGTCCGGCTGGCCAACCCGCTGTCGGAGGAGGAGCCGCTGCTGCGTACCACGCTGCTCGGCCCGCTGCTCGGCATCCTCAGGCGCAACCTCGGCCGGGGCCAGCGGGACCTCGCCCTCTACGAGATCGGGGTGGTCTTCCGCCCGCGTCCGGGGGCCGGCACCCCGCCGCCGATGGGCGTGGACCGGCGTCCCACCGACGCCGAGTTCGCCGCCGCCGACGCGGTGGTGCCCCACCAGCCGCGGCACGTCGCGGTCGTCCTCGCCGGCGACATCGACCCCGCCGGCTGGTGGGGCGCGGGCCGGGCGGCCGGCTGGGCGGACGCGGTCGAGGCCGGGCGGGTGGTGCTCGCCGCCGCCGACATCCCGGCGGACCGGATCGAGGTGCGGGCCGCCGAGTACGCGCCCTGGCACCCGGGGCGGTGCGCCGAGCTGCTGGTCGACGGCGCCGTCGTCGGCCACGCCGGCGAGCTGCACCCGAACGTCGTGGCGGCGCTGGAGCTGCCCCGGCGGACCAGCGCCATGGAGCTGGGCCTGGACGCGCTGCCGGCCCCGCCGGTCGCACCCGCGCCGACCGTCTCCAGCTTCCCGCCGGCGCTGATCGACGTGGCGCTGGTGCTGGACGAGTCGGTGCCCGCGGCCGAGGTGGAGCGGACCCTCGTCGAGGGTGCCGGCGAGCTGCTGGAGAGCGTCCGGCTCTTCGACGTGTACGCCTCGGAGCAGCTGGGCGCGGGACGCCGCTCGCTGGCGTACAAGCTCACCTTCCGGGCGCCGGACCGGACGCTGACGGTGGAGGAGGCGGTGGCCGCCCGGGACGCCGCGGTGGCCCTGGCGGCGCAGCGGTTCGGCGCGACTCTGCGCGGCGCCTGAGCGGCGCCGACACGGTGGTCCGGTGGCACCCTCACCGGACCACCGTGTCGGTCGTCAGCCGGCGACGACCTTGTGCGCTCCAGGGGTCAGCCGGGGTGCTTGATGCTCTCGATGATCCGAGCGAAGCCCTCCTTCGCGTGGCCGGCATCGATCTGCCGTCGAATGAGGGTCTGGACCATGGCGACCGCCTCGGTGCTGACGCCCTGCTCGGAGCTGGCGGTCAGGATGTAGCTGAGATCGGAGAACGCCAGGCTCTGCTGTCCGTCGACGGTGTAGTCGCCGCCGTCGATCACGGCGGCGAACCCCTCGAAGGCGCCGGTCATGGCGGTCAGCCAGGGTGCGGCCATCGCGGCGAACCGGGCGGCCGGCACGCCCGCCGCCGACACCATGGCGGCGCCGTGCATGAACCCGGCGAACATGACGTACATGCCGGCGAGCAGGGCGAGATCGTACAGCGACGCCAGCCCGGCGTCCTCACCGAAGTAGGTGCTCGCGCCCCACTCTTCGAGCAGGGTCCGATACCGCTCGACGACGTCGGCCGACCCGCTGTAGAGGATCGACGACCCAGGCTGGCCGATCATCGCCGGTACGGCCATGATCCCGCCGTCCAGGTACGCCACGCCGGCATCGGCGGCCCAGGCGGCCAACTCACGTGACTGCTCCGGTGTGGTCGTGGTCAGGTTGACCAGGCTTCGGCCCGCGAGCTCGCTGGCCACCGGGTCGAGCACTTCGTGGACCGACGAGTGGTCCAGCAGGCAGATGATCACCAGCTCGCTCGACCGGACCGCGTCGCCGGCCGTCTCGGCCTTGAC
Source organism: Micromonospora sp. NPDC050200 (assembly GCF_040656135.1). Taxonomy (NCBI): domain Bacteria; kingdom Bacillati; phylum Actinomycetota; class Actinomycetes; order Micromonosporales; family Micromonosporaceae; genus Micromonospora; species Micromonospora sp. NPDC050200. The sequence goes on from NZ_JBFALG010000027.1 coordinate 62,833, forward strand.
TGCGCCCTGAGCGACCAGTGCGTCGGTCCGGCCGGCCGACCGGTTCCAGACCGTTGTCCCATGCCCGGCCTTGACCAGGGCCTCTGCCAGGGCACTACCCATCGCGCCCAGCCCGAGAACGCTCACCCGGACGCCATCGTTCGTCGCCATTTTCGGCTCCCCTCGTGATTCGTGTGCCAGGTGATCCTCTCCGCCGCCGATAAGGTGAGCCAGTACCGACTAATTAGTCAGGTACCCACCTTTTGGTAAGTGCCGTGGAGGGCAGATGAGCACGCCAGCGCGACGGGGCCCGTACGTCTGTGGAATCGATGCCGCGATGGACGTCGTCAGCGGCAAGTGGAAGTCGCTGATCCTCTGGGAACTGGACCAGCACGGGACCCGCCGGTTCGCCGAACTGAGGCGCGGTCTGCCGGGCGTCAGCGAGAAGATGTTGATCCAACACCTGCGGGAGATGGAGGCCGACGGGCTCGTGCACCGTGAGGTCTACCGCGAGGTGCCGCCGAAGGTGGAGTACTCCCTGACCGAGCACGGCGTCTCCCTCAACGCCGCGCTGGCCCCGCTGGGAGAATGGGGCACCGAACGCATCCGACGAATCGGTGCCGAGAAGGTCGTCCCGCGTACCTGGACCGGCGGGGACCGGCAGCCGACCGGGACGCCTCGGATCGGCCCGCCGTGACGCTGCGCGGCGCGGGTTCTCCTGATGAGCGCCGCAACACCAACGGTCACCCATCGGCCGAAAGGCCACCGGCGACGGCATGTTCGGCTACCCACGGGTCACATAGGAGCGGTTAACCTGCTTGGATTCCGACTCACCACCGGAACCACACCCCCGCCACCCCCACGGGAGCCGCCCCATGTCCGAGGATCCGGGCCCCCCGCCTCGCTCCGTCGACGTCTGCATCATCGGAGGGTGCGGCCGGGTCGGTCTGCCGCTGGGCGTCGCGTTCGCCTCCCGCGGCCTCTCCGTCGTGCTGTACGACATCAACGCCGACGCCGTCGCCACGGTGAACGCGGGCACCCTGCCCTTCGCCGAGCCGGGCGCGGCCGAGGCGCTGGCCGAGGCGGTCTCGGCCGGCCGGCTGCGGGCCACCACCGACCCGGTCGCCGTGGGCGCCTCCGAGCACCTGGTGGTGGTCGTGGGCACCCCGGTCGACGAGCACCTCAACCCGGACCTGGGCGCGGTGCCCCGCGCGCTGGAGCGCTGCGCCGAGCACCTGCGCGACGGGCAACTGGTGGTGCTGCGCAGCACCGTCTATCCCGGAGTGACCGCGCTGACCGAGAAGCTGCTCGCCGGCAAGGGCGTCCGGGCCGACGTGGCGTTCTGCCCGGAGCGGATCGCCGAGGGCCGGGCGATGACCGAACTGTTCACGCTGCCGCAGATCGTCGCCGCCCGGACGCCCGGCGCGCTGGCCCGGGCGGAGAAGCTGTTCCGGCACCTCACCGAGCAGATCGTCCCCCTCGAACCGGAGGAGGCGGAGCTGGCGAAGCTGTTCACCAACACCTGGCGGTACATCAAGTTCGCCACCGCCAACCAGTTCTGGATGATGGCCAACGACTTCGGGCTGGACTTCGCCCGGATCCGGCACGCGGTCGCTCACGACTACCCACGCGCGGCGGACCTGCCGATGCCGGGCTTCGCCGCCGGCCCGTGCCTGTTCAAGGACACCATGCAGCTGGCCGCGTTCAACCGGAACAACTTCGTGCTCGGCCACTCCGCGATGCTGATCAACGAGGGCCTGCCGCTCTACCTGGTGTCCCGGCTGGAGGCCCGGTTCGAGCTGTCCGAGCTGACCGTGGGCATCCTCGGGATGGCCTTCAAGGGCGGCTCGGACGACCCGCGGGAGAGCCTGGCGTACAAGCTGCGCAAGATCCTGGCGTTGAAGACCCGGGAGACCATCTGCACCGACCCGTACGTGGCCGACGACCGCCTGGTCGACCTCGAGGAGGTGCTGCGCCGGGCCGACCTGCTGGTCATCGCCGCCCCGCACGAGCAGTACGCCCGGCTGGACACCGACCAGCCGGTGATCGACATGTGGGGCCTGACCGGGACGGGGGTGCGGGTGTGAGGCCCCGGGTGTCGGTGATCGTGCCGGTCTACAACGAGGGCGAGGCCATCCTGCGCTGCCTCGAACGGATGCTGCGCGAGCTGCTGCTGCCGGCCGAGGTGCTGATCGTGCACGACCTGCCGGAGGACACCACCGTCCCGTACGCCGAGCAGGTCGCCCGCACCGACCCGCGGGTGCGCGCGGTGCTCAACACGTACGGGCGCGGGCCGGCCAACGCCATCCGGTTCGGCATCGACGCCGCGCTCGCCCCCGTCGCCGTGGTCACCATGGCCGACGGCTGCGACGACCCGCGCCAGATCGACGAGCTGGCCCGGCTGGTGGACCGGGGCGTGGTGGTCGCCGCCGCCTCCCGTTACATGCCGGGCGGGCAGCAGGTCGGCGGCCCCCGGCTGAAGCGGATCATGTCCCGCTGGGCGGGGCGCAGCCTCTACACGTTGGCCCGGGTCGGCACCCGCGACGCCACCAACAGCTTCAAGGCGTACGACACGGCGTTCGTCCGGGAGGTGGGCATCGAGTCGCGCACCGGCTTCGAGATCGGGCTGGAGTTGACCGCGAAGGCCACCCGGCTGCGGCTGCCAGTCGCCGAGATCCCCACCATCTGGCTGGACCGGCCGCTGGGGGAGTCCCACTTCGACCTGGGGCGATTCCTCCCCGGCTATCTCCGGTGGTACTTCTTCGCCTACGGTCGACGGCTGAGCCGGGAGAAGCTGGCCGCCCGTACGGCCCCGGCCGTGCCCGCGCCACGCGGCGAGCGGGACAGCACCGAGTACGAGAAGACCGCATAGGAGCGCACGTGGCGAAGGTCCTGGTAACTGGTTCGGCCGGCTTCATCGGCGGTTACCTCGTCGAGGAGTTGCTGGGTCGGGGCCACGAGGTGGTGGGCATCGACAACTTCTCCAAGTACGGCCCGGTCACCCACAGCTACGACGCGCACCCCCGGTTCCGCTTCGTCGAGGGCGACGCCCGCGACGTCGACCTGCTCACCGAACTGCTGGACGGCTGCGACCACCTGGTCGCCGGCGCGGCGATGATCGGCGGCATCTCCTACTTCCACGCCTACGCCTACGACCTGCTCGCCACCAACGAGCGGATCATGGCGGCCACCTGCGACGCGGCCATCCGCGCCCACCGCGACGGCAGCCTGGCGAAGGTCACCTACCTCTCCTCCTCGATGGTCTTCGAGTCCACCGAGCACTGGCCCAGCCGGGAGGGCGACGAGCGGCGCATCCCGCCGCCGCTGTCCTCGTACGGGTTCCAGAAGCTGGCCGTGGAGTACTACGCCCGGGCCGCCTGGGAGCAGTACCGGCTGCCGTACACGATCGTCCGGCCGTTCAACTGCGTCGGCGTGGGGGAGGGGCGGGCGCTCGGCCAGGCCGAGGTGCTCTCCGGCAACGTCAAGCTCGCCATGTCGCACGTCGTGCCGGACCTGGTGCAGAAGATCGTCAAGGGGCAGGACCCGCTGCACATCCTCGGCGAGGGCCACCAGGTGCGGCACTACACCTACGGCGGCGACCTGGCCCGGGGCATCGCCACGGCGGTGGAGCACCAAACGGCCCGCAACGAGGACTTCAACCTCTCGACCGCCGAGTCGACCAGCGTGCTGGAGCTGGCCGAGCTGATCTGGCGCAAGATCAAGGGCCCGGACGTGCCGTTCCGGTACGTCTCCGACGAGCCCTTCCGGTACGACGTGCAGAAGCGGGTGCCGGACACCACGAAGGCCCGCGAGGTCCTCGGTTTCACCGCCACCACCTCGCTGGACGAGATGCTCGACGAGGTCGTCCCGTGGGTGACCCGGGCGGTCGAGGAGGGCCGCCTCTAGTCGCGGCGTTCCCGTTCGTCCCCGCCCGGCCCGGTTCGCCCTTCGCGACCCGGGCCGGGCGTTCTGCTACCGGGTGGCCGGCGTCACGTCTACATGCCCATGCGGTGGGACGTATGAACTTGCGTCCAGGGGGGCGAGCCCGCTAGCCTCCTCTGCATAGTCATGCGGAGGTGGGTATGGGCATTCGAGTCGCGGTCGCCGGAGCGAGCGGATACGCCGGGGGTGAGCTGCTGCGCCTGGTCGCCGGGCACCCCGAGCTCGACCTGGTCGCCGCCAGCGCCCACCGCCAGGCCGGCCAGCCCGTCACCGCCGTACACCCGCAGCTCGCCGGGCTCGACCTGATGCTCACGGCGACCGACCCGGCGGCCCTGGCCGACGCGGACCTGGTCTTCCTGGCCCTGCCGCACGGCGAGTCGGCGGCCCTCGCGGCCGCCCTGCCCGAGACGGTCCGGGTGGTCGACCTCGGCGCCGACCACCGGCTGCACGACGCCGACGCCTGGGCCCGCTACTACGGCGGCCCGCACGCCGGCGCCTGGACCTACGGCCTGCCCGAGCTGCCCGGCCAGCGGGCGGCGATCGCCGCCGCGACCCGGGTGGCCAGCACCGGCTGCTACGCCGTCGCCACCACCCTCGCCCTGGCCCCGCTGATCGCCGCCGGCGCGGTCGTCCCCACCGACGTGGTGGTGGTCGCCGCCTCCGGCACCTCCGGCGCCGGCCGGGCCGCCAGGGCCCACCTGCTCGGCAGCGAGGTGATGGGCGACCTGTCGCCCTACAAGGTCGGCGCCCACCAGCACGTGCCGGAGATCAAGCAGGCCACCGGCGCGACCAGCCTCTCCTTCACCCCGGTGCTCGCGCCCATGCCGCGCGGCATCCTCGCCACCGTCACCGCCGTGCCGACCGGCGACGCCGACCCGCGCGACGTGCTGGCCCGGGCGTACGCGGACGCGCCGTTCGTGCACGTGCTGCCCGAGGGCGCCTGGCCGCACACCGCCGCCACGGCCGGCTCGAACTCCTGCCACCTCCAGGCAGGCGTCGACGTCGACTCCGGCCGGGTGATCGTGGTCAGCGCGATCGACAACCTGGGCAAGGGCGCCGCCGGCCAGGCCGTGCAGTGCGCCAACCTGATGCTCGGCCTGCCCGAGACCACCGGCCTGACGACGTTCGGAGTCGCGCCATGACCGTCACCACCCCCCGCGGCTTCCGGGCCGCCGGTGTCGCAGCCGGACTCAAGACCAGCGGCGCCGCCGACATCGCCCTCGTCGTCAACGACGGCCCCGACGCCGGGATCGCCGGTGTCTTCACCGCCAACCGGGTCAAGGCCGCGCCGGTGCTCTGGACCCAGCAGGTCGTCCGGGGCGGCGTGGTCCGCGCCGTGGTGCTCAACTCCGGCGGCGCCAACGCCTGCACCGGCCCGGCCGGCTTCCAGGACACCCACGCCACCGCCGAGCACACCGCCGCCGCGCTGACCTCGGTCAGCCCCCGGCTGATGCTCGGCGCCGGCGAGGTCGCGGTCTGCTCCACCGGCCTCATCGGCGAGCGCCTGCCCATGGACAAGCTCCTCCCGGGCGTCCGCGCCGCGATCCGCGGCCTGGGCCGCGACGGCGGCACCACCGCCGCCGAGGCGATCATGACCACGGACACCCGCCCCAAGACCACGGTCGCCCGGGGCAGCGGCTGGACCGTGGGCGGCATGGCCAAGGGCGCCGGGATGCTCGCCCCGGCCATGGCCACCATGCTCTGCGTGCTCACCACGGACGCGGTCGCCGGGCCGGAGGCGCTCGACGCCGCGCTGCGGGCCGCCACCCGGGTCACCTTCGACCGGATCGACTCCGACGGCTGCATGTCCACCAACGACACCGTGCTGCTGCTGGCCAGCGGCGCCTCCGGCATCGAGCCCACCGGGGCCGAGCTGACCGCCGCGGTCACCGCCGCCTGCCACGACCTGGCCCAGCAGCTCATCGCCGACGCCGAGGGCGCCACCAAGCAGATCGCCATCGACGTGGTCGGCGCCGCCGACTCCGACGACGCGGTCGAGGTGGGCCGCTCGGTGGCCCGGAACAACCTGGTCAAGACCGCGCTGTTCGGCAACGACCCGAACTGGGGGCGGATCCTCGCCGCCGTCGGCACCACCACCGCCGCCTTCGAGCCGGACGGCGTGGACGTCGCGGTCAACGGAATCTGGGTGTGCCGCTCCGGCGCCGCCGCCGAGGACCGCGCCAAGGTCGACCTCTCCGGCCGGGACGTCACCATCCGGATCGACCTGCACGCCGGCTCCTCGGCCGCGACGATCTGGACCAACGACCTGTCGCACGCGTACGTGCACGAGAACTCGGCGTACTCCTCATGAGCCTCAGCGCCGATCTCACCCGAGCCCAGGTCAAGGCCGAGACGCTGATCGAGGCCCTGCCCTGGCTGGCCCGCTTCTCCGGTGCCACCGTCGTGGTCAAGTACGGCGGCAACGCCATGGTCGACCCGGCGCTCCAGCGCGCCTTCGCCGCCGACATGGTCTTCCTCCGGTACGCCGGCCTCAAGCCGGTCGTCGTGCACGGCGGCGGGCCGCAGATCTCCGCCATGCTGGGCCGGCTCGGCATCGCCAGCGAGTTCCGGGGCGGCCTGCGGGTCACCACCCCCGAGGCGATGGACGTGGTCCGGATGGTGCTGGTCGGCCAGGTCGGCCGGGAACTGGTCGGGCTGATCAACGCGCACGGCCCGTTCGCCGTCGGCCTCTCCGGCGAGGACGCCGGGCTGTTCACCGCCGTCCGGCGGCCCGCGTACGTCGACGGGCAGCCGGTCGACGTCGGGCAGGTCGGCGACGTGGAGTCCGTCGACGTCTCGGCGGTGGCCGACCTGATCGCGGCCGGCCGGATCCCGGTCATCTCGACCGTCGCGCCGGACGCCGACGGGGTGCTGCACAACCTCAACGCCGACACCGCCGCCGCCGCGCTCGCCGTCGCCCTCCAGGCGCGCAAGCTGGTCGTGCTCACCGACGTGGCCGGCCTCTACGCCGACTGGCCCGACACCACCAGCCTGGTCAGCGAGATCACCGACGACGAGCTGGCGAAGCTGCTGCCGTCCCTGGAGTCGGGGATGGTCCCGAAGATGGAGGCCTGCCTGCGGGCGGTGCGCGGGGGCGTGCCCGCCGCGCACGTCGTCGACGGCCGGGTCGCCCACTCCACGCTGCTGGAGGTCTTCACCTCGGAAGGATTCGGAACGATGGTGATCGGTTCATGAGCACGCTGGTGGAACGCTGGGGTGCGGCCATGATGGACAACTACGGCACCCCGCCGCTGGCGCTCGTCGCCGGCTCCGGCGCCGTCGTGGTCGACGAGGCCGGCCGGGAGTACGTCGACCTGCTCGGCGGCATCGCCGTCAACGCCCTGGGCCACGCCCACCCGGCCGTGGTGGCCGCCGTCTCCAAGCAGGTCGCCACGCTCGGCCACGTCTCCAACCTGTTCGTCGCCGAGCCCCCGGTGGCCCTCGCGGAGCTGCTGCTGGCCCTGGCCGGCCGGTCCGGCCGGGTGTTCTTCGCCAACTCCGGCGCGGAGGCCAACGAGGCGGCGTTCAAGCTGTCCCGGCTCACCGGCCGCAGCCACGTGGTGGCCGCGCGGGGCGGCTTCCACGGCCGGACCATGGGGGCGCTCGCCCTCACCGGTCAGCCGGCCAAGGCCGACCCGTTCCGCCCGCTGCCCGGCGACGTCACCCACGTCCCGTACGGCGACAGCGCCGCCCTCGACGCGGCCGTCACCGACGCGACCGCCATGGTGATCCTGGAGCCGATCCAGGGCGAGAACGGCGTCGTCACGCCGCCCGCCGGCTACCTCGCCGAGGCGCGGCGGATCACCGCCCGGCACGGTGCCCTGCTCGTCCTGGACGAGGTGCAGACCGGCGTCGGCCGCACCGGGCACTGGTTCGCCCACCAGGCCGAGGGGATCGAGCCGGACGTGGTGACCCTGGCCAAGGGGCTCGGCGGCGGGCTGCCGATCGGGGCCTGCCTCGCCTTCGGCCGGGCCGGCGAGCTGCTCGCCCCCGGCTCGCACGGCACCACCTTCGGCGGCAATCCGGTCAGCTGCGCCGCCGCCCTGGCGGTCGTCGCCACCATCGCCAGCGAGGGGCTGCTCGACCACGTCAAGCGGACCGGCGAGCGGCTGCGCCGGGGCGTCGAGGCGCTCGGCCACCCGCTGGTCACCGACGTCCGGGGCGCCGGCCTGCTGCTCGGCGTGGTGCTCACCGCCCCCGTCTCCGGCCCGGTCGCCGCCGCCCTGCGCGAGGCGGGCTTCCTGGTCAACCCGGTGCAGCCGGACGTGGTCCGGCTCGCCCCGCCGCTGATCCTCACCGCCGAGCAGGTCGACGCCTTCCTGGCCGCCCTGCCCGCCGCCCTCGACGCGGCGGCGCCCGCCGACCTCGCGCCGACCGCCGCGAGCCCGACCACGACGGAGACCAGCGCATGATCCGGCACTTCCTGCGGGACGACGACCTGACCCCCGCCGAGCAGTCGGCGGTGCTCGACCTGGCCGCGCGGATGAAGGCCGACCGGTTCGGGTACACGCCGCTGGCCGGGCCGCGCTCGGTGGCGGTGCTCTTCGACAAGCAGAGCCTGCGTACCCGGATCTCCTTCGACGCCGGCATCGCCGAACTCGGCGGCCACCCCCTCGTGGTGGACACCCAGGTCACCCACTTCGGACGGGGCGAGACCCTCGCCGACGCCGGGCGGGTGCTCTCCCGCTACGTCGCCGCGATCGTGCTGCGCACCCACGGCGACGACCGGATCGCCGAGGTCGCCTCGCACGCCACCGTGCCGGTGGTCAACGCCCTCACCGACGGCTACCACCCCTGCCAGCTCCTCGCCGACCTGCTCACCGTCCGCGAGCACTGCGGCGGCACGCGGGGCCGGACCCTGGCGTACGTCGGGGACGCCGCCAACAACCTGTCGCACTCGTACCTGCTGGCCGGGGCGACCGCCGGGATGCACGTCCGGGTCGCCGGGCCGGCCGGCTTCCGGCCCGACCCCGAGGTGCTGAGCCGCGCCGAGAAGATCGCCGCCGGCACCGGCGGATCGGTCCGGGCGCTCGTCGACCCGGTCGAGGCGGTACGCGGGGCCGACGTGGTCGCCACCGACACCTGGACGTCGATGGGCCAGGAGGACGACGGGCTGGACCGGATCACCCCGTTCCGGCCGTACCAGGTGAACGACGCGCTGCTCGCCCACGCCGGGCCGGACGTCATCGTGCTGCACTGCCTGCCCGCGCACCGCGGCGAGGAGATCACCGACGAGGTGCTGGACGGGCCGCGCAGCGCGGTCTTCGACCAGGCGGAGAATCGCCTGCACGCCCAGAAGGCGCTGCTGACGTTTCTCCTGTCGGCTGCGGCCGGGAGCGCGCGGAGTGAGCTGGCGCGCCCCGCAAACGCGACCCAGGAGGCGCAGTGACCGCCCCGGTGACCCGCGCCGCCCGGCACGCCCGCATCGTCGAGCTGATCCGCGACCAGGCCGTCCGATCGCAGACCGAGCTGGCCGACCTGCTCGCCGGCGACGGGATCCAGGTCACCCAGGCCACCCTGTCGCGGGACCTGAAGGAACTCGGCGCGGTCACCGCCCGCGGCGGCGACGGGCGGGCCGTCTACGTGATCCCCGAGGACGGCCACCGGCCGCTGCGCGACGCCGAGGCGGCCCCCGCCCGGCTGGTCCGGCTGCTGCACGAGCTGCTCAACGGGGTCGACTCCAGCGGCAACATCGCCGTGCTGCGCACCCCGCCGGGCGCAGCCCACTACCTGGCCAGCGCGTTGGACCGAGCGGGCCTGCCCGAGGTCGTCGGCACCATCGCCGGCGACGACACCATCCTCGTCGTGGCCCGCGAGGCCGTCGGCGGGGCCGCGCTCGGCGACAAGCTCGCCGGGTGGGCCCGCCGGGAAGAAAACGTTGAAGGGAGCACCACGTCATGACCGAGCGGGTCGTACTCGCCTACTCCGGAGGTCTCGACACCTCCGTCGCCATTCCCTACCTCGCCGAGCAGACCGGCGCCGAGATCATCGCGGTGGCCGTCGACGTCGGGCAGGGCGGCGAGGACCTCGACGCCATCCGGCAGCGGGCCCTGGACTGCGGCGCCGTCGAGGCCGAGGTGGTCGACGCGCGCGACGAGTTCGCGGCCGACTACTGCCTGCCGGCGATGCGCGCCAACGCGCTCTACATGGACCGCTACCCGCTGGTCTCCGCGCTGTCCCGGCCGCTGATCGTCAAGCACCTGGTGGCCGCGGCCCGCAAGCACGGCGGCACGATCGTCTCGCACGGCTGCACCGGCAAGGGCAACGACCAGGTCCGCTTCGAGGTCGGCCTGAACGCCCTCGCCCCCGACCTGAAGATCATCGCTCCGGCCCGGGACTTCGCCTGGACCCGGGACAAGGCCATCGCCTTCGCCGAGGAGACGGGCCTGCCGATCGACGTCTCGGCCAAGTCGCCGTACTCCATCGACCAGAACCTCTGGGGCCGCGCCGTGGAGACCGGCTTCCTGGAGGACATCTGGAACTCACCCGTCGAGGACCTCTACTCCTACACCTCGAACCCGGCCGAGCCGCGGGACGCCGACGAGGTCGTGATCACCTTCGACGCCGGCAACCCGGTCGCCATCGACGGCGAGACCGTCACCCCGTACCAGGCGATTCTGGAGCTGAACCGGCGCGCCGGCGCCCAGGGCGTCGGCCGGCTCGACATGGTCGAGGACCGCCTCGTCGGCATCAAGAGCCGCGAGGTGTACGAGGCCCCCGGCGCGATCGCGCTGATCACCGCCCACCAGGAGCTCGAGGCGGTCACCGTCGAGCGCGACCTGGCCCGGTTCAAGCGCGGCGTCGACCAGCGCTGGGGCGAGCTGGTCTACGACGGCCTCTGGTTCTCGCCGCTGAAGGACAGCCTGGACGCCTTCATCGACGACGCCCAGCGGCACGTCTCCGGCGAGGTGCGCCTCACCCTGCACGGCGGCCGGGCCACCGTCACCGGCCGGCGCTCCGAGGCCAGCCTCTACGACTTCGGCATGGCCACCTACGACACCGGCGACACCTTCGACCAGTCCCTGGCCAAGGGCTTCGTGCAGCTGTGGGGCCTGCCGAGCAAGATGGCGGCCGCGCGGGACGCCCGGCTGGGCGGCTGACCGCGGTGGGAACCACAATGGGCGGCGTGGACGACAAGAGCCTGACCGAGAACAGCGCCGCCACCAACCGGACGAGCCTGTGGGGTGGCCGCTTCGCCGGCGGCCCCGCCGAGGCCCTCGCGCGACTGTCGGTGAGCGTCCAGTTCGACTGGCGCCTCGCCCCGTACGACATCGCCGGCTCCCGGGCGCACGCCCGGGTCCTGGCCGGCGCGGGCCTGCTCGACCCCGAGGAACTGGGCCGCATCCTGGCCGCGCTGGACGACCTGGAGGCGGCCTGCGCCTCCGGGCAGTTCCGCCCGACCATCGACGACGAGGACGTGCACACCGCCCTGGAGCGCGGCCTGCTGGAGCGGCTCGGCAGCCTCGGCGGCAAGCTGCGCGCCGGCCGGTCCCGCAACGACCAGGTGGCCACCGATCTGCGGCTCTACCTGCGCGACCACGCCCGGGGCGTGGCCGCTCGGCTGGTCGAGCTGGCCGAGGCGCTGGTCGAGCAGGCCGGGCGGCACGTCGACACCGCCGCGCCCGGGATGACCCACCTCCAGCACGCCCAGCCGGTCACCTTCGGGCACTGGCTGCTCGCCCACGTGCAGCCGCTGCTGCGCGACCTGGAACGGCTGCGCGACTGGGACCACCGGGCCGCGATCAGCCCGCTCGGCGCGGGCGCGCTGGCCGGGTCCGGCCTGCCGCTGGACCCGGTGGCCGTCTCCAAGGAGCTGGGCTTCCGCACGTCCTTCGCCAACTCGATGGACGCCGTCGCCGACCGGGACTTCGTCGCCGAGTTCCTCTTCGTCACCGCGATGACCGGCGTGCACCTGTCCCGCCTCGGCGAGGAGGTGGTGCTCTGGACCTCGCACGAGTTCGGCTGGGTGGAGCTGGACGACGCCTTCGCCACCGGCTCGTCGATCATGCCGCAGAAGAAGAACGCGGACGTCGCCGAGCTGGCCCGGGGCAAGTCCGGCCGCCTGCTGGGCGGCCTGGTGACCGTGCTCACCATGCTCAAGGGCCTGCCGATGACCTACGACCGGGACATGCAGGAGGACAAGGAGCCGGCCTTCGACGCGGTCGACACCCTGGAACTGCTGCTGCCGGCCCTCGCCGGGATGATCTCCACGATGACGGTACGCGTCGACCGGCTGGTCGCCGCCGCGCCGGTGGGCTTCTCCCTCGCCACCGAGGTGGCCGACTGGCTGGTCCGCAAGGGCGTGCCGTTCCGCGACGCGCACGAGATCACCGGCAAGCTCGTCGCGCTCTGCGTGGCCCGGGACTGCGCCCTCGACGAGGTCTCCGACGGCGACCTCACCACGGTCAGCGAGCACCTGGACCCGAGCGTGCGCGACGTGCTCTCGGTCCGCTCGGCGCTGGCCGCCCGGATCACGCCCGGCTCCACCGGCCCCGGCCCGGTCGCCGACCAGCTCGCCGCCGCCGCGGACAAGCTGGCCGGCTGGCGGGAGTGGGCCAGCGAGCGGGTCGTACCCCGCTGAGGTCGGCGGGTCGGCGCGGCGCGACGCGCGCCGACCCTCAGACCGTCGGCCGCTCCCGTCTCGGCAGCTTCGCCACCACCGCGTCGTACGAGCCGTCGACCGCTTCCACCAGCTCGTCGTCTCCGATGGCGCCGTTCAGGCGCAGCGAGTTCCAGCCCGAGCGCCCGATGTACGGCGACGCCTTCGCGTCGTCGGGGAACCGGTGGAGCCACTCGTCGGCGACCTCCCGGTCCGGGCCGCACTTCACGCCCACCCGCGCCTCTCCGCCCGGGGAGCCGAGGAAGGCGAAGATCCGGCTCCCCACCTTCACCACCTCGTCGCCCTCCCAGGGCTGGTCCAGCCGGGCGCCCGGCTTCCCGAGGCAGTACGCCAGCATCTCCTCGCGCGTCATCGCGTCCTCCCGGTGGCAGCGGTCATCGGCCCAGTCTCTCCGACCGGTCCAGCCCGACGGCGCTCTCGTGCGGGCGAGGCGTCCGGAAGCCGGCCGACCGCCGCCACCGCTCGGTCGGTGGCGGCGGTGCGGGCGGACAGCCGCTCGAAGCGCTGCTCGGCGGCCTGCGCGCTCCGCCTGCTGTCAACGGAATCCTTTCAACACGGCGTTGAGGGCCGGTCCGACCCGGTTCACCAGCGCCGCGTAACCGACGCCCAGCGCCAGCGACGCCCCGAGGGCCAGCAGCGGCTGGTCGCGCAGGTGCGGGTAGACCTGCCAGTGCGTCAGGTAGATGTAGAGCGAGCTGCCGGCGAGCACGCCGGCGACCCGGTTCAGCGGGCGCACGCTCGGCACGGCCGGCAGCCAGGTCAGCAGCGCGAACCCGGCCACGATCAACGCCTCCCGCTGCGGCTGGCCGAAGAAACCCGGCACGGTGGCCGCCGCGGCGGCGGTCACCAGCAGCCGCTGCCGTACCCCGTCGGCGCGGGCCGCCGCCCAGCCGAGCGCGAAGAGCCAGAACGCCACGATCGCCGTCGGCAGGTCGTAGCGGGCGTCCAGGCCGAACACGTCGTAGCGGCTGAGCAGCCCGAGCCCGGCCAGGGCCAGCGGCAGGCCGAACGGGTGGCGGCGTTCCAGCCGGTCCATCCGGGGCACCGCCAGCAGGACGGCCACCGCGACCAGGATGTAGACCAGCGCCTCGACGAACCAGAAGTGCCACTCGGTGCGCCCGTCGTCCGGGCCGACCAGGCTGTTGACCAGCAACAGGGTGCTCCACCGGTACTGGTCGGTGACCACCAGCATCGCCGCGACCCAGGCCGTCGTGGGCAGCACGATCCGGGCCGCGGCAGTCCTCATCTGCCGCAGCCGGTCGGTCCGTCCGGCGTCGGTGAGCTGGAAGCGGGCGAAGTTGAACCCGGCCACCCCGAGCAGCAGGTGCGCCCCGCCGGTGAGGGTGAACAGCGGGATGTGCGAGCCGACGACCAGCACGATCGCCACCGCCCGCAGCGCCACGCTGGTCTCCAGCGCCCGCCGGCGGCGCGGCCGCCCGCCGCGCGGCGCGGGCAGCGCCCCGATCGGCAGGGTGTGCCAGTTCGGCGGCAGCTGCCCGAGCACCCGCTCCAGGCGGACCGACATCTCCACGTACGACAGCGAGTCGCCGCCCAGGTCGACGAAGCTGTGCTCCGGGGTGACGTCGGCGCGGTCCAGCACCTCGGCGAAGAGCCGGCACAGGTCGCCGTCCGGGGCGGGGACCGGCGGTGTGGACGGGGCAACCGCTCCGGCCGCCAGCTCGCGCAGCGCCGGATGGTCCACCTTGCCGGTGGCCAGCCGGGGCAGCCGCGGCAGCGCCAGCACCCGGACCGCCCGGGGTGGCAGGCCGACCTCGCCGGCGACCAGCCGGCGGACCTTCGTCGGGTCCGCGTCGCCGGCCACCGCCACCAGCAGCTCGTCGTCCGCGCCGAGGCAGGCCGCGTCGACGTCGTGCGCGGCCAGCAGCGCCTCCACCCGCTGCGGGTCGACCCGCAGGCCGAGGATCTTGGCGAACCGGCTGCGCCGGCCCACCAGCTCGTAGAGGCCGTCCGCGCCGCGGCGGGCCAGGTCGCCGGTGTGCAGCTCGGTCACGGTACGCCCCGACGCCAGGTCGGCCGGGCGCTCGGCGTAGCCGAGCATCACGTTCGGGCCGGCGTACACCAGCTCGCCGACCCCGTTCGGCTGGTCCGGCAGCGGGGCCAGCCGGAGGTCGCCGCCCGGCACCGGCACGCCGATCGCCTCCGGGCGGGTCGCCGCCAGGTCCGGCGGCAGGTACGCCATCCGGGCGGTCGCCTCGGTCTGCCCGTACATGACGAACAGGTCCCAGCCGCTGCGCCGGCCCAGCTCGGCGAAGCGGACCACCTTCTCCGGCGCCAGCCGGCCGCCGGCGGCGGTGACGTAGCGCAGGTGCGGCAGGTTCATCGCGGCGAAGCCGACCCGGTCCAGCAGGTCGAAGGTGTACGGCACCCCGGCGAAACTGGTGGCCCGGGCCCGGCGGAACAGCTCCCAGAAGCAGCCGTCGGCGACCGAGCGGTCGGTGAGCACCAGCGCGGCGCCCCGGGCCAGGTGGCTGTTCACCACCGACAGGCCGTAGCAGTAGTGCAGTGGCAGGCTGGTCGCCGCCCGGTCGCTCTCCCGTACCCCCAGGTACTCGGCGATCGACTCGGCGTTGGCCTGCAGGTTGGTGTGCGAGAGCCGGACCAGCTTCGGCGAGCCGGTCGACCCCGACGTGCTCAACAGCAGCGCCAGGTCGGGGTGCAGTTGGTGCGCCGACCCGGCACGCCGCTCGCGCAGCGTCCACGCCCCGTCGACCGGCCCGATCACCACGTCCGGGTCGTACGCCGCGGTCAGCGTCTCCACCGCCGGGCCGTCGCCGGGCACCAGCAGGACGGGGTGCCCGCCGTGCAGGCCGGCCAGGTAGCCCACCAGCGCGTCGACCGTGTTGGCCCCGGTGACGAGCACCAGCCGCCGCCGCGGGCCGAGCCGCCGCGCGGTCTCGGCGACCCGGGCGGCGAGTTCGGCGTACGACAGCACGCCGTCGGCGGTGACCACGGCGGGACGGTCACCGTGGTCGGCCAGGTCGCGGGCGAAGGGCACCGCGCACACGGCCGGGAGCAGGTCAGGCGGGTGCGTCACGGGGCCACTCTAAGGTAAGGCATACCTAAGCGCGAACACGGGTGGTGGCACGCGCGGCTGGGTACCGTCGGTGCATGACCTCCTCCGGTATCGACCTGGCGCCGCTGGCCGACCTGCTGGCCGGACCGGTGGTGCCCGCCGCGCGCGGGCTGCTCGGCTGCCGGCTCTCCGCCGGCGGCGTGACCGTCCGGATCACCGAGGTCGAGGCGTACGCGGGGACGGCCGGCGACCCCGCCTCGCACGCGCACCGGGGGCGCACCCCGCGCAACGCGGTGATGTTCGGCCCGGCCGGGCGCGCCTACGTGTACTTCACCTATGGCATGCACTGGTGCGTGAACGTGGTCACCGGCCCGGACGGGGAGGCTGCCGCGGTGCTGCTGCGCGCCGGCGAGGTGGTCGACGGCGTCGAGGGGGCCCGCGCCCGCCGTCCCGCCGTACGCCGGGACGTCGACCTGGCCCGCGGCCCGGCGCGGCTCTGCGCGACCCTCGGCATCGACCGCTCGGCGTACGGTCTGGACCTGCTCGGCGACGGCCCGGTCCGGCTGCGGCCGGCGGCGGTGCCGGTGCCGGACGCCGCGGTCTCCGCCGGTCCCCGGGTCGGGGTGACCGGGGCGCACGACGTGGCCTGGCGGTTCTGGATCACCGGCGATCCGACGGTGAGCAGCTACCGGCGGCACGTCCCGCGCCGGCGGGGTTGAGCGTCCCGGCGTGGCCGGGCGATACCTGTCGGGGGCTGTGGCCATAATCACGCACGCGCTCACCGACGAATCGGAGGACGGTCATGCCCACGCTGCTCGCGATCGGCACCGCCAAGGGGCTCTTCCTGGCCACCAGCCCGGGCGGGCGCGGCTGGGAGGTGAGCGGCCCGCACTTCCCGATGACCGGGGTCTATGCCGTCGCCGTCGACCGCCGCCCGGCCACGCCCCGGCTGCTCGTCGGCATGACCAGCTCGCACTTCGGGCCGAGCGTCGCCACCAGCGACGACCTCGGCGCCTCCTGGGCGGAGCCGGAGCAGGCGCCGGTGGCCTTCCCGGCCGACACCGGCGCCAGCCTCGGCCGGGTCTGGCAGCTCGTGCCGGGCGGCGCGGACGCGCCGGACGTGGTCTGGGCGGGCACCGAGCCGTCGGCGCTGTTCCGCTCCGAGGACGGCGGGCGCAGCTTCACGCTGGTCCGCTCGCTCTGGGACCATCCGCACCGGGAACAGTGGGGGGCCGGCTTCGGCGGCCAGGCGGTGCACACCGTGCTTCCGCACCCGCGCGACCCGAGCCGGATCCTGGTCGCCATGTCCACCGGCGGGGTCTACCGCTCGGAGGACGCCGGGGAGAGCTGGTCGCCGGGCAACACCGGCATCCGGGCGTACTTCATGCCCGACGAGTGGCCCGAGTTCGGCCAGTGCGTGCACAAGGTCGCCCGGGACGCGGGCAACCCGGAGCGGCTCTACGCGCAGAACCACCACGGCGTCTACCGCTCCGACGACGACGGCCGCACCTGGACGTCCATCGCCGCCGGCCTGCCCAGCGACTTCGGCTTCCCGATCGTGGCCCACCCGTCCCGCGCCGGCACCGTCTGGACGTTCCCGCTGGTCGCCGACTCCCAGCGGTATCCGGTCGACCACCGGTGCCGGGTGTTCCGCTCGGCCGACGCCGGCGACAAGTGGGAGCCGCTGTCGGTGGGGCTGCCGGACGAGCCGTTCCACCCTTCGGTGCTGCGCGACGCGATGTGCGCCGGCGGCGCGGGCGACGTCTACTTCGGCACCCGCTCCGGCGAGGTCTACGCCAGCCGCGACGACGGCGACTCCTGGTCGCTGGTCGCCGCCCACCTGCCGGACGTGCTCTGCGTCCGCGCGGCGGAGGTCTGAGGATGGTCACCGTGCTGGTGCCGGGTCCGCTGCGCGGCGAGGTCGGCGGCGCGAGCCGGCTCACCGTGGAGGCCGCCGGGTCGGTGGGCGCGGTCCTCGACGCGCTCGCCGACTCCTGGCCCCGGCTGGCCCGCCGGATCCGCGACGAGCAAGGGGAGCTGCGCCGGTACGTCAACGTCTACGTCGACGGGGAGGACTGCCGGCACGCCGGCGGAGTGGCCGCGCCGGTCGCCGACGGGGCCGAGGTGCAGGTGCTGCCCTCGGTGGCCGGCGGCTGAGGCCCCCGGGGTGGCCGCGGACGCTGGCGACGCCGCCCATGCCGGCGAGTAGTGCCTGGCTGGCCGGTATCTCAGCGAGCGATATGCCGGTGAGGCACAAATATGCCTCGAAGGCATATCGCTTCCCGCAGGCCGCCGCACGGGTGACCGGGACCACCTCAGGACGCTCCCGCGACGGAATAGTTGACTCGTCAAATATGTTGTGAGCAGCGTTCGGGTGGCCACCGCGGCCCCGGTCTTCACGCGAGGAGCTGGTCATGCAGTTCGGAGTCTTCACCGTCGGCGACGTCACGGTCGACCCGACCACCGGCCGGGAGCCGACCGAGCATGAGCGGATCAAGGCGACGGTGGCCATCGCGCTCAAGGCCGAGGAGGTCGGCCTCGACGTCTTCGCCACCGGCGAGCACCACAACCCGCCGTTCGTGCCCTCGTCGCCCACCACCATGCTGGGCTACCTCGCCGCGCGTACGTCCCGGTTGCTGCTCTCCACCTCGACCACGCTGATCACCACCAACGACCCGGTGAAGATCGCCGAGGACTACGCGATGCTGCAGCACCTGGCCGACGGCCGGGTGGACCTGATGATGGGGCGCGGCAACACCGGGCCGGTCTACCCGTGGTTCGGCCAGGACATCCGCAACGGCATCCCCCTCGCCATCGAGAACTACGACCTGCTGCACCGGCTGTGGCGCGAGGACGTGGTCGACTGGAAGGGGCGCTTCCGCACCCCGCTGCAGTCGTTCACCTCGACGCCGCGCCCGCTCGACGGCGTGCCGCCGTTCGTCTGGCACGGCTCGATCCGCAGCCCGGAGATCGCCGAGCAGGCCGCCTACTACGGCGACGGCTTCTTCGCCAACCACATCTTCTGGCCCAAGGAGCACACCCAGCGGATGGTCGGGCTCTACCGGCAGCGCTTCGCCCACTACGGGCACGGCAGCCCGGAACAGGCCATCGTCGGCCTGGGCGGGCAGGTCTTCGTCCGGAAGAACTCGCAGGACGCGGTGCGGGAGTTCCGGCCGTACTTCGACAACGCCCCGGTCTACGGGCACGGGCCGTCGCTGGAGGAGTTCAGCCGCGAGACGCCGCTGACCGTGGGCAGCCCGCAGCAGGTCATCGACCGCACGCTGGGCTTCCGCGAGTACGTCGGCGACTACCAGCGCCAGCTCTTCCTGCTGGACCACGCCGGGTTGCCGCTGAAGACCGTGCTGGAGCAGCTCGACATCCTCGGCGAGGAGGTGGTGCCGGTGCTGCGCAAGGAGTTCGACGCGCGGCGTCCCGCCCACGTGCCCGAGGCGCCCACCCACGCCTCGCTGCTCGCCGCCCGGGACGGCGCCGACCTGGCCGGCGCGGAGGCCGCGCGATGACCCGGCGCACCCTGGCCGTGGTCTCGGCCGGCCTCGGCCAGCCCTCCTCGACCCGGCTGCTCGCCGACCAGCTCGCCGCGGCCACCCGCGACGAACTGGTCCGGCGCGGCGCCCAGGTCGAGCTGCGCACCGTCGAGCTGCGCGACCACGCGCACGACGTGGTGAACAACCTGCTCACCGGGTTCCCGTCGGAGTCGCTGCGCCAGGCCCTGGACACGGTGGCCGGCGCGGACGGGATCGTGGCGGTCACCCCGATCTTCAACGCGTCGTACAACGGGCTGTTCAAGTCCTTCTTCGACGTGGTGGAGTCCGGGTCGCTGGTCGACCGGCCGGTGCTGATCGCCGCCACCGGTGGCACCGCGCGGCACTCGCTCGCGCTGGAGCACGCTGTCCGCCCGATGTTCAGCTACCTGCGGGCGGTGGTGGTCCCCACCGCGGTCTTCGCCGCCCCGGAAGACTGGTCCGGCGGCACCGCCGACGGCGCGCTGCGCGGCCGTATCCTGCGCGCGGGCGCCGAGCTGGCCGACCAGGTGGACCGGCGACCGCCGGCGACCGGCCCGGCCGACCCGTTCGCCCTCACCACCGACTTCGCGCAGCTCCTCGGCGGTCGGGACAGCTGACCGTCAGTCGGCCCGCTCGTACGGGTGGGCGACCAGGACCGGGCAGTGCGCGTGCTGCACCACCGCCTGGCTGACCGAGCCGAGCAGCAGCCCGGCGAAACCGCCCCGGCCGCGGGTGCCGATGGCCAGCACCGAGGCCTCACCGCTCGCCTCGACCAGCCCCTGCGCCGGGCTGGCCGCCCGGACCGGGTGCTCGCGCACCACCAGGTCCGGGTGGTCGGCCCGGACGGCGGCGGACGCCCCGGCGAGCAGCCGCACCGCCTCCGCCCGGTAGGCGGCCTGGGACTCCTCGACCTCCTCCGGCACCGGACGGTCCCCGCCCGGCTGGTCGACGTGCACCAGCACCAGCGGCACCTTCCGGCGGGCCGCCTCGTCGGCGGCGTACCCGGTGGCCAGCCGGGCGGACTCCGAGCCGTCCACCCCGGCCACCACCGGCCCGTCCACCGGGATCGGCTGGTCCTCGGGACGGACGACCAGCACCGGGCAGTGCGCGTGCGCGGCGACCTGGGCGCCGACCGAGCCGAGCAGCAGCCCCGCGAAGCCACCCAGGCCCCGGCTGCCCACGATCACCAGTTCGGCCCGGCGGGACTCCTCGACCAGGGTGGCGCCCGGGCCGCCGGCGACCTGGCGTACCTCGACGGTCAGTCCGGGCCAGCGGCCGGTGAGGTCCGCCGCGGTCCGCTCCAGCATCTTCGCCGCCTCCTCGGTGGGCGCCGGCACCCCCAGGTCGTACGGGTTGAGCGGCACGCCGTAGCCCAGCGGGTGCAGGTAGCCGTGCACCAGGTGCAGCGGCCGGCGGCGCAGCACGGCGGCCCGGGCCGCGTGCTCCGCGGCGACCAGGCTGGACGGCGATCCGTCGACGCCCACCACGACAGGTCGGTTCATCAGCACCCCCATGACTCGATCAGGTCATTGTCGACGTACCCGCCCCGCGCCACCGGCATTCGGCGGGACGCGCCGTGCCGCTGGGCCATCCGTCGCGCCGGACCGTCCGTGCGGGACGGGCGCTCCGTCCCGACGGCGGCAGGGCGTGTCACGCGGGCCGGCCGGGTGGCGACGTGTTTCGCCCGCCGGCGGGGCGGACCCGTGCGCGGGCGCGAGGGACCGGCCCTGGGGGGCACCGCGGGGC
>NZ_JBFALG010000027.1:83687-96018 GCF_040656135.1 Micromonospora sp. NPDC050200
GGACCGGCGGGGGGGGGGGGGGCCGGGGCCGGCGCGGACGGCGGCGGTCAGGACCTTTCGGCCTCGCGGCGGTGCCGGACGATCGCCAGCGGACCGTGCGAGTGGTGCAGCACCGCGTGGCTCACCGAGCCGAGCAGCATCCCGGTGAAGGCACCGCGGCCGTGCGCGCCGACCACGGTCAGTTGCGCCGCGGCGGACTCCGCCACCAGCACCCGGGCCGGCGCGCCGTGCGCCACCCGGTGCCGCACCGGCACCTGTGGGTACCGCTGCGACCAGCCGGCCAGCGACTCGGCCAGCACCCGCTGCTCCTCGGCGGCGAGCGCGTCGACGTCGTAGACCAGCGGGAGCATGTCGCCGGGACCGACCGGGGTCGGGGTGAGCCAGGCGTGCAGCGCCACCAGTCCGGTGTCCCGCAGCGCGGCCTCCTCGAAGGCGAACCCCAGCGCCTCGGTGGACAGGGCCGAGCCGTCGACGCCGACCAGCACCGGGCCGTCCGCCCGGGCCTCGCCCTTGACCACCAGCACCGCACAGCCGGCGCGGGCGGAGACCTGCACGGCCACCGACCCGACCAGCAGCCCGGCGAAGCCGCCGAGCCCGCGGTGGCCGAGCACCACCAGCACCGCGTCCCGGGACTCGCGCAGCAGCACCGGGGTGGCCGCGCCGTCGACGACCTCGCCGGTGACGGCGACCTCGGGTGCGATCTTGCCGGCCTCGGTCACCGCGTCGGCGACGAACCGTTCGGCCTCGTGACGCAGGCCCGCGTCGGGCGGGGCGGCGGGCACCGGGCCCAGCGGCGTACCGAACAGCGGCCAGATGAACGCGTGCACCACCCGCAGCGGACGGTGCCGCGCCGCGGCCTCCCGGGCGGCGACCCGCACCGCGTCCAGGGCCGGCTGCGAACCGTCCACACCCACCACCACGGGAGCACCGGATCTGATGGTCATCACGTCCTCCTTCGTTCGTCTCCAACTCTTGTCCGCCGCCGGCTACCCGGACAGGGGCGGTCGGCCCGGGCCCCGGGGCGTTGGTCCCGTCCCGTGCCCGGCCCGGCGACCTCGACGGTGGGCCGCCTGGTGGGCCGTCGCCGAGGTCGTCGCCGGTCAGCCGACCGGCTCGTCGTGCCGGCCGGCGACGCCCGGCGCGTCGACCGGACGCCGGGGTGTGGGCAGGGTCTGCGTGCCGCCGGGGCGGCGGCGGGCCAGCCGCAGGGCGAGCCCGGGCAGCGCGCCGACCGCCGCGCAGCCCAGCAGGACACCCGGCCCGAGCGGGTCGGTGCCGAGCAGTTCGCGCAGCGGGTCGAGCAGCACCCCGCCGACCTGTAGCAGCGCCGACCCGGCGACCGCGACCAGCAGGCCCGGGTTGGCCCGGCGGGCACCCGCCGGCCGGGGCGCCCGGACCGCCAGCGCCACCCCGAGCTGGGCCAGCCCCAGCACCACGAACACCACCGACTGCCAGGGCAGCTCCTGGTCCGCGGCGACCACGCCGGCGCCGAGCACCACGGCGGCGATCAGCGCGCCGGTGACCAGAACGTCCCGGCCGAGCCCACCGCCGAGCACCGACTCCTGCGGGGACCGGGGCGCGCGGCGCAGCGTGCCCGGCTCCGCCGGTTCCGCGCCGAGCGCCACCCCCGGCACGCCGTGGGTGAGCAGGTTGACCCAGAGGATCTGCGCCGGCAGCAGCGGTACGGCCAGCCCGAACAGCGGGCCGAGCAGCATCACCGCGATCTCCGCCACGCCGCCGGACAGGGCGTAGCGCAGGAACCGGCGGATGTTGTCGTAGATCCGGCGGCCCTCGCCGATCGCGGCGGCCACGGTGGACAGGTCGTCGTCGACCAGCACCAGGTCGGCGGCCTGCCGGGCGACCTCGGTGCCGCCGCCCATCGCCACCCCGATGTCGGCGCGGCGCAGCGCCGGGGCGTCGTTGACCCCGTCGCCGGTCATCGCCACCACGTGTCCCCGCGACTGGAGGCCGGCGATGATGTCGAGCTTCTGCTCCGGCTGGGTCCGGGCGAACACCCGCGCCTGCGGGTGCGCCGCGGCGGGATCGTCGTGGTCACCGCGGACGAGGGGGTCGCCGTCGCGCCAGAGACCGAGCTGACCGCCGATCGCGGCGGCGGTGGCCGGATGGTCGCCGGTGACCAGCAGCAGCCGTACCCCGGCGGCGTCGAAGCTGTCGGCGATCTCCGGGGCGCCCGCGCGCAGCGGGTCGCCGACGGCGACGAGCCCCACCGGGCGCAGCCCGGCCGGCGCGGCCGGGTCGGGCGCCGCGTCCACCAGGGCGGTCGCGACGGCGAGCACCCGCAGCCCCTCGCCGGCCAGTCGGTGGGCGGTGGCGGTCAGTTCGGCCACCTCAGCGTCGGAGGCGTCGACCAGCGGCGCGGCCAGGATGCTCTCCGGGGCCCCCTTGCACACCACCAGGTACCGCTGGTCGCATGTGCGGTGCACGGTGACCATGCGGCGGGTGGCCTGGTCGAAGGGGTGCTCCGCGACCCGGGGCCAGGCGGCGCGGGTGGCCTCCGGATCGAGACCACAGCGGCCGGCGAAGGCGACCAGCGCCGCCTCCAGCGGGTCACCCACCGCGCCCCAGTCGGGGCGCTCGTCGTCCGGCGTCGACAGCGCGGCGTCGCTGCACAGCAGCCCGGCCCGCGCCAGCCGGCGCAGCTCCTCCGGTACGGCCACCGCCGAGCCGCCCCGGTGCACGTGGCCGTACGGGGCATACCCGCTGCCGGTGACCGCGTAGCGCGCCCCGTCGGCGGTCACCGCCTGCTGCACCGCCATCCGTCCCTCGGTGAGCGTGCCGGTCTTGTCGGACGCGATCACGGTCACCGAGCCGAGCGTCTCCACGGCGTGCAGCCGGCGCGGGATGGCGTGCGCCCCGGCCATCCGGCGGGCGCCCAGCGCCAGCGCCAGGGTCACCACCGCCGGCAGCGACTCGGGCACCGCCGCCACCACCAGGCTCACCGCCGTGATCGCCATGTCCGCCACCGGCCGGCCGCCGACCGCGCCCAGCACGAAGACGAGCGCGGACAGCACCACCGCGACCAGCCCGAGCAGCCGGCCCAGTCCGGCCAGCCGGCGCTGCAACGGGGTGGCGGCGGGCCGGGTGCCGGCCACCAGGGCGCTGATCCGGCCCAGCGCGCTGGCCTGGCCCGTCCGGACCACGGCGCCGGCGCCCCGGCCGGTGGTGACCACCGTCCCGGCCAGCGCCTCCCCGCCGGCAGCGCGCCCGACCGGCACCGCCTCGCCGGTCAGCGCGGACTCGTCCAGGTGCAGCCGGCTCGCCTCGGTGAGCAGCAGGTCGGCCGGGACGACGTCACCGGCCTCGACCCGGACCAGATCTCCCCGGACGACCTCGGCGGCCGGCACCAGCAGGTCGCGGCCGTCCCGGACCACCCGGGCGGTGGGCGCGGCGAGCTGGTCCAGCGCGGCGATCGCCTGGTCCGCGCGGACCTCCTGCACCACGCCGATGGCGGTGTTGACCAGCACGACCAGCACGATCACCGCGGTGTCCGGATAGTCGCCTAGCACGGTGGTGACCACGGCCGCGGCGAGCAGCAGCGCCACCAGCGGGTCGGTGAGCTGGTGCAGGACGCGTACCGCCAGGTGCCGACGGGGCGGCGGCGCGACCGTGTTGGGACCGTCGACGCGGAGCTGGTCGGCGGCCTCGGCTGCCCGGAGCCCGACCGGGGCGCCCCGTTCGCGGGTGCCCTCCCGTGTCCCGCCCCGTTCGCCGGTCGTCGTCACCGCTGCCTCCCCGCCTCGCGCGGCGCGTCGGGGCACGCCGTCCCCTGCCACCGTCCCGCCGTGCGCTCGCGTGGGGCAGAGGCGTTGCGCCCGCCGGGCCCGGGACCATCGGCCCTGACGCCACCGGCCGGCGCGGAGTGGGATGAGGGTCAGGACAAGCGACAAGGAGGTCGACGATGTCCACCGTCACGAAGTTCCGGGGCGGCGCGCTCGCGCCGTTCGACTGGACGAATCTCTCCTGGTTCCCGCTGCTGGCGCCGACGATCCGGGTCGAGGACTACCTCGACGGAGACCGGTACGTGGTCCGCGCCGAACTGCCGGGGATCGACCCGGCCAAGGACGTCCGGATCACCCGCACCGGCGAGCACCTGCGGCTGGACGTGGTGCGCCGGGAGGGCCACGCGGACAAGGTCCGCTCCGAGTTCCACTACGGATCCTTCTCCCGCCTGATCCCGCTGCCGGCGGGCGCCAAGCCGGAGACCATCGCCGCCCGGTACGCCGACGGCATCCTCCAGATCTCCGCGACGGTCGGCGGGACAGAGCCGACCGCCCAGGAGATTCCGGTCACCGTGGAGCACGGTGGGAAGCGCTGAGCCGACAACCGGGGCCCGGCGGTTCGCCGGGCCCCGCCCGAGGTGAATAGGACCAGGCCATGACCCCGCTGGACATGCTGCGTGAGCACCCGTTCCTGACCGGGCTGCCGCAGGAGTGGTTGCCCCCGCTGACCGGGTACGCCCGGCCGGTGGTCTGGCATCCCGGCCACCGGGTGTTCCGCGCCGGCCAGCCGGCGGAGCGGTTCTGGCTGGTCCGGGGCGGCGAGGTGGCGCTGGACTTCCCGGTGCCGGGGCGGGGCGACGTGGGCATCGAGACGATCGGCCCGGGCGGGGTGCTCGGCTGGTCCTGGCTCTTCCCGCCGTACCGCTGGCAGTTTGGCGCGGTCGCCGTCCGGCGCACCACCACCGTCGAGTTCACCGCCGAGGGAGTGCGCCAGTTGATGGAGACCGACGACGCGGTCGGCCGGCAGCTGACCACCCGGTTCATGAGCGTGGTGGTGGACCGGCTCCAGGCGTCCCGGGTGCGACTGCTGGACTTGTACGGCTATCCGACGTCGTCGGCGAGCTGATCCGCCCGCCCCCACGGTCGCCGGACGGCCTCACCCGTGGCCGCGCCGTCCACCGATCAGGGTACGCGCGGCGAGCGGGACACCGTCCGCTATCCGTCGCCGTCCCGCGCCGGGTCGGCGCGCCGGTGCACGACCAGCTCGTCCACCTCCAGCCGGCCGATGCGCAGCTCCCGGATCACCGCCCGGCGAACCGCCAGCCGGCCGACCGCCAGCACGCCCAGCGCGGTCGCCCCACCGGCGAGGGCGGACACGGCCAGCGAACCGGTCGCCGCGGCGCCGATCACCCGGGCGCCGACGGCCAGGGCGCCGGTGGCCGCCGCGGCCACAACTCGCGGACCGGCGACGGCCGGTCGACCTCGACGCTCACGTATCGCCCGCATGCGCCGATCCTGCGGGGCGGCGGCCCGCGCCGAGCCGTGGCCGGCCACAGGTCCACCGGCCGGGTGAACGACTGTCGCCCACCGGGTCTGACCGGCCGGCCGCCGGACGGCGGCGCCGTCAGTGCACGGTCAGCCCCCGCTCGGCGAACTGGCCGCGTACCCGGGACAGCAGGTCCGGGGCGGGCGGTGCGGTGTCCGCGAGCGGGAAGCTTCAAGATCCACGCACCTTCACGGAAAGAGTGGCTACTGCGGGTCGTGCCCGTGGGGCGGTGGGCGGGGGCGGTGGCGTGGGTCAGCGTTCGGCGACCAGGCGGTGGGCCCGCAGCACCCGCGCCCACCACGGGCGGCCGGGCGCCGGGCGCAGCGCCGGGGCGGGCGTGCCGCGCAGGCTGAGCCAGCCGCCGGGACCCATGGCCACCGCGCCGATCGCCGGGGGCCGGCGCCGGCTGGCCGCCACCACCGCGGCGGTGAGCAGCGCGACGGCGACCACACCGGCCGCCGCGGCGAGCACCTGGTCGGGGTCGGGCAGCGACCGGTAGCGGACCCGCCCGCCGGCCAGGACGAACGCCCCGACCGTCCGGCCGTCGCGGGTCACCGGCACCAGCGCCGCCGCCGGCGGCGTGCCGGGCAGTTCCAGCACCGGTCCCACGGGTACGCCCGGCGCGGGCGCCGCCGCCGGCTCCGGCGCCCGCCGCGGTGGCGGGCTCAGCGGGGCGGGGCCGGTCGGATTGAGGATCGCGGTCATCGGAGGGCCTCCTAACGGGAGTCGGACGTGCCGGTGGCGGGGTCGACGGCGGCCCGCCCGGCGGCCAGCCGGGCGATCGGCACCCGGTACGGCGAGCAGGAGACGTAGTCCAGGCCGGCGTCGGCGAAGAAGGCCACCGAGTCGGGGTCGCCGCCGTGCTCGCCGCAGACCCCGACGGTCAGCTCGGGTCGGGTGGCCCGTCCCTCGGCCACGGCCAGCCGGACCAGCCGCCCGACGCCCTTGGCGTCGATGCTCTCGAACGGCGAGACCGTGAAGATCCCCCGCTCCAGGTACGCGCCGAAGAACGAGCCCTCCACGTCGTCGCGGGAGAACGCCCAGGCGGTCTGGGTCAGGTCGTTGGTGCCGAAGGAGAAGAAGTGCGCCTCGGCGGCGATCTCCCCGGCGGTCAGCGCCGCCCGCGGCACTTCGATCATCGGCCAGAGGTCCCGGCGTGTCGGTGCGGGTGCGTATCCTGCGGGCCGTGACCGTCGACCTCCAGCTGCGCCCGGTGCGCGACGACGACCTGCCCGACTTCTTCGCCCACCAGCAGGATCCGGAGGCCAACTGGATGGCCGCCTTCGGGCCGGAGGACCCGGCCGACCGGGTGGCGTTCGACGCGCACTGGCAGCGGATCCGCGCCGACCCGCGGATCGTCATCCGCACTGTCACCGTGGGCGGCGAGGTGGTCGGGCACGTGGTCGCCTTCCCGGTGGAGGAGTGCACCGAGGTCAGCTACTGGATCGACCCGCGCCGCTGGGGCCGGGGCCACGCCACCGCCGCGCTCACCGCGCTGCTGCGCGAGCTGCCACGGCGGCCGGTGAACGCCCGCACCGCCAAGGACAACCGCGCCTCCCTCGCCGTGCTGCGCAAGTGCGGCTTCGTCGTGATCGGCGAGGACTCCGGGTACGCCGACGGCCGCGGCGCCGAGGTGGGGGAGTGGGTGCTGGAGTTACCCGCCGAGGCGGCTGACCAGCGCGGCCACTAGTCTCGCGGGGTGAACTGGCTGGAACTCGTCGGCTGGGCCGGCTCCGCGCTGCTGGTCTGGTCCCTGCTGCAGACGCGCATCCTGCGGCTGCGCGCGCTCAACCTGGTCGGCTGTCTGATCCTGATCGGCTACAACGCCGCGGTGCAGGTCTGGCCGATGGTCGGCCTGAACGTCGTGCTCGCCGTGATCAACGTCTGGTACCTGCGGAGGATGCTGGCCACCCGGCACGACGAGCAGACGTACCAGGTCGTCGAGGTGGGCGTCGGCGACCAGTTCCTGGCGCACACGCTGCGGGTGCACGCCGCCGACATCGCCCGGTTCAACCCCGACTTCCGGTGGCCGGCGCCCGCCGCCGAACGGTCGGCGTTCCTGGTGGTCCGCGCCGACGAGGTGGTCGGCGTGGTGCTGTCGCACGCCGAGGCCGACGGGGTGGCCCAGATCGACCTGGACTACGTCACCCAGCGGTTCCGCGACTTCACCCCGGGGGAGTTCGTCTACCGCCGCAGCAGCCTGTTCACCGACCGCGGCTTCCGCCGGGTGGTCAGCCCGCCCGGCATGGTCTCCCCCTACTACCACCGGCTCGGCTTCCGCCCCGAGGGCGGCTCGTACGCGCTCGACCTGCCGGCCCCCGTCCGAGCGTAGGCGGGGCACTCCCGAGCCCGCTCGGGGCACTGGCAAGCCTGCACCGGCCTTGCCGAGCCGCTGCCCGACCAGCGTGGGCGCCGCCGCCGCGCGCGCCGGCCCGGCCGGCCGGACTCAGGGCTCCGGGTCGCCGAACGGGAAGCCGGGCACCGGCGGGAGGAGCTGCACCTGGTCGGCGGGGAGCTGCCGGGTGCCGCGGCTCAGCGCCCGGGACACCGCCCGGATCGGCCACGGCCCGGACGGGTGCCGCTCCGCCCCGATCAGCCGCCCGACCAACCGGCTCCACCAGTGCCGGGTGACGATCACGTCGGTCAGCCGCAGCGGGCCGTCCGGGAAGCTGCCGCGCACCACCACGTCCACCACCCGGCCGAGCCGCCGGCCGTGCAGGTCGTACGCGACGCGGCCGAGCAGCTCACCCGCTCGCACGGTGGGCTCCCGGGATCCGGTCGATCAGGTGCCGGCGCAGCCAGGCCTCCACGGGCGGCCGGGGCAGCTCGTCCCCGCGGGTCCGCAGCCGTACCGCGCTGTCGATCCGCGCGACCTGGGTGAACGGGATGCGCTGCGGTCGCACGGGCGGCTCGTCGGTGAGTCGGTTGGCGACCGCCACCAGGAGCCGGCCGATCCGCCCGTCGATCCGCTGGGCGAGCGCCGCCTGGCCGGTGAGCAGGAACGCCACGTACGGGAGGCCGTCGGCGTCGATGCCGAACTCCACGTCGTCGACCTTGCCGACCAGCAGGCCGTCGGAGTCGACGATCTGCCGGTCGAGCAGTTGCCGGCCGAGCTGGAGCCTCATCGGCCCAGCCCCGTCGCGATGGCCAGCGGGATCGCGGCCACCGACGCCGCCACGATCACCACCAGGAACACCGCCCCGAACAGGTTGAGCAGCCGTCCGTTGACCCGGTCGCCCAGGTACGTCCGGTCGTTGGCCACGATCAGGATCGGCAGGTACGTCAGCGGCAGCACCACCGCGCTGAGCACCAGCATGTACTCGGTCAGCTGCACCGGGTCGATCGTGGTGAACAGCAGCAGCATCCCGAGCAGCACGCTGACCAGCAGCACGCTGTGAAAGCGGGCCGCATCCCGGGGGCTGACCCGCTTGCCCCACTGCCAGCCGAAGTACTGGGCCGCCGTGTACGCCGCCGACAGCCCGGTCTCCAGCGCGGCCCCGAAGGTGACCGCGAAGAACGCCAGCGCGGCGATCGCCAGCCCCACCCCGCCGAACGCGATGACCACCGGCACGGCCACCTGGTCGAGCGTCGACAGCGACATCCCCGTCGGGTGGAAGACCACCGCGGCGGTGGCCACCAGCGACAGGGCGAGGAACCCGCCCACGGGGAAGCCGATCAGCACGTTCGACCGGGCGTTGGCCAGGTCGGTGGCGCTCCAGTTCTCCTCCACCCCGCCGGAGGAGAAGAAGAACACCTCGTACGGGCTGACCGTGGAGGCGAACAGCGCCACCGCCACGAACCAGTACGTCCCCCAGCCCTGCCCGGCCGCCCCCGGTTGCAGCGCGCCCCGGGCCAGCGCGGACCAGTCGGTAGGCAGCCAGAGCAGGGCCACCGCGAACACCACCAGGGCCATCCCGGCCAGCCCGAAGACCCGCTCCATCACCTGGAAACGCATCCGCCACAGCACCAGCCAGACCGCGAACGCGGCCACCGGCGCCCACAGCAGGTAGCTCACCCGCGAGGCCAGCTGCAGGGCGAGCGCCACGCCGCCCAGCTCGGCGGCCAGGGTCAGCACCGTGACCAGGTAGGAGGCGACCAGGTTGAGCAGCGCGACCCGCGGCCCCAACCGCTCCCGGACCAGGTCGAACACCGCCCGGCCGCTCACCGCCGCGATCCGGCCGGCCATCTCCGCGTACGCGCAGATGCCGAGCACCCCG
The DNA here is from genome assembly GCF_040656135.1 of Micromonospora sp. NPDC050200. Taxonomy (NCBI): domain Bacteria; kingdom Bacillati; phylum Actinomycetota; class Actinomycetes; order Micromonosporales; family Micromonosporaceae; genus Micromonospora; species Micromonospora sp. NPDC050200. The sequence continues at coordinate 93,191 of NZ_JBFALG010000027.1, forward strand.
ACCAGCAGCACCCAGGCGTGCCCCATCCCGAAGCGGGCGCCGGCCTGGCTCGCCGCCACCAGATCGCCGATGTCGACGAAGCCCCCGATGGCTGACAGCACGCCGAGCGTGACGGCCAGCAGCTTCTTCACGTCGGGTGAGCGTCGGCCGGTGTCATCGAACCCGACGATAGCCGCGCGAGGGCCTTCTTTCCCGGCAAATCGGGCAGCTCCCGTCGTCGCCGGAACGCAGCGTCGCTGTCATCGGGCCGGTCGCTCGTCGCGCGACGGTCACGCCGCCGACGCGGGCCGCCGACGCGGCCTCGCCGAACCCGACGAGCCGGACGTGGCGGGCGGGGCGTACCCGTCACCGGTCCGCAGGGTGCCGGCGGCGGGTCGTCGGTCAGCCGGCGGTGAGGTTCTGCAACCGGACCTGGCCGCGCGAGACCAGCCGCCCCTCCCCGTCGGTGATCTCCACCTGCCACAACTGCTGGCTGCGTCCACGGTGCACCGGGGTGCCGACCGCGGTCAGCTCGCCGTCGCGGACCGCGCGCAGGAAGTCCGTCTGGTTGGACACGCCGACCACCGTCCCGCGCCCGCCGAGCCAGATCGACCCGCCCACGCTCGCTGCGGTCTCCACCACCGCGCAGTACACGCCGCCGTGCTGGATGCCGAACGGTTGGTGCAGCTCGGGGCGGACCTCCCAGCGGATGACCACCCGGTCCGGGCCGACCTCGTCCAACTTCAGCCCGAGCAGGGCGACCAGGCCGCCCGTCAGGTCCGGCATCTCCACGACGTTCCTCCTCGTCTCGTGGAGCCGCCAGCCTAGTCAACCGGCCGGGAGGCCAAACCCGGTACGGCCCGGGGCCCGCCATGGGGGAGAATCGGTGACCGTGACCGACAGCAACCTCCCGCACGGGCGGGACTCCCTGACCGAAGACCTGCGGTGGCGGGGCCTGATCCAGGACTCGACCGGCCTCGACGAGCTGCGCGAGCTGCTCGACGGCGAGACGGCCACCTTCTATGTGGGCTTCGATCCGACCGCGCCCAGCCTGCACGTCGGCCACCTCATGCAGGTCGTCACCGCCCGCCGGTTCCAGCTCGCCGGCCACCGCCCGCTGCTGCTGGTGGGCGGGGCGACCGGGCAGATCGGCGATCCGAAGGAGAGCGCCGAGCGGACGATCAATCCGCCGGAGGTGGTCGCCGGCTGGGTCCAGCGCATCCGCGACCAGCTCTCGCCCTTCGTGTCGTACACCGGGGAGAACGCGGCGCAACTGGTCAACAACCTGGACTGGACCGGCGAGATGTCGGTGGTCGAGTTCCTGCGCGACGTCGGCAAGCACTTCCCGGTGAACAAGATGCTCGCCCGGGAGGTGGTCAGGGCGCGGCTGGAGACCGGCATCAGCTTCACCGAGTTCAGCTACCAGCTGCTCCAGGCCAACGACTTCCTCGAGCTGCACCGCCGGCACGGCTGCCAGCTCCAGTACGGCGGCTCCGACCAGTGGGGCAACATCACCGCCGGCGTCGACTACGTCCGGCGCCGGGGCGCCGGCCCGGTGCAGGCCTTCACTACCCCGCTGGTGACCCGGTCCGACGGGACGAAGTTCGGCAAGACCGAGGGTGGGGCGGTCTGGCTCGACCCCGAGATGACCACCCCGTACGCCTTCTACCAGTTCTGGGTCAACGCCCACGACCGGGACGTCACCCGCTACCTACGCTACTTCAGCTTCCGCTCCCGCGAGGAGATCGAGGCGCTGGAGAAGGAGACCGCCGAGCGGCCGGCCGCCCGGTCGGCCCAGCGGGCCCTCGCGGAGGAACTGACCACCCTGGTGCACGGTGAGCGGGAGATGGCCCAGGCGGTGGCGGCGAGCCAGGCGCTCTTCGGCCGGGGATCGCTCGACGACCTGACGCCGGAGACGCTGCGGGCCGCGCTGACCGAGGCCGGTCTGGTCCACCTGACCGAACTGCCCGACGTGGCCGGGCTGCTGCGCGACTCCGGCCTGGTGCCGAGCCTCAAGGAGGCGAGGCGGGTGATCGCCGAGGGTGGCGCCTACGTCAACAACACCCGGGTGACCGAGGTGGACGGGGTCGTCGCGCCGGAGGACCTGCTGCACGGGCGGTACCTGGTGCTGCGTCGCGGCAAGCGCTCCTTCGCGGGGGTTGAGCTGCGCGGATAGCCGCCGCTTGATGGTGTGACGCGGGACGCGCCCGGCCGAGTTGACGATCAACTCGCCGGGCGCGTAGCTTTCTCTCTGTCAGCGCGGAACGGGCGAAACAGGCGAAAGACCTGCAAGGCCGGAGCGCGGGAATGAGCTTCCCGGGTCGAGGGTTCACCCCTTCGGAGCCGGGGACCGGGCGGTGCCCCGAATCGACCTGGGGGTCGATTTGGTGAGGCGGAGCCGACCGGGTATGGTTCATCGCCGGCAGGGCACCGGGCGAGCGTGCGGGAGACCGCAGCGGCCGGCCTGTCGGAAGCCACGAGGACAGCGGCGGAAGCCGGTCGAATTGTGGTGTCCGGAATTGTGGTGGAAGTGGTGTGGATCGCGACAGAGCGGTTTGACACGGCGGATATCACCGGGTAGCGTAGTAAAAGTGCCCGGCGCGAGAGCGGCGGACGCGGACGATTGAAATGCCCCGGGTCGGGGGTCCTCGTGTGAGGGTTTCCGGGCGGTGTGTGGTTGTTCTTTGAGAACTCAACAGGGTGCTTGATAAGCCAGTGCCAAATTGATTTATACCCCGGACTGGTCGGGCCTGCTTTTGGTGGGTCTGGTTGGTTGGGATTCCTTTGGCAACACTTTTGTTGTCAGGACATGTTTTCAACAGGTTTTTGTTGGAGAGTTTGATCCTGGC